>JANMSR010000415.1:0-20520 GCA_031389565.1 Burkholderiales bacterium
CCATGTTCCTGTGTGTCGGCGTTATGTACGACCGGATGCACAGCCGCCAGATCGCCGACTATGGCGGGGTCGTGAACACGATGCCGAAGTTTGCCGCGTTCTTCATGCTGTTCGCGATGGCCAACTGCGGCCTCCCGGCGACCAGCGGCTTTGTCGGCGAGTTCATGGTGATCATGGGCGCGATGAAGGCCAACTTCTGGATTGCGTTTGCGGCCGCGACGACGCTGGAGTTCGGCGCAGCCTACACGCTGTGGATGGTCAAGCGGGTCTATTTCGGCGACGTGGCCAACGAGCATGTCAGGGCGCTCGTCGACATCGACACCCGCGAATTCGTGATGTTGGCGCTGCTTGCAGCGGCCGTGCTCTGGATGGGCGTCTATCCGAAGCCCTTCACCGACGTGATGCACCAGTCCGTCACCCAACTGCTGCTGCATGTGGCACAGAGCAAGCTCAACTGAGGCCGGGCAATGATCGAACAACCCCCAAGTTCACTGCGTTCGCTGCCCCCAGGGCCGAAGAACGGCCCCTGCGTGGCCCGTGGGGCGCCAGCGCACTCGGGACGGCCCGGCGCGTACTGATTGCAGCTCATGAACTGGCCCGTCCTCTACCCCGAAATCGTGCTCTTGACGATGGCCTGCGTCATCGCCATCGTCGACCTGTTCGTCACCGACCCGGCGCGCCGCATCACCTTCTGGTTGACACAGGCCACGCTGGCCGCCGTGGCCCTGCTGCACCTGCACGCGCTCGATGCCGGGCAGTCGCTGTACGGTATGCAGGGCATGGTCGTGGCCGACCCTCTGGGCCACCTGCTGGCGTTCTTCGGCGCGCTGGCGGTGATGGTCACGCTGGCTTACGCCCAGCCCTACATCGCGTCGCGCGACATGCAAAAGGGCGAGTTCTTCACGCTCTCGCTGTTCGTGCTGCTCGGCGTGTGCGTGATGGTCTCGGCCAACAATTTCCTGGTCGTCTACCTCGGCCTCGAGCTGATGAGCCTGTCGCTGTACGCGCTGACCGCTTTGCGCCGCGACCATCTGCTGGCCACCGAGGCGGCGATGAAGTACTTCGTACTTGGCGCCTTGGCCTCGGGCTTCCTGCTCTACGGCCTGTCGATGATGTACGGCGCCACTGGCACGCTGGTCATTCCGCAGGTGTTCGAGAGCATCGGCAAGGGCCAGGCCAACCCGCAGGTGCTGACCTTCGGCCTGGTGTTCATCGTCGCCGGCCTGGGCTTCAAGTTCGGCGCCGCGCCGTTCCACATGTGGGTGCCCGACGTCTACCACGGTGCGCCGACGGCCGTCACGCTGCTGATCGCCGGCGCGCCGAAGCTGGCTGCCTTCGGTGTTGCGATGCGTCTCTTGGTCGAAGGCCTGCTCGGCCTGGCCACCGACTGGCAGCAGATGCTGGTGGTACTGGCCGTGGCGTCGCTGTTCATCGGCAACCTGGCGGCCATCGCGCAGACCAACCTGAAGCGCCTGCTCGCCTACTCGGCTATCGCCCAGATCGGTTTCGTGCTGCTGGCGCTCAGCGCGGGCGTGATCAGCGGCAACACGCTGTCGGGCGGCAACGCCTATAGCTCGGCGCTGTTCTACATGGTGACGTATGTGCTGACGACGCTCGGCTCGTTCGGCGTGGTGATGCTGCTCGCGCGCCAGGGCTTCGAGAGCGAGGAGATCACTGACCTGGCGGGCCTGAACCAGCGCAGCCCCTGGATGGCCGCGGTGATGGCCCTGTTCATGTTCTCGCTGGCCGGCATCCCGCCGATGGTGGGCTTCTACGCCAAGCTGTCGGTGCTACAGGCACTGGTCACCACCAACATCACCGGCTACCTGTGGCTGGCAGTGTTTGCCGTGCTGCTGTCGCTGATCGGTGCCTTCTACTACCTGCGCGTGGTCAAGGTGATGTACTTCGACGAGCCCGCGGCCGATGCGCGGCGCATACACGGCGACAACGGTGTGCAGGCGCTGTTGGCGGTGAATGGGGTGGCGGTGCTGGTGTTCGGCCTGTTGCCCGGCGGCCTGATGGCGATGTGCATCAAGGCCATCTTGCTCACCGTGGCGACCTGACCGACAGCGTGGCTGACGACAGTGATGCGCACTTGACGGAAACGCGCGTCACCGGCGCGCCGGTCTGGCGCGGCCGCTTCCTCGACGTGCATCGCGACACCGTGGTCCTGCCCGACGGCAAGCAGGCCACGCGCGAGTACATCGTCCACCCCGGCGCGGTGATGGTGGTGCCGCTGCTGCCCGATGGCCGGCTGTTGATGGAGCGCCAGTACCGCCACCCGATGGGCCGCGTGATGCTCGAGTTCCCGGCCGGCAAGATCGACGCCGGCGAGGTGCCGTTCAACTGCGCGGTGCGTGAGCTGGCTGAAGAAACCGGCTACCGCGCTGCCGAATGGGCCCGCGCCGGCATCCTGCACAACGCGGTCGCCTACTCCACCGAGGGCATCGAGGTCTGGTTCGCGCGCGGTCTGACCGCGGGTGTGCAGCGTCTGGACGCCGGCGAGTTTCTCGACACCGTGCTGCACACCGCGTCCGAGCTCGATGCGATGGTCGCCCGCGGAGACGTCACCGATGCCAAGACGCTGATCGGGCTGCTTTGGTTGCAAAAGTGGCAGGCAGGGCAGTGGTCTTTGCACTGGGCGGCGGCGTGATGGGGCGGCTTTGACTATCATGAGTCGGTCATGAAAGTCATCGACCTGCGTTGTCACAACGGCCACGGCTTCGAGGGTTGGTTTGCCAGCGACGACGATTTCCTCGAGCAAAACGGCCGCCGATTGATCGCCTGCCCGCTGTGCGACGACAGTGTGATCGTGCGCCTGCCCAGCGCGCCGCGGCTGAACCTGTCGGGCGCTCGCGAGGCCGTGGCGCAAACGCCGCCGCCGCAACCCGACCCGCAAGCACAATGGATGAAGGCCATCCGCCACGTGCTCGCCAACACCGAAGATGTCGGCGAGCGCTTTGCCGACGAAGCCCGTCGCATCCATTACGGCGAAACGGCCGAGCGCGGCATCCGCGGCCAGGCCACAGTCGACGAACGCGAGGCGCTGCGCGACGAGGGTATCGAGGTCATGCCGCTGCCACTGCCCGCAGCGTTGAAAGAACCCCTGCAGTAGTCACGGCCCCAAGCTCTCTGCACCCGCGCCCCGAGGGGAACTCGGGCCGCTTGGGACGGCCCGCGCTGGCATGACTACAGCACGCGGCCGGGGTTGAGCAGCCCCTGCGGATCGAGCGCGCGCTTGACCGCGCGCATCATCGCCAGAGCGGTCGGGTCCTTGCGCCGCACCAGTTCGTCGCGCTTCAACGCGCCGATGCCATGTTCGGCCGAGATCGAGCCGCCGTGGGCCGTGACCGCGTCGTAGACCACTGCATTGACCGCGTGCTCTTCGCCGCACAAGAACGCGGCGGCATCGACGCCCGCGGGTGCCTGCACGTTGTAGTGCAGGTTGCCGTCGCCGAGGTGGCCGAAGTTGACCAGGCGCACGCCTGGCCAGCGCGCCGCCAGTGCAGCGTCGGTGCCGGCGCAGAACGCGGGGATGCGCGACACCGGCAGCGCGATGTCGTGCTTGATGTTCAGGCCTTCTTCGTTCTGCGCCAGCGGGATCGACTCGCGCAGGTGCCACATCGCCCGCGACTGGGCCACGCTCTGGGCGACGGCGGCGTCGCTGATCGTGCCGGCCGCCAGTGCGTCGGCAAGCAGGCCCTCGAACTGCGCCCGCGCATGGTCAACGCTCTCGTTGTCCGACAGCTCGACCAGCACCGACCACGGCACGCTCGGCATCGGCTGGCGCAAATGCGGGAAGTGCCGTGCGACCAGGGCCAGCGAAAAGGCGTTTATGACCTCGAAGCCGGTCAGCCCCGGGCCCAGGCGCCGTTGCGCGGCGACCAGCAGGGCCACGCAATCGTCGAGCGAGGCACAGGCGGCCAACACGGTCATCGTCGCCGCCGGCCGCGGGTGCAGCACCAGGGTGGCCGCGGTGATGATCGCCAGCGTGCCTTCGCTGCCGATCAGCAGGTCGCGCAGGTCGTAGCCGGTGTTGTCCTTGCGCAGGCCCGCCAGGCCGTGCCAGATGTCGCCGCCGGCGGTCACCGCTTCGAGGCCCAGGCACAGCGCGCGCGCATTGCCGTAGCGCAGCACTTGCGTGCCGCCGGCGTTGCTGGCCAGGTTGCCGCCGATCGTGCAACTGCCCTCGGCGGCCAGGCTGAGCGGGAACAGCAAGCCTGCGTCGTCAGCGGCCTGCTGCACGGCCTGCAGCACGCAGCCGGCCTCGGCGGTCAGCGTGAGGTTGGCGCGGTCGATCTCGCGGATTGCGTTCAAACGCGTCAGGCTGAGCAGCACCTGCATGCCACTGGCGTCGGGCACGCCCGCACCGACCAGGCCGGTGTTGCCGCCCTGCGCCACGATGGGTGTGGCGCACGCCGCACAGGCGCGAACGACGGCCGCAACTTCGGCGGTCGAACCCGGCCGCACGACGGCGAGCGCGCGACCGCGCCAGCGCTTGCGCCAGTCGAGTTCATAGGCCGAAAGGTCGCCGTCGACGAGCACCTGCGCGGCGCCGACACAGGCTCGCAGCGCGTCGATCACTGCGTGACTCATGCCGTCGCCGTCGCCTTGCGCAAACGCCAGCGCACATGCAACACGCAGGCTGCAAACAACAACACGCAGAGCACGATCTCACTCACGGCGAGAGCGACGACCACGCCGCGCTCGCTGGTCGCACGGACCACGCCTTCGGTGAAATACAGCCACACCAACAGGCTGACCCAGCGGTAGGTGTACATCCGGTGCTTGAGCAGGCCGACCAGCGCAAACGCCAGCGGCAACACCTTCAGCGCCAGTGTGCGGTTGCCGGTCGGTGCGAGCCACAATTCCCAGGCCAGGCCCAGCGCAATCAGTGCCAGCAGGCAGGCCACGGCCAGCGCGCGCACGCGAACCAGCACGCGCCCTGGCACGCTGTCCAGCACGGGGTCGGCAACGGTGGCGGCCGGCATGTTTGGCATCATAGGGCGATGGCCATGTCCTTTGCCCCTGCCGATTGGCGCGCCCGCGTCGCCGAACTCTCCGAGACGCTGCAGACCTGGCCCTGGCTCGAGACCGCGCGCACGCTGCGCGAGCGTTTTCGCGAAGACCACCTCGGCCTTACCGCCAGCAGCCTGACCTTCACCACCCTGATCGCGCTGGTGCCCTTGGTGACGGTGATGCTGGCGGTGTTCAGCGCCTTCCCGATGTTCGCCAGCTTCCAGGGCGCGCTGGAGAAGTACTTCCTGCAAAGCCTGGTGCCCGACGGCATTGCCAAGCCGGTGCTGGCGGCGTTGACGCAGTTCTCGACCCAGGCCACGCGGCTGGGCACGGTGGGACTGGTGGTGCTGGTGATCACCGCGCTGGCGCTGATGCTGACGATCGACCATGCGCTCAACGCCATCTGGCGCGTGCGCCGGCCGCGCTCGATCGCCCGGCGCGTGCTGGTGTACTGGGCCGCGCTGACGCTGGGGCCCCTGCTGTTGGGCATCAGCCTGTCGTTGACCTCCACGGTGCTCACGGCCTCCAAGGTCGTGGTCGGTGCGCTGCCGGGCGGCGTCGGGCTGCTGCTCGTCGTCCTCGAGTTCGTGCTCCTGGCTACCGGCATGGCCGGGCTTTACCACTACGTGCCGAACACCCAGGTGCGCTGGCGCCACGCGATCGCCGGAGGCGTCTTCGTGGCCACCGGGCTCGCACTGGCCAAGCGCGGCCTGGCCTGGTACGTCGGCCTGATGCCGACCTACTCGATGGTCTACGGCGCCTTTGCCACGCTGCCGATTTTCCTGCTCTGGATCTACCTCGGCTGGGTCATCGTACTCTGGGGCGCGGTGATCGCTGCCTACGCGCCGAGCCTGTCGATGCGCATCACGCGGCGGCCTGCCATGCCGGGCTACCGCTTCACGCTGGCGCTGGCGGTGCTGGGCGAACTCGCGCGCGCCAGGCAACATTCGCAGCGCGGCCTGAGTCTGGCCGCGGTGGCGTCGGCGCTGACCACCGACCCGCTGCAAGTCGAGCCCACCGTCGAGGCGCTGATGGCTCTGGACTGGGTGGCGCGTCTCGATGAAGACGGTGGCCCGCGCCTGGTGTTGCTGATCGACCCCGCCCGGACGCCCGCGCGCGTGCTGATCGACGAGATGCTGCTCGAGCCGAGCGCCGCGGCGCGCGTGTTCCGTGAGCGCACGGGCGTGGAGCGGCTGATGCTGGGTGAGCTGCTGTAGCGCGACGTCAGTCCAGCCCGGCGCAGTGCATCACGCGGTTCTTGCCACCGCGCTTGGCGGCGTACATCGCGTGGTCGGCCAGTTGCAGCAGGCGCAGCGGCTGCGTCGCATCGTAGGGCGCCAGCGCATAGCCGATGCTGGCGGACACGGGCTGCGCGCCGGCGCAGCGCGCCGCGCACTCCTGCACCGCACGCAGCAGGTGGCCGGCCAGGGCATGCGCACCGGCGGCGTCGCGCACCGTGGCCAGTACCAGGAATTCGTCGCCCCCAAAACGGCCGACGGCGTCTTCGGCGCGCACGGCCTGCTGTAGGGCCAGCGCCAGCTCGACCAGCATCGCGTCGCCGGCGGCGTGGCCCTGGGCGTCGTTGAGCGCCTTGAAGCCGTCGAGGTCGACGAAGAACAGCGCCAGCGGCTGGGTGGCGCAGGCGTTGGCGGCGGCGTCGAGCCGTTCCATCATCGTGCGCCGGGTCAGCGCATCGGTCAGGCCGTCGCGCTCCACGCTGCGCTGCAGGCGCTGCTGGGCTTCGGTGAGATCGTGCACATCGATGGTCACGGTGTAGACGCCGAGCACCTGGCCGTCGTCGTCGAAATCGGGCACGTAGCTCGTGCGCAGCCAGCGCGGGCCCTGCGGCAGGTCTTCGACCAGCCGCGTGTATTGCGCGGTCTCGCCGGCCAGCGCGCGATCGAAGTACGGCTGGTGGCGAGCCCAGCGCGCCGGGCCCCGCACCTGCCCGATGGGGTGGCCGATCAATTCGGCGGCGGCCATGCCCGCCGCTTGCACATAGGCCCGGTTGACGAAGCGCAGCACCAGGTCGCGGTCGACGTAGGTCAGCGGGTAGGGGATGTGTTCGGTGAACCGGTCCAGCCGCTGCCGCGCGGCGACCAGCGCTTCGCGTTCGATCACATCGTCGTGGATATCGAAGGCGATGGTGTACACGGCTTCGATTTCGCCCTCGGCATTGCGATCCGGGAAGACCATCGCGCGCGTCCAGCGCGCACTCGCACCCTGGTGCGTGAGGCGGCGTTCGTAGCCCACCGTGCGACCCGCGAAGGCCGCTTCGAAGGCCGGGCTGGCGATGGCCCAGGCGGCCTCGCCGTACAGCTCGGCCAAGGTGCGGCCAACCAGTTCGTCACTCGAGCGGCCGGCCCAGCTCGCGTAGGGCGCGTTGCAGAACAGCAGGCGCGCCGCGCGGTCCCAGCGGCCGATCGGCAGAGCGATCGCGTCGACCAGGCGCTCGGCCGGGTTGGCGCTCAGGCTGGCGGCGGGTGTGTCGTCGAGTTTCACCGAAGGCGGCTCCTTGGCTCAGAGACTGCATCGTGGCATCGGCAGCCGCGCCCGTCACTCACCCAAAAGGGGGAAATATGGGCCGGCGTGACTTCAACCACAGGCCGAAACTGCCGCGCTAACTCGGGTGCAATACCACCAGCCAGGCCTGCGCCACGCTGCGCCCGGGGTTGTGGATGCTGTGCGCCACATCCACCGCGTAGCGCGCCGTCTCGCCGTGGCGCACGCGGGCCGACTCGCCGCCGGCCTGCACCTCGAGGGCTCCCGACTGCACCGACAGGTGCTCCCTGGATCCCGGCTCGTGCGGCTGCGACGCCAGCGTGCCGCCGGGCTGCACCGTCAGCAGGTACCACTCGAACTGGCCGGCCAGCTCGATCGGGCCCAGGATGCGCAGTTCGCATTTACCGTCGGGGCTGGCCAGCGTGGGCGTGGCGTGCGCCGGCACCGTGGCCAGCAGCGGCGCGGCGGGGCGCTCGCTGCCCAGCAACTCACCGACGCCGACGCCGAGCGCCGTGGCCAGGCGCCAGACCACGGCCACGGTCGGGTTGGCCTGATGGCGCTCGATCTGCGACAGCATCGACTTGGACACCCCGGCCTGGCGCGACAGCTCGTCGAGCGAGAGCCCGCGGGCCTGCCGCAACGCGGCGAGCGCGGCGCCCACACGCGGCGGCTGCGGCGGCGGCTGGGCGGCAGGGGCGGGCTTGACGGCGGCGGGTCTGGGCACGATACTGGAAACTCGTTCGATATAGTGGACAAACGGCGTGCGACTGCACAGCCGCATTGTGCCCCAACCAAGGCCCAGACACCATGAGCACGCCCTTCACCCGCCACCTGAACGCCGAACTGACGGCCTTGCGCGACGCCGGCCTGTACAAAGCCGAGCGCACGCTGACCACGCCGCAGGGCGCATTGGTGAAGACGACCGACGGGCGAGAGGTCATCAACCTGTGCGCCAACAACTACCTCGGCCTGTCGTCGCACCCGTTGGTGATCGAGGCGGCGCACGAGGCGCTGCGCACGCACGGCTACGGCATGAGCAGCGTGCGCTTCATCTGCGGCACGCAAGATCTGCACAAGACGCTCGAAGCCAGGCTGGCATCATTTCTCGGCACCGAAGACGCGATCCTCTACGCCGCGGCCTTCGACGCCAACGGCGGCCTGTTCGAGCCGCTGTTCGGCGAGGACGACGCGATCATCAGCGACGAGCTGAACCACGCCTCGATCATCGACGGCATCCGCCTGTGCAAGGCGCGACGCTTTCGCTACAAGCACAACGACATGGCCGATCTCGAGCGCTGCCTGGCCGAGGCGACTGCGGCCGGCGCGCGCTTCAAGCTCGTCTTCAGCGACGGCGTGTTCTCGATGGACGGCACCATCGCCAGGCTCGATGAGATGCGCGCGCTGTGCGACCGCTTTGAGGCGCTGCTCGGCATCGACGAGTGCCACGCTTCGGGCTTCATGGGCGCACGCGGGCGCGGCACGCACGAGCACCGGGGCGTCTTTGGCCGGGTCGACATCATCACCGGCACGCTGGGCAAGGCACTCGGCGGCGCGTCGGGCGGCTTTACCGCAGCGCGCAGGGAAGTGGTCGAGCTGCTGCGCCAGCGCTCGCGGCCGTATCTGTTTTCCAATACGCTGATGCCGGCGATTGCCGGTGCGTCGATCGCGGTGCTCGAGCTGCTCGAGGCCAGCACGGCCTTGCGCGACAAGCTCGAAGAGAACACACGCTGGTTCCGCCAGGCCATCACAGCGGCCGGCTTCGACATCAAGCCGGGCGAGCACCCGATCGTGCCGATCATGGTCTACGACGCGGTGCTGGCGCAAAAGCTCGCTGCCAGGCTGCTCGAGCTCGGCATTTACGTCGTTGGCTTCTTCTTCCCGGTGGTGCCCAAAGGCCAGGCGCGCATCCGCGTGCAGCTGAGTGCCGTCCACGAGCGCGCGCATCTCGAAGCAGCGGTGGCGGCGTTCACGCAGGCCGGGCGCGAGCTGGGCCTGGTGAAATGAAGATTCTCATCATCGGCGGGGAACAGTGATGGCGCCGAAGGTTCTCCTCATCGGCGGGGAACAGTGATGGCGCCGAAGATTCTCATCATCGGCGCCAATGGCCAGATCGGCACCGAGCTGGCGAGCGCGCTGGTGCAGCGCCACGGCACGGCGGCCGTCGTCACCAGCGATCTCGCGCCCCAAGGCCGCGTACCCGGCCTGGCGCACGAGGCGCTCGATTGCACCGACATCGGTGCACTGACCAGCATCGTCGAGCGCCACGCCATCACCCAGGTCTATCACCTCGCCGCGGCCCTTTCGGCGCGCGGCGAGAAGCACCCGATGTGGGCCTGGGACCTGAACATGAAGGGCCTCTTGAACGTGCTCGAACTAGCGCGCTCGCACAAGCTGGAGCGCATCTTCTGGCCCAGCTCGATAGCAGCATTCGGCCCGAGCACAACGCAGGACCACACGCCGCAAAAAACGGTGATGGACCCGAGCACCGTCTACGGCATCAGCAAGCTCGCCGGCGAGGGCTGGTGCGCGTGGTACCACCGGCACCACGGCGTGGACGTGCGCAGCCTGCGCTACCCCGGCCTGATCAGTTGGAAAACGCCGCCCGGCGGCGGCACCACCGACTACGCGGTCGAAATATTCCACGCCGCGTTGAAGACCTGCCGCTACACCTGCTTCCTGCGCGAAGACCAGGCATTGCCGATGATGTACATGCCCGACGCCATCCGCGCCACGCTGCAGTTGATGGACGCGCCGGCTGCGCAGGTGCGCGAGCGCGGCTCCTACAACCTGGCCGGCATCAGCTTCACGCCGCTCGAAATTGCCGCTGCGATCCGCAAGCGCCTGCCGGCGTTCACGATGGACATCGAACCCGACTTCCGCCAGGCCATCGCCGCGTCATGGCCGCGCTCGATCGACGACAGCGCCGCGCAGCGCGACTGGGGCTGGACACCGGACTACGACTTGCAGGCGATGGTCGACGAAATGCTGGCGAACCTGGGTCGCCAGCAGTTCGATCTGCTGGCCCGAACATTGACCGCCACCTGAACGTAACTCCGCGTGCGCATTGATCTTTGTCGATCGGCGGGGCAGGTTTACCGGGGGTGTGTACGCTATCGAACCAAGCCGCAGGCTTCGGAAGCCTACACTTGCAGACTACGAGCTGACCCTTGCATGCTTGGCCTCGAAGTCCGCCCCGCCCCGGAGTGCCCGTTTGTCCACCCCCCTCGACCCCAAGACCAACCAGTTGCTCGCGGCGCTGCCCGACGCCGACTGGAAGCGCTGGCGGCCGAAGCTCGAGCCGGTCACGATGGCGCTGGGCCAGGTGCTGTACGAATCGGGCGCCACGCTGTCGCATGTGTACTTCCCGACCTCGGCCATCGTGTCCTTGCTCTACGTGATGGAAAACGGCGCCTCGGCCGAGATTGCCGTGGTCGGCTGCGAGGGCCTGGTCGGCATCTCGCTGTTCATGGGCGGCGAGTCCACGCCCAGCCGCGCCGTGGTGCAAAGCGCCGGCCAGGGCTTGCGGCTGTCGGCGAGAACCATCAAGGAAGAGTTCAAGCGCGCCCCGGTGCTGCACCTTTTTCTGCGCTACACCCAGGCGCTGATCACGCAGATGTCGCAGACGGCCGTCTGCAACCGGCACCACACGCTCGACAAGCAACTCTGCCGCTGGCTGCTGCTGAGCCTGGACCGGCTCACCGGCAACGAGCTGGCGATGACGCAGGAGCTGATCGCCAACATGCTCGGCGTGCGCCGTGAAGGCGTGACCGAGGCCGCGCTCAAGTTGCAGGACGCCGGGCTGATCCGCTACACGCGCGGCCGCATCACGGTGCTCGACCGGCCGGGGCTCGAGCGGCGCAGTTGCGAGTGCTATGCCGTGGTCAAGGCCGAGTACGACCGGCTGCTGCCGGCCAAGCTGGCCAAGTAGCGCTCGCCTGCGGCAAAAAGCCGCGAACCCAGAGCTGCTCGGGAAATGCCAGTGCGCTGTGTTCGGCGCTGACCCTGAACAAGGAGCGGGTGTGCCCTTCGCGGCAAAAAACGCCTGTCGGGTACGCGCAAAAAACCGCAGCGCCATGCTCATTGGCCAGTTGGTCGACCAAGCCTTCGAGGGCGATCGCATCTTCCTGGTTGCCCGCGGCGAACAGTGCCGGGGCGGGATCGCCGATCAGTCGCACCTGCCCGGTGCCGCCTTGCGCGCGCGCACGGAGCAAGGCGGCCAAGGACTCTGCCGCCCGTTTCATATCCAGGCGGCCGTCGACCACCAACTGGGACAGCGCTTCGTCGGTATCGATCGCGACGTAGGTGCCCGGATGGGCACCGTCAGGGTCAGTGGCGATGCCGCGTGTGTTCAAGGCCCGTTCGACGGCTTGTCGATGCGGCCCGACCAGCATCACGACACAGGCGTCGCCGGCCAGCAGGCCCGCGGCGATGAAATCACTGGCCGCCTGCGCAGGGTAGGCCTGGTCATAAAAGTGAACAGTGTGACTGCACACTGATCTCGGCGTGCCACCCGACATCGATCGATTGCCCATGGCGTGGTTGTAGCCGGCGCGTAGCGTACGGTCTGTTCGACAGCACACAGTGCCGTAGGACGCCGCTGACAGCAGGTACCGGCCACAGCCGATAGCTGGCGCGACGCTGGCTCGGGATCATGCGGCATGGAATCACGACGCAACCATCTGCTCGCTGCGCTGTCCGATGCCGAGTGGGCGCACTGGAAGCCGCACCTAGAGCCGGTCGAGTTGGCCTATGGCCAAGTGCTGTTCGAATCGGGCAGCGCGCCGGCCTCGGTGGTGTTCCCGACCACCGCCATCGTTTCGCTGTCGTACATGACGCGCGAAGGCGCCTCGGCCGAGTTCGCGGTGGTCGGCAACGACGGCGTGGTGGGCATCTCGCTGTTCATGGGCGGCGACGCGATGCCCAGCCGGGCCGTGGTGCAAAGCGCCGGGCGGGGCTGGCGATTGAGCGCCCACGTGATCCGGGCCTCGGTCGAGCGCGGTGGCCCGGTGTTGAACCTGCTGCTGCGCTATACCCAGTCGTTGATCGTGCAGACGGCGCAAACCGCGGCCTGCAACCGCCACCACTCGATCGCCCAGCAGGTCAGCCGCCGCCTGCTGATGGGGCTGGACCGTTCGCATTCCGACGAGTTGTCGATGACCCAGGAAGCGGTAGCCAACCTGCTCGGCGTGCGCCGCGAAGGCGTGACCGCTGCGGCTCAGAAGCTGCAGCGGGCCGGGGTGATCCGGTACCGCCGCGGCCACATTGCGGTGCTCGACCGCCACCAATTGGAGCAGCACACCTGCGAGTGCTATGCCGTGGCGAAGAAGGAGTACGCGCGCTTGCTGCCGATGCCGCTGGCTGCCTGAGCTGGCCTTTCTTTCGCCGCTATGTTTGTTGGCAGACAGACAGCGCGGCTCCCAGGCCCCAGACTGGGTGCGATGAGGCACGCGGCATGTCAATGGCCGTCCTCGAGAGCGGGCTGCGCACTGAGATGCGGGCGTCGCCACCCCACCTGAGCTCCTATGGCCACTGCCCAGAACCACCTGATCGAGCGCTTGCCGCGCAAGGACCGACTGCGCCTGCTCGCCCTCGGCGAGCCGCACGAACTCGTGCTGAGCCAAGTGCTGTGCAAGCCCGGCAAGGCCACGTGCCACGTCTACTTCCCCATCGACGGATTCATTTCGATGGTCGCGCCGATCGATGGCAAGCCGGCGCTGGAAGTCGGCATGATCGGCCGTGAAGGCATGCTCGGCGCGCAACTGGCGCTCGGTGTGGCCACCGTACCCTTGCATGCGCTGGTGCAGGGCGCGGGCTCGGCCTGGCGCATCGGCGCCACGGCCTTCCGCATCGAGCTGGCCCGCAGCGCGGCGCTGCAACGCGTGCTCCACCGCTACCTGTACGTGCTGATGGCCCAACTCACCGGTTCGGCGGCCTGCCTGCGCTTTCACAAGATCGGCCCGCGCCTGGCGCGCTGGCTGCTGATGAGCCAGGACCGCGCCCACGCAGATCGCTTCCATGTGACGCACGAATTCCTGGCCTACATGCTCGGCGTGCGCCGCGTCGGCGTCACCGCCGCCGCCAGTGCGCTGCAGCGCAGCGGCCTGATCGAATACCACCGGGGTGAATTGACGGTGCTCGACCGCAAGCGGCTCGAAGCGTCGGCCTGCGACTGCTACGCCCATGACCGGCAGGCCTACGCCGACCAGTTGGCCTGATCGAGCCGCAGCGCGTCAGCCAGGGTGGAAGATGACGCCCAACCGCCAGCGCGCTGGCCCATGACGTTGCCGCCGAGCCCCGCGGACAACGAGGCCGCGACCCAGGCCGCGCTCGACTCCGAGGACCATCCTGACGCGGCCTTGCTCGCGCCGGCGCCTGACGAACCGCGCGCGATGTGGAACACGGCGGTCGATGTGCGCAGCGCCTCGCTGGCGGTGCTCGCGGTGCTGGCCAGCCTGTACGTACTGCACTGGGCCGCTGCGGTGTTCGTGCCGCTGCTGCTGGGCCTGACCTTCAGCTATGCGTTGACGCCGCTGGTCAACCGGCTGGTGCGCCTGCACCTGCCGCGCGCGCTGGCGGCGGGCCTGCTGCTGGTGGGCATCGTGGGCGGTATCGGCACGATCACCTGGTCGCTCAGCGACGACGCGGCGGCAATGATCGAATCCCTGCCCGAGGTGGCGCAGAAGGTGCGCCGAGGCATCGCCAGCCAGCGCAACCAGGGGCCGGCCGGCACCATCGACAAGGTACAGAAAGCGGCCACCGAACTCGAACGCGCTGCCGAAGACGGTGCCAGCCCCGCGCCGAGCCGCAGCGTGACCAAGGTGCAGATCGAGCAGCCCCGGTTCAACATCAAGGACTACCTCTGGACCGGCACGCTCGGCCTGGTCGCCGCCGTCGGCCAGACCATGGTGGTGCTCTTCGTCACCTTCTTCCTGCTCGCCTCGGGCGACACCTTCCGGCGCAAGATGGTCAAGATCGCAGGCCCCACGTTCGGCCAGAAACGCCTGACCTTGCAGGCGCTGGACGAGATCGACCTGCAGATCCAGCGCTACCTGATGGTCCAGGTCTTCACCAGCGCGTTGGTGGGAGTGGCCACCTGGCTGGCGTTCCTGTGGATCGGCGTCGAGCATGCCGGGGTCTGGGGCGCGGCGAGCTTCGTGCTCAACTTCATTCCCTACTTCGGCAGCATCGTCGTCACCGGGGCTTCGGCGGTGCTGGGCTTCGTGCAGTTCGGCACCTTCGAGATGGCGCTGCTGATTGCCGGCGCCACCTTGCTCATCAACAGCATCGAGGGCTACATCCTGACGCCGTGGCTGACCGGACGGGCCAGCCGCATGAACCCGGTGGCGGTGTTCGTCGGTGTGCTCGCGTGGGGCTGGCTGTGGGGCCTGTGGGGCCTGTTCCTCGGCGTGCCGATCCTGATGGCCATCAAGGCCGTGTGCGACCGCGTCGACGACCTCAAGGCGGTGGGCGAACTGCTGGGCGATTGACGCTAACCGCCCAAGGCCTTCTGCCGCTGCAGCTCATCGCGCTTGAGGTTCAGGTACTCGGCGAGATCGAGTTCGTGCAGTTGCACCGGGTAGCGTTCGACGCTGCGGTGCCAGTCGTTCAGGCGCTTGGCCAGTTGCTGCGACGCCGGTATCGACAGCGCGCCGAGGTAGGCTTCGATCGCCAGGTAGTAGCGCATCGTGTTGCGCTCGACCACACCGCGCGTGCTACCGATGAAGATCGGCTGGCCGTTGGCCTGGCTGCCGACGACGGAAAAGCCGACCTTGTCGCGCCCGAGCGTGGCCAGGTAGCCGTGCATGGCCACGCGCGCGGCCATGCCGTAGGCGTAGGAGTACGACAGGTGCAGGAAGCTGTGTCCGGCGTCCAGGGCCACCACTTCGAGCACGATGCGGTAGCGGCTGGTACCGAGCGGTCCTTCGTCGGAGTGCAGCAGCACCTGCAGGTAGTCGGGCTGGGCGGCGACCACCTTGTAGGCGAATTCGAAGGCATAGGCTTCGGCCAGCGGCTGGTCGAACTTGCGCCCGATGAGCAGGCCCAGCGTTTCGCCTGCCCTCGTGTTGGTGGCCAGGCAGCGTTTGACGTTCAGGTGCAGGATCAGGATGTCGCACCACTGGTCGATGCCCTGCAGCGCCGGGCCGGCCACGGCAAAGGGCTGATCGATGCGCGCGTAGATGTCGCCCTTCAGGTCCCCCGCGTTCTCCTTGGACTCGAGGAACAGCGGGCGCTGGAAGGCGTTGCTGGCCAGCGCCTCGCGCAGGCTGGCGTGGCGCGCCTTCAGTGACGCCGCGTCCTGGGCCTGCGCCAGCGGCGTGGCTGCGAGGGTGCAGAACAGGGCCCCGCGAAGCCATCGGCGCAGGGTGAGGAGAGGCTCTTTTTGCATGGTGCAGTGCGCACCCTAACCGCTCGCCGCGCGATCGTCTGTTCGCAGGCCCACACACGCCGCATGGCAACACATGGGCCGGTGTAGGACGCTGACAGCCTTGGCGCGCGCCGGTTGCCGACATCGGGGCGCGCTGTGCACCGGCAGCGGTGGCGCGCGGCGCGACGCACACTGCACCGAGCAGAGAATCGTTCCGCTGCTTGGAGACCGCGATGCTCACGTCCCCGCTGCTTGCCATGCCCTTGTTCGAAGTTCGCTTCATGTCGCTCTTTACGAAGGGCCGCGGGCTGGCATTCCCGTGCGACGCCCAAGGCCACGTCGATCTCGACGCGATGAGTGAGCGCGCACGAAACAACTACCTGTACGCGCGGGCGATGGTCGGCCGCGACCACGCGGCTCCGCGCATCTGCCGGCCCGGGTCGTCGCAAGGCTGATCCGGCCCTGTAGGAGCCAGCCCACAACCGGAGCCGGTGGCCACCGATGGTGGAGTGCCTGCTCAACGCCGACGATGGCGCATTGTCCGTGGTCGGAGCTGTGCATGAAAACCGAAACCCAGGCCAGTGCCGAGCTGGACCAGTTGGCCGCGTTGATCGGGCCGATATCGGTGGTCATGCTGACCGCCGCCGAGGACAGTGGTGCGTTGGCCAGCCGCCCGATGTCGCCGCTGGAAATGGACGCCACCGGCGCGCTGTGGTTCTTCACCGACCTGCGCTCGGCCAAGGTCGAACACCTGCGCGCCGTCAACCTCGCCTTCGTCGATGCGGGTCGTTCGACCTACGTCTCGCTGTCGGGGCGCGGCGAGATTCACGCCGATCGCGCGCACATCGAGCGGCTGTGGACGCCGTTTGCCCAACCCTGGTTTCCCGACGGCCCGAGCTCGACCAACCTGGCGCTGCTGAAGATCGTGTCCGAGACGGCCGAGTACTGGGATGCACGGAGCAGCAAGATGGTGCGCTTGTTCGCGATGGCCGGATCGGTGGTGGCGGGTAAGCCGGCCGGGTTCGGTGAACACAACGCCTACACCCGCCTGTCCCGACGCTCATCGAGCACCGCGGCACGATGAACGCCAGGGCAGCGCGGCTGGCGCATGCGCCGCGGCGCTGGCCCTACGCCGTGGCGGCCGCGCTGCTGGCGTTGGTGGGGGCGGTGGCGATCGGCGAGTGGCTCGGCTGGCCGTTCCTGGCCGCACCGGTGCAGCGCTGGATGTCGGAGCGGCTGGAGCGCCGCGTCGTGCTGTCCGACGGTGGCGGCATCGACACCTATCCCGGTGTCGTGCACGACGACGCCTTCCGCGTGCGCTTTGTCGGTGGCCTGCGCCTGCACGCCACCCAGTTCGAGATCGCTGCGCCAGCCTGGAGCACGGCGCCGCACCTGCTGCTGGCCCGCGATGTCGACCTCGAGCTCGGCTATGCCGACCTGTGGCGCGCGTGGCACGGCCAGCGGCTCAAAGTCCGGCTCTTGCAGGCGCGCACCTTGGACACCTACCTCGAGCGACTCGCCGATGGCCGCGCATCCTGGCAGTTCAGGCCGCCGCCCGACGCCGCGCCGGCCGCGCCATTGGTGTTGCCGCAATGGGGTAGCCTGCAGGTCGGCAGCGGCCTGGTGCACTACCGCGACGCTCCCTTGGCCATCGACGTGCTGGCCCGTTTGGCGCTCGAGGGCGACACGTCGCCGGCGACGGCGTCGGCAGCGGCAACCGTCGGTCGGCGCTTGCAGGTCAACGCCACCGGGCAGGTGCGCAAGCTGCCGGTGAAGATCGACGGCGTGGCCTACGGCGTGCTGCCCTGGGCCTCCGGCGACACGCCGACCGAGCCGGTGCCGGTGACGCTGGACGCCACCGTCGGGCGCGCCCACCTGGCCTTCAAAGGCACCGCCACCGACGCGCTGCACTTGAGCGGCATGACGGGGCGCTTCAGCCTGAAGGGCCCCTCGCTGGCGGCCGTGGGCGACGCGCTCGGCGTGACCCTGCCCACCACCGCGGCCTTTCGCATGGACGGGCTGATCAGCAAACAGGGCGACACCTGGCGCGCCCTGATCAATGACGCAGACATCGGTGCCAGCCGCCTGAACGGGGCCTTTGTGTTCGAGGCCGGCCGCAGCCCGGCCTTGCTGTCGGGGCGACTCGGTGGCGCGCGGCTGGCCCTGGTCGACCTCGGCCCGGTGGTGGGCACGACGGCGGCGGTGCCTGCGGCGGGGGCAGGCTCGGCGCCGGCGGCCGCGCCGCCCCGCAGCCTGGGCAAAGTCCTGCCGAACCGTCCCTTCGATCTGCCGGCCTTGCGCGCGATGGACGCCAACGTGCTGATCGATGTCGCCAGCGTCGATCTGAACACCAGCTACCTGGAACCGCTGCAACCGCTGCGCGGCCACCTGGTGTTGACCGGTGGCCTGTTGACCCTGCGCAACCTCGATGCACGCACCGCGCAAGGCCAGTTGACGGGCGACTTGGCGCTCGACGGTCGCGATGCCAAGGCCCTGTGGACGGCCGACCTGCGCTGGGACGGCGTGCGGCTCGAACGCTGGATTCGGCAGACCCGCGCCAATGCTGCGCCGCCCTTCGTCTCGGGCCGGCTCAACGGCCGCGCGAGCGTGGCCGGTCAGGGCCGCTCGACCGCCGACATCCTGGCCAGCCTGAAAGGCCAGGTGCGCACCGAACTGCGTGGCGGCAGCGTGTCGCACCTGTTGATCGAAGCGGCCGGCCTGGACATCGCCCAGAGCCTGGGCGTGATGATCAAGGGTGACGATGCCCTGCCGGTGACATGCGCCGTGGCCGACCTGGCCGCCGACAGCGGCGTCTTGCGCACCCGTGTGATGGTGCTCGACACCACCGACTCCACGGTCTGGATCGACGGCTCGCTGTCGCTGGCCGCCGAAACGCTCGACCTGCGCGCCGTGGTCAGTCCCAAGGACAGGAGCCCGCTGACGCTGCGCACGCCGCTGCGCGTGCATGGCAGCTTTGCCGACCCCCAGGTGTCGCTGGAAAAAGGCGCGATCGGCACCAAGCTGGCTGCCTCGTTCTTGCTCGCACTGGTCAACCCGCTTGCGGCCCTGCTGCCGTTGATCGACCTGGGCAGCGCCGAAGAGGCCGGGCGCAGCGCCGCCAGTTGCCAGGCGCTGGTGCAGCGCAAGCCGGCGGCGCTGCAACCGGCCACCGCGGCGCGTTGACGCGCGGGGGGTGCATCGGATCAGAATGCGCCCTGCGAGAGGCGCATGCCGCCGCAAGGCCACGAGATGAACCCCACACGCACCGAGTCCGACAGCTTCGGCCCGATCGACGTGCCCGCCGACGCGCTGTGGGGCGCGCAGACCGCGCGCAGCCTGCGCTTCTTCGCCATCGGCGAGCAGCGCATGCCGCTTGAGGTGATCCACGCGCTGGCCTGGCTCAAGTGGGCTGCGGCCTCGGTCAACCTCGACCTGCGGCGCCTGGACGCCAGCAAGGCCCGAGCCATCGCGTCGGCGGCCGAGCGCGTGGCCGCGGGCGAGTTCGACGCCGAGTTCCCGCTGTCGGTGTGGCAGACCGGCTCGGGCACCCAAAGCCACATGAACGTCAACGAAGTGGTGGCCCGGCTGGCCACACGTGCGCTCGGCAGCGCCGTGCACCCCAACGACGACGTCAACCTCGGCCAATCGTCCAACGATGTCTTCCCGAGCGCGATCCATATCGCTCTGGCATCGAGCACGCGGCAGCGCCTGCTGCCGGCCCTGGCCGGGCTGCGCAGTGCGTTGTTGGCCAAGGCCGTGGCCTTCGAAGCCGTGGTCAAGATCGGTCGCACCCACCTGCAGGACGCGACGCCGGTGACGCTGGGCCAGGAGTTCGGCGGCTACGCGGCCCAACTCGCGCTGTGCGAGACCAGCACCGGCCATGCACTGGGGGCGGTGCACGCTCTGGCCATCGGCGGCACGGCGGTGGGCACGGGTCTGAACACCCACCCCGAGTTCGGCGCGCGCGTGGCCGCGTTACTGGCGCGCCGGCTCGAGCTGCCGCTGCTCCAGGCCGGCAACCTGTTTGCCGCGATGGCCGGCAAGGAGGCGCTGGTGGCCCTGCATGGCAGCCTGAAGATGCTGGCCATCGCCTTGACCAAGATCGGCAACGACATCCGGCTGATGGGCAGCGGCCCGCGCGCGGGTCTGGGTGAACTGCAATTGCCGCAGAACGAGCCCGGCAGTTCGATCATGCCCGGCAAGGTCAACCCGACCCAGGTCGAGGCGCTGACGATGGTCTGCGCCCAGGTGATGGGCCACGACGTGGCGATCGGCCTGGCCGCCAGCCAGGGCCACTTCGAGCTCAACGTCTACCAGCCGCTGCTGGCCCTGGACTGCCTGGACAGCCTGCGCCTGCTGGCCGACGCGATGCACGGCTTTGCCGTGCACTGCGTGGCCGGCATCAGCGTCAACGCGGCGCGCGTGGAGCAGTTGCTGCAAGGCTCGCTGATGCTCGTCACCGCGCTGGCGCCGCACATCGGCTATGACCGCGCGGCCCAGGTGGCCAAGCATGCGCATGAGCACGGCAGCACGCTGCGCGAGGCCGCGCTGGCACTCGGCGCGGTGAGCGCCGAGCAGTTCGACGCCTGGGTCGACGTGCGCCGGATGCTCGGGCCGCACGACGGCTGAACGAG
>JANMSR010000420.1:0-2261 GCA_031389565.1 Burkholderiales bacterium
TGCCGTGGCAGGACATCGCCTGGCGCGAGCTCGGCCGCGGTCCGGACCGCGACATCAAGGGCTTGCGGCTCGGCCTGTGGCTCGACGCCGGCTGGGGCCAACGGGTCGAGGCCGAAGTGCGCGCGGCGATCGACGCCGCCGCCAACGCCTTCGAGGCCGCCGGCGCGATCGTCGAGCCGGTGGCGCCGTTCATGACCCGCGCCATGCCCGACGGCATGGACGCCTTCTGGCGCCTGCGCGCGTGGCTCGACATCTCCGTGCTGCCGGTCGAACGCCAGGCCCGCGTGCTGCCCTACATCCGCACCTGGGCCGAGGGCGGCGCGGCGCTCAGTGGGGCCCAGGTGTTCCGCGGCTACAGCCAGATGGGCGCGCTGCGCGATGCCGCCATCGCGGCCACGCAGCGATTCGACTTCGTGCTCGCGCCGGTGAGCCCGGTGCTCAGCTTTCCCGCCGAGTTCGCCAGCCCGCTCAACGACCCCGCGCGGCCGTTCGAGCACATCGCGTTCACCCTGCCGTTCAACATGAGCGAGCAGCCTGCGGCGTCGGTCAACGCGGGCTACAGCGCGAGCGGGATGCCGATCGGCTTGCAGCTCATCGGCCGCCGTTACGACGATCTCGGCGTGCTGCGCCTGGCCCGTGCGTGGGAACAATTGCGCGGCGCCCAAGCCGCGTGGCCGGCCCTCCATTGAAGCGTCATCGGGCCGCGCTACAGTCAGCGCCATGACCCAGCACGACGCCCGCGGCCTCCCGGTCGGCAGCCGGTCGGCCAGCGCGCGCGCCGCGCTCGATGTGGCGCTGTGGCGGATGATGTCGTTCTACGACACTCCCATCGCCGACCTCGACGCGGCCATCGCCGCCGACCCGGGCTGGGCCCTGCCGCACACCATGAAGGCCGGCTTCCTGGCCAGCCTGACCGAAGCGTCGCTGCTGCCCGAAGCGCATGGGCACCTGGATGCTGCGCGCGCCCTGATCGGCGCCCACACTCCCGAGCGCGAACGCGCCCACCTCGAAGCCACGCAGTGCGTACTCGAAGGCCGCTGGGCCGGTGCCTGCCGCATCTGGGACACCCTGCTCATCGACCACCCGCGCGACGCGCTGGCGCTGCAATGGGCGCAGTTGTGGGATTTCTACCGCGGCGACGCCGCGTCGCTGCGTGCCCGCCCGGCGCGCGCCTTGCCCGAGTGGGACGAGCATGATCCGCTGTACCCGCACGTGCTCGCGCTGTGGGCCTTCGGCCTCGAAGAAAACCACTGCCATGGCCAGGCCGAGGAAGCCGGCCGCCGGGCGCTGGCGCTCGACGCCCGCGCGCCCTGGGCCGTGCACAGCGTGGCCCATGTGATGGACATGCAGGGCCGCTTCGACGACGGCGCGGCCTGGCTCCGCCAGCACCAGGATGCCTGGGCCGAAGGCAACGGTTTCGCCACCCACCTGTGGTGGCACACCGCGCTGTTCCGCCTCGAAGGGCTCGACATTGCCGGCACCCTGCGCGTCGTCGATGGTCACCTGAGCGCCGAGCATCTGCAGATCGGCCTGGAGCGCGTCGATGGCGCATCGCTGTTGTGGCGCCTGCACCTGCTCGGCGCCGACGTGAGCGCGCGTTGTGCTGCGTTGCGCGCCAACTGGCCGCTGGACGATGAGGGCGCCGCCGGCCACTACGCCTTCAACGACGTGCACACCCTGCTGCCGATGTTGCTGGCCGACGATCTGGCCGGCGCCGAGCGCTGGCTGGCACGCTGCGCCGAGCGCGCGCTGGCGGCCGACGATGCCTGCCGCGACAACCATGCCGTGGCGCGCGAAGTGGGCCTGCCGCTGGCCCGCGGCCTGATCGCGCTGGCGCGCGGCGAGGCCGACGACGCGGCCGATCTGCTCTACGCCGCACGGCCGCAGACCCAGCGCCTGGGTGGCAGCCACGCGCAGCGCGATCTGATCGACCAGACCCTGCTGGCCGCCTGCGCCCGCGGCAGCCGCAAGGCGCTCGGCCGCGCCCTGCTCAACGAACGCATGCTCGCCAAACCGGCCACGCCGCTGACCCGGCATTGGCAGCAAGCCCTCGACGACCACAGCGTGCAGGCCCGCCAATGAGACCGTCGCCGGGCCGCCCCAGGGCGGTCGAACCCGCACCTGGAGGGGACGCGCGCAGCGCGGGGGTGCACCATTGAACGCCGAAGACAAACGCGCGCAACGCCTGCAACTGCAGGAAGACCACATCGGCCGCGCGCTGCAGGACAGCCAGGCCAGCGGCGAGTTGCAAGCCGCGCCGA
>JANMSR010000440.1:0-1933 GCA_031389565.1 Burkholderiales bacterium
GCGCCGGTCTATGACCTGAACCTGCGCCTGAACTTCCCGAGCAAACACCCACTGAACCTGAGCATGTCCAAAGACATGTTCAAGGACGCCGACGTGGTGTTGTGCCTGGACGTGCGCGACTGGGAGCGCCCCACCACCACGCTGACCAGCACCACACGCGAGCTGGTGAGCCTGACACCCAAGGCCTGCCTATGGATCGACATCGGCTTCGGTGACCTCAACATCTCGGCCTGGGCGATGGACTACCAGCGCCTGCTGTATGCCGACCAGCGCATCGTCGCCGACACCACGCTGGCGATGCCGGCGCTGACCGCATTGCTGAAGGCGCGCGCTCGCAAGGACGAGGCTTTCGCCGCGCGCATCGTCAGGCGCAGCGCCGCCACCGCCCGCAAGCACACCGCGCTGCGCGCCAAGTGGGCGGCCGAAGCGAAGCTCGATTGGGACGCCAGCCCGATCACGCTGCCGCGCCTGGCCAGCGAGGTCTGGGACCAGATCCAAAACGAGGACTGGATTCTGACCGCCGGCACACTGGAAGACTGGACGCGCAAGCTGTGGGACTTCGACAAGCCCTACCGCCACGCCGGCAAGTCGCTCGGCACGGCCACCCAGTTCGGCATCTCGCTCGGCGTCGCGCTGGCGCACCGCGACAAGGGCCGTCTGGTGGTCGACATGCAGCCCGACGGCGACCTGATGTTCGACGCCGGCGCGCTGTGGGTCGCCGCCAAACACAAGATTCCGATGCTGGTGGTGATGTACAACAATCGCGCCTACTTCAACGACTGGGAACACCAGATCCGAATGGCCAAGCAGCGCGGCACGCCCGTCGATCGCGCGTACATCGGCATGGACCTGGACGACCCGCCGCCCGACTTCGCATCACTGGCGCGCTCGATGGGCTGGTATGCCGAGGGCCCGATCGACCAGCCGGGTGATGTGGCCGCGGCGCTGAAGCGCGCCATCGCCAAGGTCAAGTCCGGGCAGCCGGCGCTGCTCGACACGATCTGTCAGAAGCGATGAAAAACACCCAGCCGACGGTTGGCGTGATCGGTGCGGGCCGCATGGGCACGCCGATCATCGGCCACCTGGTGAAGAAGGGCTTCACGACCCTGGCTTGCGACGTGAACCCGGCGCGCGAGGCGCTGGTGGCCGAGCGCGGCGCGCGCTGGATGACCAGCAACGCCGAGCTCGCAGCGCAGAGCGACGTGATCCTGGTCTGCGTCGGCTTCGACGCCGAAGTGCGCGCGCTGCTGGCCGAAGGCGGCCCGCTGCGTCAAGCGCGATCCGGCAGCATCGTCGCCATCCTCAGCACCATCAGGCCCGAGACGGTGCAGGAACTCGCCGCCGCAGCCGACGGCGTGCATGTGGTCGACTCCACCGTCTGCCGCGGCGGCGAGGCGGCCGACAAAGGCACCCTGCTGTCCTTCGTCGGCGGTCCGGCCGACGTGGTCGAGCGCCTGACCCCGGTGCTGCGAGCCTACTCGTCGGATGTGGTGCATACCGGCGGCGTGGGCACCGCGCAGGTGGCCAAGGCGGCCAACAACCTGATTCTCTGGGCCTGCCTGGTGGCCGACCACGAAGCCCTGGCGCTGGCGCAGCATTACGGCATGGACATCGACGTGCTGCGCCGCGCGCTGATGATGTCCAGCGCCGAGAACCACGCCCTGGAGGTGTGGGGCAAGCAGACCATGGCCTGGGCCGAGGACGACATGGTCATCGTCGGCGAAATGGCCGCGCAGGCCGGCCTGTCGCTGCCGCAGGCGGGCCTCAACCGCGAGATCTGTCGCGCCCTCAAACCCAACCGCTACCAGTTGGACAAAGAGGGACGCTGACATGGACCACCCCCGAAGCGCCTTCGGCGCTCCCCCTCAAGGGGGCGCCGCTGGCGGACCGGCGGAGCCGGATCCGCGGCGTCCGCTTGGAGCCGCCGCATTCA
>JANMSR010000445.1:0-37251 GCA_031389565.1 Burkholderiales bacterium
CGGGTTGCGGGCCACCCAGGCCAGCGCCAGTTGCGCGACGCTGCCGCCGAGCTCGGCCGCGATCGGTTCCAACTGCTTCACCGCGGCGTTCCTGGCCGGGTTCGTCAGACCGTCGCGCAGGAAGGCCATGCTCTGCAGCGCGCCGCGGCTGCCGTCGGGCACGCCGTGGGCGTACTTGCCGCTGAGCAGTCCCGAGGCCAGCGGGCTCCACGTGGTCAGGCCCAGGCCCGCGTCTTCGTACAGGTGCGCGTACTCCTGCTCGACGCGCTGGCGGTGGAACAGGTGGTACTGCGGCTGCTCCACCACCGGCTTGTGCCAGCCATGGCGGTCGGCCACGTCCCACGCGGCGCGGATGTCGGCGGCGCTCCATTCGCTGGTGCCCCAGTACAGCGCCTTGCCCTGGGTGATGATGTCGCTCATCGCGCGCGCGGTTTCTTCCACCGGCGTGTGCGGGTCGGGGCGGTGGCAGTAGATGACGTCGATGTGCTCGAGGCCGAAGCGGCGCAGCGAGCCGTCGATGGCCTGCATCAGGTACTTGCGGTTGAGCGTGTCCTTGCGGTTGACGGCCTCGCCCTGGCGGTCCAGGCCCCAGAAGAATTTGCTCGAGACCACGTAGTTCAGCCGCGGCCAGCCCAGCGTCTTCAGCGCGGCGCCCATCAGCTCTTCACTGCGCCCGCCGGCATAGGCCTCGGCGTTGTCGAAGAAGTTGACGCCGGCGTCATACGCCGCGGCCATCATCTCCACCGCGGCTTTCTGATCGACCTGATTGTGGTACGTGACCCAGGAGCCGAGCGACAGCGTGCTGAGCTTCAGACCGGTGCGGCCGAGACGGCGGTATTGCATGGTTGGGGGGGTGCGAAGGGTGAAGCCCTGACGGTAACCGAAGCGCTCCGGCCCGTGAGAATGCGGGCATGCCGTCACCCGCTGTTCCGAGCGCGATGCTCACGCGCACCGCCTTCGCCACCCTGCTGCTCATCGCCTTCATGATGGGCGCCAACCATGTGGCCGCGCGCGTGGCCTTCAACAATGGCGTGGACGTGGCCACCGCGGTGAGCGTTCGCAGCACCATCACCGCGCTGGTGGTCGGCCTGCTGCTGGTGCTGCAGCGAGTGCCGGTGCAGTTGACCGCGCGGCACAAGCGCGCGCTGCCGGGCATCGGCCTGCTGATCGGCGTGCAAAGCCTGTGCCTGTATGCCGCGGTGGCGCGCCTGCCGGTGGCGCTGGCCCTGCTGGCTTTCAACACCTACCCGCTGTGGACGGCGCTGTGGGCGCGCGTGGTCTACCACCACCGGCCCGAGCCGCGCGTGCTGCGCGCCATGCCGGTGATGCTGCTCGGCCTGGCCTTGGCGCTGGATGTGCTGGGCGCCGCCTCGGGCCTGGGCGTGGCCGGGCAATGGCAGCGCATCGGCATCGGCGTGGCCTTCGCGCTGGCGGCCGCGGCCACCTTCGGCCTGGCCCTGGTGCTCACGCAACATGAAGCCGGCATGCTCGACGGCCGCCTGCGCACCGCCACCACGATGGCCATCGCCGCCGTGATCGCGCTGGCCGGCGTGGCCACGCAGGGCGGCTTTGCCCTGCCGCAGGCACCCGCGGGCTGGTGGGGGCTGGCCACGCTGACCTTCCTCTACGGCACGGCGTTCACGGTCATGTTCACGGTGCTGCCGCGACTGGGCGTGGTGGGCAACTCCGCGATCATGAACATCGAGCCGATCTTCGCCCTGGTGCTGGCCTGGGCCATCCTGGGCCAGGCCATCGCGCCGGTGCAGGTGGGCGGCGGCTTGCTGGTGGTGGCCACGGTGATGTGGCTCGGCTTGCGTCAACGCTGATCGGCTCAGCGACGCCCCTCCAGTGGATACGCCGGGTCGTTGAAGCCGGGCGTGGAGGGGTGGCCGGGCCTGACCAGTGAATCGACCAGGGCCTCGTCTTCGGCGTCGATCACGGCATCGAGCGCGCCGAAATAATCCTGCCACTGCGCCAGCGTGCGCGGCCCGGCGATCACGGCGCTGACGGCCTTGTGCGCCAGCACCCAGGCGGTGGCGAAATGCGCCAGTGACAGACCCTTCTTCTCGCAATGCGCCTTCAGCATTTGCGCGATCGCGAGCGACTCTTCGCGGATCTCGGTTTCCAGGATGCGCTTGTCGCCGCGCGCGGCGCGCGTGCCTTCGGGCGGCTTGCTGCCGGGCGCGTACTTGCCGGCGAGCACACCGCGCGCGATCGGGCTGTAGGGCACCACGCCCAGGCCGTGGTGCGCGCAGGCCGGCAGCACTTCCACCTCGGGCTGGCGGTTGAGCAGGTTGTAGTACGGCTGGCAGACCACCGGCGCGGGCATGTTCAGCGCGCGCGCCATGTGCACCACCTCGGCGATGCGCCAGCCGCGAAAGTTCGACAACCCCCAGTAGCCGATCTTGCCCGCGCGCAGCAGCGCGTCGATGGCGCGCAGCGGCTCTTCGAGGTCCATGCCGCTGAAGTCGCGGTGCAGGTAGTACAGGTCGATGTGGTCGGTGGCCAGGCGCTCGAGGCTGGCGTCGCACTCGTGCAGCACCCAGGCACGCGAGTACTGCTGTTCGTTGGGCCGATCGCTCATCTTGTTGCCGACCTTGGTGGCGAGCACCCAGTCGTGGCGCGCACCGCCTTTGAGCAACGCGCCGACCATGGTTTCCGATTTGCCCGTCGAGTACACGTCAGCGGTGTCGATGAAGTTGACGCCATGCTCGCGGGCGTGCGCGGTGATGTTCTTCGCTTCGGCCAGGTCGGTCTGGTCGGCGAACATCATCGTGCCCAGGCACAGCGCGGAGACCTTGAGCGGGCTCTTGCCGAGATTGCGGTATTGCATGGCGCCTCCTTGGCCTGCGATGGTATCGGGGTGGCCTGTACGGCGCTCAGGCCGTTGCGAAAAGGCAGGCCCCGACGCGCGCCGGGTCTTCGATCGTGCGCACCGCATCGAAGGCCGCTTGCGCCTCGGGGTGGCGGCGGCGCAGCAGGTTGAGCCACTGCTTCAGGCGGCCGGCACGGTGCTTGGGTTGCACCTGCGTGCCGATGCGCTGCCAGTACTGCGATACCAGCGGCAGCAGTGCGGCCCAGGACAGTGCCGGCCCGTGCGGTTGGCGGATGGCCAGCGCCAGGCCCGGGTCGGCGACCATGCCGCGGCCGAGCATCAGCGCGTCGCAACCCGAGGCCTCGCGGCAGCGGCGGGCGTCGTCAGCGGTCCAGATCTCGCCGTTGGCCACCACCGGGATGCGCACCGCCTCGCGGATCTGCGCAATGCAGTCCCAGTAGGCCGGTGGCCGGTAGCCATGCGCCTTGGTGCGGGCGTGCACCACCAGCTCGCAGGCGCCGGCCGCGGCAATCGCGCGCGCGTTGTCGAGCATCAGCGACGCGTCGCGGTGGCCCAGCCGCATCTTGGCCGACACCGGCAGCGCGGCGGGCACCGCGCGGCGCACGGCGGCCACGATGGCGTGCACCAGCGCGGGCTCGTCGAGCAGCACCGCGCCGCCGCGATGGCGGTTGACGGTCGGCGCCGGGCAGCCGAAGTTCAGGTCCACGCCCTCGGCGCCGAGCGCGGCCAGCGCTGCGGCGTTGTCGGCCATGCAGACCGCGTCGGAGCCGAGCAACTGCGCCCGCACTGGCGTGCCCGCCGCCGTGCGGCTGCCGTGCGCCAGCTCGGGCATCAGGCGCAGGAACACGCGCTCGGGCAGCAACTGGTCGGTGACGCGGATGAACTCCGACACGCAGCGATCGACCCCGCCAGCGCGCGTGAGCACGTCGCGCAGGCAGTGGTCGAGCAGGCCTTCCATGGGGGCGAGCAGGAGCTTCATTGGCGGGCAGTGTAGGGGGCGCGCGAGCATCAAACAAGTCATCAATTGATGCTACATTGGATGCACACCCGCGGAGAAAACGTATGCGCACCACCATCAACATCGACGAAGACCTGCTGGCCAAGGCCAGCAAGCTGGCGGGCCCGCTGGACCGATCGGCGCTGGTTCGCGAGGGCCTCAAGGCGTTCATCGAACGCGAGAGTGCCAGGCGGCTGGCCAGGCTGGGGGGCACCCAAGCTGATCTGACCGCGGCGCCGCGGCGGCGCCAGGCGGCCGCGCGTTGATCCTGGTCGACACCTCGGTCTGGGTCGACCACCTGCGCAGCGGCGACGCGCCACTCGCCGAGTTGCTCGAACGCGGCGCGGTGCTCGGCCACCCTTTCGTCATCGGCGAGATCGCTTGCGGCAGCCTGACCGATCGCGGCGCCATCCTGGCCCTGCTACAGCACCTGCCGATGGCCGCGGTGGCCGAGCCTGACGAGGTGCTCGGCTACATCGACCGCCACAAGCTGCACGGCAAGGGCATCGGCTATGTCGACGTGCACCTGCTGACGGCCACGGCGCTCACCGGCGGGGCCAAACTGTGGACACGCGATCGCCGGCTGCATGCCTTGGCCCGCGAACTCGGATGCGCCCATGGCGAGGCCACGCCGCCCTGAGCACGACGCGCCAGGCCACGGCCCTCGAGGAAGGCGTCGAAACGTCGCCGGGTTTGAGGCATGGTGGACGCAATGGGCCGGCCGGTTTGCGCCGGTGACGGCTGCGATTGCGTTGCAGCGGCGAGCAGCGAGCCGAGCGCGGTGGTAAATCGACAGCGTTCCATGCTTCACAGCACCCGGGGAAGGTTGCGCCGAACGGCCTCGCGGTCGCCATGGTCGAAGTGCCACCACTCGGTGGGAATGCCGTGGAAACCGCCGGCGGCCATCGCGCCGCGCAACCGCTCGCGCGCAGCGATGTGCTCGCGCGTGAGGGCACCGGTGGCGAGCTGCTCGGCTTCGAGCGCCGGGTGCGAGGCGAGCGTCATCTCGTCGAAGCCGCTGCCCATGTCGAACTCGCGGCCGTGGGCGTCGGTGAGCGTCACGTCGACCGCCATGCCGAAGGAATGGACCGAGCCGCGCTCGGGGTTGGCGAAGTAGCGCGCCGCGGGCGTGCCGGCGACGTCGCGCCAGATGGCTTCCTGCACGCGCTGCGGGCGCAAGGCATCGAGCACCAGCAGGCGGTGGCCGGGGTGCTTGCGCGCCAGCCACGCGGCAGAAGCTTCGAGGCCGGCGGCGGCTTCGGCACGCAGCCAGGCGCAGTCGATGTCGTCGTAGAGCACGCGGCCCTCGAAGTTGTTGCGGGTGGCGTAGCGCAAGTCGTGGTCGACCGAGGCGATCGAAGCCAGGCGGCGAAACGCCCCATGCGACGCGATGTCTTCGACGCGGATCGTCGGCACCGCGCTCATTCGCGCCACCCGCCTGCGAAATCGAGGCTGGCGTGGGGCGACATGACGAAAATCTGCGTCGTGACGGTGCTGGCGCTGGTGCTGGTGCTGGCGCTGTCCAACAACGGGGAGTCGAAGCCTTCAGGGCTGGCACCAGCGCAGAACACCAGCGGTTTGCCGGGGGCGGCGCCCACCGCCGCGCCGCACAGCAGCGCCAACAATGCACACAGCAGCCAGCGACACATCATGTTGCATCGATCATAGCCAGCCGTGCCGCTGCTACGCTCGCGCAGCGATGACGATGACGACGCAATGCCCCTGGCCCGGCGTGAAGCTGCTGCTCGCCGCAGTGCTGCTGGCGCTGGCCGGTTGCGCAACGCGGGCGCCGTTGCCCGCGCCGCCGGTGGACGGGTCCGAAGCCCGCCCGCCGCCCGACCTGATGCAGGTGCCCGACGCGCTGCCGGTGCTCGAGCCGATCCGCCACGGCGGCCCGAACAAGCCTTACGCAGCATTGGGCGAAACCTACAAGCCGCTGCCGGCCGATGCCGCGCTCAGCGAGCAGGGCCTGGCCTCGTGGTACGGCCGCAAGTTCCACGGCCGGCGCACCGCCAGCGGCGAGGTCTACAACATGTACGCGATGACCGCCGCGCACCGCACCCTGCCGCTGCCGAGTTTTGCCCGCGTCACCAACCCGGCCAACGGCCGCACGGTGATCGTGCGCGTCAACGACCGCGGCCCGTTCGTCAAAGGCCGCATCGTCGACCTGAGCTACACCGCGGCACAAAAGCTCGGCGTGTTCGGCCTGGCCGCGGTGGAGTTGGTGCGCATCACGCCCGACGAAATCCGCCGCGGCGCGTGGCAGCCCAATGCCCCGGCAGCACCGACGGCAGCGCCGGTGATCGACGGCGACGAGCCGCCCGCGCTGACGGCTGCACCAGCGCCAACGCCAACGCCATCACCGCCGACGGCAAGCCGCGGCTTCTGGGTTCAGCTCGGCGCCTTCCGCGACCGCCAGGGCGCCGAGCAGTTGCAAACCCAGGCGGGCGAAGCGGTCGACGGCATCGCCCCGATGCTCGCGGTGTTCAACGAGCAATCGCTGTACCGCGTGCAGGCCGGCCCGTTCGCCCGCCGCGACGAGGCGCAGCGCACGGCTGAGCGCATGCGCGAGAAGTTGCTGCTGGTGCCGATGGTGGTCGAGCGCCGCTGATACCTCGCGTTACACGCGACGCCCCCGAAAGAGGCCCCAACAGTTAGGGCTGCCCGCGCAGCGGGTGTGTGCCTACAGTGCCCTCACACCGAACCTTCGTTCGGTAACGGGAGACAAGGGCATGGCCAAGCCGTCCACCAGCGCAATGGCCAAGGCGCGTGCGATGTCCCTGCACATCGGCCTGAACCTGGTCGACCCCAAGCACTACGAGGGCTGGAGCGGGCCCCTGGCGGCCTGCGAGTTCGATGCCAATGACATGGCCGCGATCGCCAAGGCCAAAGGCATGGTCGCCACGAAGTTGCTGACCAAGGCCGGCACCCGCAAGGCGGTGCTGGCGGGCCTGCGCGGCGCGGCGGCCAAGCTGGCCAAGGGCGACCTGTTCTTCCTGACCTACTCGGGCCACGGCGGCCAGGTGCCCGACGCCTCCGGCGACGAGCCCGACAAGCAGGACGAAACCTGGTGTCTCTACGACGGCCAGTTGATCGACGACGAGTTGTACTTCGAACTCGGCAAGTTCGCGTCGGGGGTGCGCATCCTGGTGCTGTCGGACAGTTGCCACTCGGGCACCGTCACGCGCGCGCGCCCCGAGCCCCCACCGCCCGGCATGCGCAGCAAGCTGATGCCCGCCGAGGTGGGCCTGCGGGTGTACGCCAGGCACCAGGCCTTCTACGATGGCCTGCAGGCCGGCGTGGCCAAGGCCGCGGGCAAGTCGACCCTCACCGACCCCGATGCGGTGCTGTCGACGCTGTCGGTGCAAAGCGGCCGCATCGGCGCGATCACGAAGAAGTTCCGCGCTGCGGCGATCCTGCTCTCGGGCTGCCAGGACAACCAGACCTCGCTCGACGGCGACCACAACGGCGCCTTCACCGGCCGCCTGCGCGAGGTTTGGAACAACGGCAAGTTCAACGCCAACTACGCCCGGTTCCACGCCACCATCAAGGCCGGCATGCCGGCCGGCCAGTCGCCGAACCTGTTCCTGCTCGGCGACGCATCGGCCTTCGTGGCGCAGACGCCGTTCACGGTTTGACTGAAGCACGCATCTTCATCAGCTACCGCAGCAGCGATGGGGCCGACAAGGCCACCTCGCTGGCGCGCGACCTGGGCCAAGTGTTCGGCGACGTGCAGGTGTTCATCGACAAGGAAGACCTGCCCGCCGGTATTCCGTGGCGCGATGCCATCGGCACCGAAATCGGCACCCGGCCGGTGCTGCTGGTGCTGGTGACGCCCGACTGCTTCGGCGGCCGCGACGAAGCCGGGCGTCTTCGCATCGCTCAACCCGACGACCCGGTGCGCCGCGAAGTCGGCAGCGCCCTCGAGCACGGCGCGCTGGTGATCCCGCTGCTGGCCGATGGCGTGGAGAAGTTGCCCGAGGGCCTGCCGCCGCCGCTCGACACCTTGGGCGAGCGCACTTGGCGGCGACTGCGCGCCTACGACTGGCGCAACGACTTGGAGCGCATCGTGGCCGACCTCGAAGTGCAGGGCATCGCGCGGCTTACGCCGGCGCAGGACCGCCGGCGCAGCGAGCGCTTGCGCCGCGCCGCCGTCGCCGCCGGCGTGTTGCTGGCGGTCGCCGCCGCGGGCGCGTGGTGGTGGCTGGTCCCGCATGCAGCCCGCCTGGCCAGCGATGCCTCGGGCGAGTGGACCGCGCGCGTCGCGCCGCCGGCCAGCGAGGCCGGCTCGCGCCTGGACCGCGTCCTGCTGCACCTGGCGCAGCAAGGCGAAGCCGTGACCCTGATCAGCCGGCCGATCGACATCACGCAAGACCCGGCCTGGCGCGGTTTTGCGCAGGGTTGGTTGCAGCGCTTCGACCACAAGCTCGAGCGCGTGGTGTGGCGCGGCAAGGGCACGGCGCGACTGGAGACCGGCCAGCCGCTGCGCTTGGACATCGCGCTGTCGGTCGAAACCGAAGCCGGCAGCCCGGCGATCGAAAGCGGCAACCTGGCAGCCGAGGCCGACGGCAGCGGCCGGCGCATGACCGGCCGCGTGTGGATGAATGGCGAGCAGGCTGAGCGCACACTCGAACTGCGGCGCGGCCATTAGAAATGACCGCCCCAAGCTCGCTGCGCTCGCGTCCCCAGGGACCGTCAGGGCCCCCTTCGTGGCCCTTGGGAGCTCAGGCCGCCCTTCGGCGGGGCTCAGGACAGGCTTGGGAGCGGCACGGCGCGGTCTGAAGTCGCACAAGGAGACCAAGATGCTGAGCATCCGCAACCACCGCCTGGTCGGCGAGCACGTCGCCTTCCGCGCCACGCCCAATACCGGCGGCGCGCTGAAGCCACGCTACTTGGTCCTGCACTACACCGCCGGCAGCTCGGCGGCCAGTTCGATCGAATCGCTGTGCACGAAGAAGCCGCAGGGCAATGCTTCGGCGCATGCGGTGCTGGCCCGCGACGGCAGCCTGACGCAACTGGCGCCGTTCAACGTCGTCACCTGGCACGCCGGCGTGAGCCAGTGGCTGGCTACAGTGGGCTTGAACAACGCCTCGATCGGCATCGAGATCGACAACGCCGGACCGATGAGCCAGGTCGGGGACCGCTTCGTGGCCTGGTTCGGCCGCGAGTACCCGGCCAGCGACGTGCTGATGGCCGCGCACAAGCATGGCGGCCCGGTGCGGCCGTGGCATGCCTACACCGAAGCGCAGATCACGCGCTGCCTCGAGCTGGCCGAACTGCTGTGCCAGCACTACGGCTTGCAGGACGTGCTCGGCCACGACGACATCGCGCGCGGCCGCAAGCTTGACCCGGGGCCCGCGTTCCCGCTGGCTTCGATCGCCGGCCGCGCCCTCGGCCGCGGCGACGACACCCCCGTGCGCTACCTCGTCACCACCGACGGCCTGAACATCCGTCGCGGCCCCGATGCGAGCTTCGACGGCGTGGCCCCGCCGCTGGCGCGCGGCACGCTGCTGCGCCTGCTGGAGCCCGGCAGCCGCTGGAGCCAGGTCGAGGTCGAGGGTCCGAGCGATGTCCAGGGCTGGGTCAACAACCACTTCATCGTGCGCGTGCAGGACGCGCCGCGGTCCCTGCGGCCACCACCTTCGCCGCCGCAGGCGCGGGCCGCACCGGCGAAGGCGGCGAACAAGCCGGTGAAAAAAGTGGCCAAGAAACCCCCCCGCAAAACGCCGCACCCGCGCCCCGCCGCGCGCTGACCGGGCGCCGCAATGGACAGCAACACCCTGCCCGGCAAGCTGCTGCTGGTCTACCTGCTGGCCACGGTGGGCGCGGCGCTGCTCGGCGCCTGGCTGGCGGGGCGCTACCGCGCGGCGCTGCTGCCGCTGATGCGCTCGCCGCTGGCGCCCGCGGCCGACAGCATGGACGCGACGCTGGGCCTGGCCCAGGCCACCACCGCGCTGCCGTCGTGGCGCGCGCCGGGCCCCGTCACGCTCGCCAGCCACCGCGCCGCGCAGGCGCGGGTGATCGCGCTGCTGCTCGCGCTGTCGATGGCCATTGCCTTGACGCGCGGCGCGATCTGGGCCTCGCGCGCGAGCGACGACGGCGCGCCGTTCAGCTTCTCGCGGCTGTTCGTGCCGGCCGTGATCTACGCCTGGCCGCTGTTGCCGGCACTCGGGCTGATGTGGCGCTGGTCCTGGGGTCGTCTCATGCTGGCGCTGGCCGCTTGGTACGCCGCATCGATGCTGATCGTGATGTGGCGCTCGACCGAGGCGCAGTCGCTGGCCCAGGTGGCCCTCTGGCTGGCGGGCGAGATCGGCCCGCCCACCCTGGCCCTGATGCTGCTCACGCTGCGCCGCACGCGCGCCGCGGCGCCGTGGCTCTGGCCACCGCTGGCGCTGCTGCTGTTCGCCGCGATCCTCGGCCTGGATGCGTTGGCCGCGCTGGCCTACCAGGGCTCGCCGGTGATCGCGCCGCTGGTGCGCACCGTGAGCGCGGGCTGGGCGATGCTGTTGTTCGCGCTCGGCGCCGCCGCGCTGGCGTGGTGGCCGGTCAAGCGCTTCGCGCGGGCGCTGGCCCGGCTGTACGCCGACAAGTACGTATCGGACCTGATGGTCGTGTTCAGCGCCGCCTGGGCCCTGAACCTCGGCTTCGACGCCATCGGCGGCGGCCCGCTGGTGCTAGTGTCCTTGCTCTGGATTCCGCTCGCGCTGGCACTGCTGACGCGCCGGCGGCGCCAGGCCGATGCCCACCCGCCGACGCTGCTGGTGCTGCGCGTGTTCAAGCAGGAGGCCAAGGTCAACGCCCTGTTCGACGACGTGATCGAGCGCTGGCGCGCCAGCGGCAACACGGTGCTGATCGCGGGCACCGACCTGGTGGAGCAGACGCTCGACGCCACCGACCTGTTCGACTACCTCGACGGCCGCCTGGGCGCGCGCTTCATCCGCAGCGCCAGCGAGGTCCCGGCGCGCTTGGCAGCGTTCGATTGGCGGCCCGATGCCGACGGCCGCTGGCGCGTCAACGAGTGCTATTGCCACGACAGCAGTTGGCAGATCGCGCTGGCCGCGCTGGTCGACCGCGCCGACCTGGTGCTGATGGACCTGCGCGGGTTTGCCGCGCACAACGCCGGCTGCCGTTTCGAACTCGGCGTGCTGGCGCGTGCCGCGCACCTGCAGACCGCCGTGGTCCTCACCGATGCCAGCACCGACCTGGCCACCGCGCAGGCCGACGCGGCCGCCGCACCCGCCGGGCGCTTTGTGTGGCTCGCGCTGCCCGCGGGCGCGGTCGCGGCGCGGCAGGCCGCGCGGCGGCGCGTGATGGCCGCGCTGTTGGGCCGCACGCCCCGCGCGCCGCGCGCCGCAGCGGCCGCGGCGCTGCCGTGATGTCGTGAAGTCGATCAGCACCCCCCAACGGAGACGATGATGGCCACCCGTTCGACCCAGACGCCACGCACGAAGACGACGCCACCGCGGCGCAAGCCCGGCGCACCGATCACCTTCGTGCTGCGCGGCACCATCGACGCCGGCACCCCCACGGCGGCGGCCACGCGCGGCGTCGCGGCGCGGGCCCTGCCGGCCGGCCTGCTGCGCGGCCAGGTCGTGCATGCGCTGCGCATGCCGGCCCTGCGCAGTGGGGGTGGCGGCAGCGGCAGCGGCAGTGGCGAGACCCGCGTGCAGGCCGTGCCCGGGCGCGATGTGGTCGTGCTGCATGTGGCCGGAGGCCCGTCGCTGGTGCTGCACCCCGAGCACGCGCGCGACCTGATGCTCGCGCAGCAGGCCGGCACCGCGCGCCGCAGCGCCGTCGCCGACGACAGCGACGTCGCGGTGCCGACCCATTTGGCCTGGCCCGGGCTCGCGGCGCCCAGCGTCGACACGCGCGGGGCCACGCGCGGCCTGCTCGGCGACGCGCTGCTCAGCGGCCTGGAAATCGTCAGCGGCGTGGCCGGCGACAGCTTGGCCGGCGTGGCCGCGACGCAACTGGCCGCGCGCGTCGATGCCCAGGTCGACGCCGGGTTGTACGCGCTGCAGGCCGCGGCGCTGCCGAAATTCAAGGGCAGCGGCAACAAGCCGCTGGCATCGCTGCCGGCCGGCGTGGCGGCCGCGGGCCCGCTGCTGGTGTTCGTGCACGGCACCTTCAGCAACACCGCCAGCGCCTTCGCCAAGCTGTGGACCCTGCACCCGCAGCGCGTGGCCGCGCTGTTCCAGCACTACGGCCACCGCGTCTACGCGCTCGACCACCCGACGCTGACACTCAGCCCCGTGGCCAATGCGCTGGCGCTGGCGCAAGCGCTGCCCAAGGGCGCACGGCTGCACTTGGTGACGCATTCGCGCGGCGGGCTGGTGGCCGAGGTGCTGGCGCGCGTGGCGGCCAACCCGGGTCTGAAGGGCGAAGACCTGTCGGCCTTCAGCGCCGGCGAACGCAGCGAGTTGGCCGCGCTCGGCGACCAACTCGGCCGCAAGGGCGTGCGCGTCGAGCGCGTGGTGCGCGTGGCCTGCCCGGCCCGCGGCACCCTGCTGGCCAGCAAGCGGCTGGACGCGTACCTCTCGGTGTTCAAGTGGACGCTCGAGTTGGCCGCCGTGCCGGTGCTGCCCGAGCTGGTGGACTTTCTGGCCGCCGTGGCCCAGCACCGCACCGACCCGGCCACGATGCCCGGCCTGGCCGCGCAGGTGCCCGACAGCGCCTTGATCCAGTGGCTGCACGCAGCCGACGAGCCCTTGCCCGGCGAGTTGCGCGTGGTCGCCGGCGATGTGCAGGGCGACTCGGTCGGCTCGTGGCTGAAGACGCTGGTGGCCGACGGCTTTTACTGGACCGACAACGACTTCGTGGTCCAGACGCGCTCGATGTACGGCGGCGCGCCGCGCAGCGGCGGCGCGCTGTTCCTTCTCGACCGCGGCGGCCGCGTCACGCACAGCGAGTACTTCGGCAACGAGCGCACCGCCGAAGCCGTGTGCAGCGCGCTGATGCACGACCAGCCCGAGGGCTTCGGCCTGATCGGGCCGCTGTCGTGGCAGGGCGAATCGGCCACCGGCCTGCGCGGCCGCGCGCGGCCCGCAGCGGCGCGCCGCGGTGACGGCGATGAAGAGCGTCCGGCCAGCGACAAGCCGGCGGTGATCCTGCTGCCGGGCATCCTGGGCAGCCACCTGGCCGTCGACGGCCAGCGCATCTGGCTCGGCCTGCGCCTGGTGGGTGGCCTGAAGCGGCTGGCCTGGCCCGATGCGCCGGGCCATGCCGTGCTGCCCGACGGCGCCATCGGCCCGATCTACGACGACCTGGCGCAGTACCTGGCCGAAACCCACGAAGTGATCGAGTTCGCCTACGACTGGCGCAAGCCGGTGGAAGACGAAGCCGAGCGCCTGGCCGGCGTGGCCGAGGCCGCGCTCGCCGCACGGGCGCAGAACAGCCAGCCGGTGCGCTTCGTGGCGCACTCGATGGGCGGCCTGGTGGTGCGCACGATGGCCCTGGTGGCGCCCGACGTGTGGCAGAACCTGCTGGCCCGCCGCGGCGCGCGCGTGCTGATGCTCGGCACGCCCAACGCCGGCTCGTGGGCGCCGATGCAGGTGCTGTCGGGCGACGACACCTTCGGCAATACGCTGACGGCTTTCGGCGCGCCGTTCCAGGACCACGCTGCGCGCCAGTTGATGGCGCAGTTTCCGGGCTTCCTGCAACTGCAGGCCGCGCTCGCCGACAGCACGCGCCAGCTCGACCGCCGTGCCACCTGGCAGGCGCTGGCCGACGCCGACCTCGCCGCTGTGGAGGACCACAACCGCTGGCACAGCGAGGGCCTGCAGTTGAACGCCTACCGCTGGGGCATACCGCCGCAGCCGGTGCTCGATGCCGCCAAGGCGTTTCGCCAGGCGCTCGATCAGCAGCGCGAGCGCGACCTGCCGCGCTGGGCCGACAAGTTGCTGCTGGTGGTCGGCCGCGCGCGCTTCACACCCGACGGCTACGAACTCGGCGGCCAGGGCCTCGAATACCTGAATGCCGCCGACGCCGGCGACGGCCGCGTCACGCGCGCGAGCGCGCTGCTGCCCGGCGTGCGCACCTGGGCCGTCGATTGCGCGCACGGCTCGCTGCCCGATTTCGAGCCGGCCTTTGCGGCCTACGCCGAGCTGCTCGACAGCGGCAGCACCAGCCACCCCGCGCTCGAGCCGGTGCGCGAGCTGCCCGGGGCCACGCGCGGTGGCGCCAGCGGTGACAAAGGCGCGGCGCCGCCGGTACAGCATGTGAAGAGCCGGCCGGCACGCCAGCCGCGCAGCCTGCGGCCCCCCGAAGGCGAGGCCGAACTGGGGGCGCTGAGCACGCCGGAGTCCGCTGCCGTCGAGCCCGCGTCGCGCGAGCGCGCGCTGACGGTGAGCGTGATCAACGGCAACCTGATGTTCATGCGCCAGCCGCTGTTGATCGGCCACTACAGCTCGACCCAGCTCACCGGCACCGAGTGGGTCGTCAACACCCTGGTCGGCGGGGGCATGCAGACCGCGCTGCGTGCCGGCCTGTACCCCGACCAGCCCGGCTCTCACCAGATGTTCCGCAACACCGGCAGCAACGACAACCCGTTGCAACTGCCGCGGCCCGAGTGGTCGATCGTGGTCGGCCTGGGCGACGAATCGGCGTTGAAGCCCGCGCACCTGATGCTCACCGTGCGCCAGGCCATCGTCGGCTGGGCCCAGCGCATCGTCGAGCACCCCGGTGGCGCGCCCGCCACCTTCGAGCTGGCGACCACCCTGATCGGCAGCGGCGGCACTGGCATCACACCGGGTCAGGCGGCGCAGATGATTGCGCAGGCCGGCCGCGAAGCCAACCAAAGCCTGGCCGCCAGTGGCTGGCCACTGCTGGCGCACCTGCACATCGTCGAGCTCTACCTCGACCGCGCCGGCGAAGCCTGGCGCGCGCTCCAGGTGCTGGCCGCGGCGTCGCCCAGCCACTGGCGCATGGCCGACCAGGTGCGGGCCGGGGTGGGCGCGTTGCGCCGCCCTCTGGACGCCGGCTACCGCGGCGCCGATTACGACCTGATCAGCGCCCAGACCCGCGAGGCGCGCGGTGGCGAGTCCGACATCGCCTACACCCTGGACACCAAGCGCGCGCGCACCGAGCTGCGCTCGCAGGCCACGCAGGCACAACTGGTGCGCGAGCTGGTCAAGCGTGCGTCGAACGACGCCCACCGCGACCCGCAAATCGGCCGCACGCTGTACCAGTTGCTGATCCCGGTGGAGATGGACCCGTTCCTCGGCGGCACCACCGAGATGCGCCTGAAGCTCGACCGCGGCACCGCCGGCATCCCGTGGGAGCTGCTGCAGGACAACCGTGTCGTGGGCGGCGACCTGCGGCCCTGGGCCGTGCGCACCAAGCTGATGCGCAGCCTGATCACCGGGCGCTTCCGCCAACAGGTGCGCGACGCCAACAGCGAGGGCGGCGTGCTGGTCATCGGTGAGCCCGCCGTGCCCCCCGGCGCGGGCTACGGCCGCCTGCCCGGCGCGCGGGCCGAGGCGCGCGCCGTGGCCGAGCGGGTGGGAGGGCCGGTCGGGGCGCCGGGCAACCGCGTCAAGGCTCTGATTGCCGACGACGATGCGGCCAGTGCGCCCGACGCGCAGCAGGTCATCAACGCGCTGCTCGAACGCGACTGGCAGGTGGTACACATCGCCGGCCACGGCTCGCCGCCGGAGCACCTCGAAGGCGCCGCCGGCGGTCCGGCCGACGGTGCCACCCGCGGCTTGGTGCTCTCGCACGGCTTTCTCGGCCCCAGCGAAATCCACGCCATGCGCACGGTGCCCGAGCTGGTGTTCGTCAACTGCTGCTACCTGGCCGAGAGCCACAGCGCGCAGTTGCTGGGCAGCGAACCCAACCTGGCGCAGTTTGCGAGCACGGTGGCCGAAGCCCTGATCGAACTCGGCGTGCGCTGCGTGATCGCCGCCGGCTGGGCCGTGGAAGACGGCCCGGCCGAGATCTTTGCCACCACCTTCTACGACGCGCTGATGCGCGGCCAGCGCTTCATCGACGCCGCCGCGGTGGCGCGCGAGAAAGCCTGGAACGCCAACCGCGAGGGCAACACCTGGGCCGCCTACCAATGCTACGGCGACCCGAACTGGACCCTGCAGCGCGAGGGCGCGAGCGCGCCCGCGGCCACGCCGGCCGAGCGTTTCGCCGGCGTGTCGTCACCGCTCGGGCTGGCGCTCGCACTCGAAACCGTGGCCGTCGAATCGCGCTTCGTGCGCGGCCACGACGAGCGCGAGCGCGAGCGCGGCCGGCAGACGCAACGCCAGCGGCTGGGCTACCTCGAAGGCCGCTTCGCCGCGGTGTGGGGCGGCATGGGCGCGGTGGCCGAGGCGTTCGCGGTGGCCTGGAGCGAGGTCGGCGACATGGCGCCGGCAATCGCCTGGTACGAGCGCGCGATGGCCGCCAATGACGCCAGCGCGACGCAAAAGGCCGCCGAGCAATGGGCCAACCTGTGCGTGCGCCAGGCCAGCGCGCGGGTCCAGGCCGCCGACGACGCGCGGCGCGGCGCGGCGCCGGCGCAACGCGCAGCGCGCCAGCGCGCGCTCGAGCACGCACGCGGGGCGGCGCGAACCGCGATTCGCGCCGCCATCGCCGCCACCCAACACCTGATCGCCCAGCACACCACGATGGAGCGCGAGAGCCTGGTTGGTTCGGCGTTCAAGCGGCTGGCGATGATCGAGGGCGACGCCGGGCGCGAGACCGCGGCGCAAGCCGCGATCGCACGCATGAAGCAGCACTGCGCGGCCGCCGAAAAGATCGCCCGCGACCATGCGTCACCCGAGATCTTCTACCCGGCGCTCAACCGCCTGGCCGCTGAACTGGCGGCCGACGCGGCCCGCCCCGGCTGGCCCGGCTTCGACCTCGCCGCCGTGGCCGCGCTGCGGCAAAGCCTGGCCGACAAGACCCGCGACGACCCCGATTTCTGGAGCGTGGCGGGTCTCACAGATTTGCGCCTGTACGAGGCGGTGGCAGCCCATTCTCTGGCGCCGCAGGCCGCGTCGATCGCCGCCGAGTACACCGAGCTACATCACCGCGTCTCGGCGCCGCGCGACTGGCGCTCGGTGCACGACACCGCGCGCTTCGTGCTCGAACGCTATGCGCGGCGCGCGGCCGGCAACGCGGAGAAGAGGGCCTGCGCGGAAGTGGTGGCGCTGCTCGAAGGGTTTGCCTGGCCGGCGAAGGAGTGAGCGCGGGCTGCGGTTGCGCGATCCAGGTGACAGGGCTTGGTCAGTGCGCGCTGTCGACCCTTACCTCGATTGCTGAACGCCGGTGAGCCGGGTCAGCAGGCGCTGCAACTCGCTTTGCACCTGGGCCGCAAAGCCGGCGCTGCCCCAGCGCGTATCGCCGGCGAGCACTTGCAGGCTGTGTGTCGAGCGCACCGTGTGCGACCAATCCTGCGCCAGCCGATTGGCCACATGCGCAAAGCGTTCGCAAAGGGCCCGGGGCCTCGAATCGACAGGCAACGCAAGCAACCAGTCGATCGTGGTCCCGGCAAGCATGCGTTCGGCCGCGCTTGGCTTGGTGTCCTTCCTGCGGCCAAAGTTGATCGACAGCGGGTCGGTGTCCAGCACGTCGTCGGCCGACGGGTGCAACTGCTTGGCGACGGCCTCGGGCTCGACTTGCTCGAACTCGATAGATCCCGACGGGCGGAATTCGAAGGGTTCGTTTGACATGGGGTGGATCGGTTTCACGCGGCTGGAGGTTCGACGCAAATTCTAGGAGGCGCGGCTGCGTTCGGGGTGCCGAGCCCGCATCGCAAGCGTGTGCGGCTTCACGCCAGACGCAAATGAGTACATGTTGTGCGACGGTCGGCCAGGGCCTGCGCTGGCGGCAGTCGACCGCATGTGTGCTCTCTTGAACAAACGGGCTCATTTGTCGCTGGTTCTCCGCGCATCGAGGCCGCGGCGCGGTCCGAAAATCTGGTCCAGGGGTGGCAAGACCCGCCTTGGAGACATGCAGTGACCCACGACATGACAACCCTTCGTGATCAGATCGTGTACCTGGAAATGGTCGAGGCGCAGCATGTCGGCATGGACGCCAGAAAGTACCTGGCAGCAGCCCGGGCTGCGCGCGAGATCGTGGGACGCGAACTGGGCGGGCTCGCGATGCAGGCGTTTGTCAGCGCCGCGCTCCCGACGCTGCAAACAACGGCTGAAAACATTCACTTCGACACCAATCGACGCTTCGCGGACCTGGACGGAAGCGGAAACGCCGGCCTGGCACAGGCGATTGCTGACCGCCTGATACGCAGCCTTGGTCGGGCGTAGGTCATGAACTCGTACCAGAAACTTCTCAAGCGCGCGCGAGCCCATCCGCGGGTTCTCCTCGCGCTACTGATGGCGGTCTTGCTGCTTCTTGGCTTGGTTGCCCTCTATGCAAAGGCCGTACAGGAAACCAATGCCCGCAAGAGCCCCGAGGCCCTGCAATTCGAGAAGACCCCCGAGGATTGGCTGGAACACGAAAAGAACGTCTCGCACTTCCGCAAGGCGCTGGACGCTGGCGACTTGTCTGCGGTGGGTTTGGCAAACGCCCAGCCGGGGCTGGTGCTGTACACCCTGAAAAGCGGCGAAAGGGCCAGTTCGACGGTGCCCGGCTGCACGGTGTCGGGATGTGCCGGCACCGCTCTGGACAAGCTGGGCGACAAGAGCGCTGAAGCAGGTTTCACCCTGGTCAGTGTCAACATCGACCCCCGCACCGGGAGTCGCCGCTTGCTGGACGTCGTTGACGGCCTGCTGTCTCCCCTGCTGCTGCTGGGCGCGCTGGTGGTGGCGCTGTTCATGGCCACCAAACTTCAAACCGGCATGGGTGCTGCGGCATCCAAGCTGTCTGTGCGTCCGCAAACGCAATTTGCCGATGTCATCGGCAGTGCCGAGGCCAAGGCTGCGCTGAATCGGGTGAAGGCCTTCATGCACGACCCGACCCACTATGCGAAGTTGGGCGCGTCGGCCCCGCGCGGCGTGTTGCTGGTGGGCTCGCCCGGCACGGGGAAAACCTTGCTGGCCAAAGCGCTGGCTGGAGAGAGCAAGGCGAGCTTCATCTCGGTGGATGGTTCTTACTTCACCGCCATGTTCTACGGCGCGGGTGTCAGCAAGGTCAAGGAACTGTTCAAGCTCGCGCGCAGGAACGCACCGTGCGTGCTGTTCATCGACGAGGTGGACGGCATCGGCAAACGCTCCCAGGGTGGTCAAGGCGGCGGGCCTGAGTCCGAGCTGAATCGAATCATCAATCGCGTGCTCGTCGAGATGGACGGGTTCGAGGCCTTGGACAACGTGGTCGTGGTCGGGGCCACCAACCATGAGGACAACGTCGATGAAGCCATGCGCCGACCCGGCCGGTTCGACATGCTGGTTCGTCTCACGCTGCCGACCTTGCCGGACCGGCAACGGCTGTTCGAGCTCTACATCGGCAAGCTGGCGCACGACGGCACGGCAGACACGGCGGCGCTGGCGCGCATGACGTCGGGCATGTCGCCGGCCGAAATCGCCAACACGGTGAACAAGGCGGCGTCCACGGCAGCCGAAGCCGGTGCGCAACAGGTTTCATCCGAGCATTTCCTGCGCGCGATCGAGACCCACCAGCTCGGCGGCGAGGTCTCGGCCATCAAGGCACTGCTGACCGAGGCCACGCGCGAGCGCCTGGCCTACCATGAGGCGGGTCACGCCCTGGTCGGCCATTGGCTGCGGGTCGGGTCCGTGGAGCGAGTGACCATCGAGCCGCGCGGCCAGGCGCTGGGCGTCACCTATATCAGCCGCGACACCGAGGACCCGCTTTACCAACAGGCCGAGCTCACCAGCCGCCTGGCGATGATGCTGGGCGGACGTGAGGCCGAGTTGCTGGTGCTTGACAGCGTCTCCAGCGGCGCCTCGGACGACTTGAAGCGGGCCTCCGAACTGGCCATCAACATGGTCGGCTCGCTGGGTTTCTCCAAGACTTTCGGCTTGCTGAGTGTGGCCGGCGTGCCGAAAGAACTGCTGGGCCCCGACATTCAGGCTGCGGTGCTGAAGGAAGCCCGCGCGCTGCTGGAGCAGGCGCAGGCCAAGAGCCAACAACTCCTGGCCTCCCAGCGTGGGCAGCTCGACGCATTGGCGCGTGCCCTGTTGCAGCGTGAGGTGCTCAGTGGCGCAGAGCTTGCGGGGCTGCTCGGCACCGATGTCGCCCGCCCTGGTCGTTCGACTGGGCAAATTGCGTTGCACGGTTCGCCAGCGCACAGAGGCTCGGGCGGCGCGGGCATAGAGTGATTCGAGCGGGGCCGGCATGCAGTGCGCCAGCCGGACTCGTTCGCACTTTTCAGCGCAGGCAAAGGAATGCAATCGTGAACAGAATCATCTGGCTCGTCGGCGCCGTGGTCATTGTCTTGTTCGTCTTGGGATACTTCGGCCTGCGCTGAGCGCGCACGGGCTCGCATTGCGAGCCGTCGATTCAACCTAGAAACCGCAGTTGGACGCGCCCGAGCGGGCCGCGCTGCGGTGCGCTGGCAAGGCGCAACGACGCGGCGGGCTTGTGCCCGCAAGGAGGAGCAACGCTGCCAGCGTGCCGTAGCGTGGCTCGATCGGGTGCGTAGCGCTCTCACCACCATGGTGTTGCATGCCGTGGATACGAAAGTCAGTGTTCATGCGGCGATGCCAGCGCAGGCAAGCGATCAACTGCGGTTTCTAGGTTCAACGCCCGCCGCTCACGTCGATGATCGCGCCCGTGGTGTAGCGCGCCTCGTCCGACAGCAGCCAGACGATTGCCGCCGCCACTTCGTCGGCGGTGCCGGGGCGCTGCATCGGGATCAGGAGCGACAACGCCTGGGCGCGGCCGGGCTGGCCGCCCGAGGCATGAATGTCGGTATCGATGATGCCCGGGCGCACGGCGTTGACGCGGATGCCTTCGCTGGCGACTTCGCGCGCCAGGCCGACGGTGAAGGTGTCGATCGCGCCCTTGCTGGCAGCGTAGTCGACATACCAGCCCGGGCCGCCGAGGCGGGCCGCCACGCTCGACAGGTTGACGATCGCGCCGCCCTGGCCGCTGCCCGTGGGCAGGGCCGGTTCGCCGGCGTGCCGGGTGCTCATGCGCTTGATCGCCTCGCGCGCGCAGACGAAACTGCCGAAGACATTGATCGCGAACATGCGCTGCAGGCGCGCGACGCTCACGGCCTCGACCCGGGCCTGGACATCAACGACACCGGCGTTGTTGACCAGGCCACCGAGTGCACCGAGTTCGGCGTCGATGCGGGCGAACATGGCCAGCACGGCCGCTTCGTCGGCCACGTCGGCCGGCACGACGATCGCCCGGCGGCCGAGCGCACGCACTTGCGCCGCCACCGCGTCGGCCGCGCGCCCATCCCGCGTGCAGTTCACCGCCACGTCCCAGCCCTGCTTGGCGCAGGCGATGGCGGCGGCGGCGCCGATGCCGCGGCTGGCGCCGGTGACGAGCACGGTGCGCGCGGTCATCAGCGCACCGCACCCGCATCGAAGTGCGGGTTCTCGATCAGGCCGAAGCGGTTGCCGAACGGGTCGCGCACGGCAGCCACCTTGATGCCGCCGCCGACATCGGTCACGGCTTGGATTTCGGTGGCGCCCAGCGACAGCAGGCGCGCGAACGCCGCCGCGATGTCGGCCACGCCCCACAGCGGCTGCGCTCCGGCGGTGCCGGGCTGGCCACCGGGCACCAGCCCCAGCTCGAAGCCGCCGACCGCGAAGCCGACGTAGAACGGCTGGTCGAAGTACGGTGGCTGGCCGAGCATCTCGGCGTACCAGCGCTTGGCAGCGTCGAGGTCGGTGACCGGGTAGATGGCGGTGCGCAGGCCGAGGATCATGGCGTGTCCTTCATTGCGTGCGCCAGGTAGGTGGGGCGTTGCCGCAGCCGCTCGACATACCCCTGCCAATCCATCCATTGCTCGACGCGCGCGCGGGCTTGCGGCTCGGTGGGCAGCAGGTCGTCGCGGCCGTGGCGTGCGGCGAGGTAGCGGCAGACGGTGTTCGACTCCCAGAGCACGAAGCCGTCGTCGACGATCACCGGCACCAGCGCATTCGGGTTCTTCGCCAGGAACTCAGGCGCCTGCGTCGAGCGAAAACCCAGGCCCCAGTCTTCGCGCGCGAAAGGCAGGGCCAACTCGTCGCAGGTCCAGAGCACCTTGCGCACATTGATCGATGAGCTACGGCCGAGGACTTGCAGCATGGGCGTGGGCGGTGGGCGCTAAGTGAGATCGCGACGGTAGACGATCTAGCCGGCGATGATAAGCACGCCCTGGGGCCGGCCCCGAGGCACACGGCGCGGCGCAGGGCGGCGGGGCGGGCAGCGGCGCCGTGTCGGTCTCCCGGGTGCGGCACGGCCGACGTAGAGGAAGTGCCAACTTGGCGGCGTCATGCAGGTAGGCTCCAATCTTCGGCTGCACCCTCAGGAGACCCGCACATGGCCAGCAAGGATTTCGACACGATGGAAGACAGCAACCGCTCTTCCAACCCGAGCATCCACGACGTCAGCGACCCGGCGCGACGCACCGTGCTGCGCGGCGGCCTGGGCCTGGCGGCGAGCGTGCTGTACGCGCCGCTGGTGTCCGGCTGCGCCACTGCGGCCAGGCGCGAGACGCCGAAGGCGATGCTGCCGGTGATCGGCTTCAAGGGTGTGCCGGCGGTGGCCACCGACACCCTGGTGGTGCCCGAGGGCTACGTCGCGACGGCCCTCGCTGCCTGGGGCGAGCCGGTCGGCGTGCCAGGCAACATGCCGGCGTTCAAGCCCGACGCCTCGAACACCTCTGCCGAGCAGGCGGTGCAGATGGGCATGCACCACGACGGTATCCACTTCTACGCCCTCGACGGCCACGGCAACGCGCGCGGGCTGTTGGCGATGAACCACGAGTACACCGACGACGGCCTGCTGCACGCGGGTGGCATGACGCCGTGGACCGCAGAGAAAGTGAAGAAGACCCAGGCCGCGCACGGCGTGGCGGTGATCGAAGTCGAGATGAAGGGCGGTGCCTGGCAGATGGTGCGGCCGTCGAGGTACGCGCGCCGCTTCACCGGCAACACGCCGTTCGCGGTCGGCGGGCCCTGTGCCGGCCATGCGCTGTTCAAGACCGCCGCCGACCCCGAAGGCCGCACGGTCCTCGGCACGCTGAACAACTGCGCCAGTGGCAAGACGCCCTGGGGCACCTACCTGTCGGGCGAAGAAAACTTCATCGGCTACTTCAGCGGCGGCGACACGCTGTCGGCGCACGAAAAGCGCTGGGGCATGAGCAAGGGCGGCTGGGGCTACCGCTGGCACGAGCATGACGAGCGCTTCGACGCGGTGAAAAACCCCAACGAGCCGAATCGCTTCGGCTGGGTGGTCGAGATCGACCCGCTCGATGCGACCAGCACGCCCGTCAAGCGCACCGCGCTCGGCCGCGCGGCACACGAAGGGGCCTGGGTGGGGGTGACCAAGGACGGCCGCGCGGTGGTGTATTCGGGCGAGGATGCGCGCTTCGAGTACATCTACAAGTTCGTCAGCCGCGACAGAATCGCGCCCGGCGGCGCCAAAGCCAACCGCAGCCTGCTCGACCACGGCACGCTCTCCGTGGCCCGCTTCAACGCCGACGGCAGCGGCAACTGGATCGCACTCACGCACGGCCAAGGCGCGTTGACCGCAGCCAACGGTTTTGCGGACCAGGGCGAGGTGCTGATCAAGTCGCGCCAGGCCAGCGACCTGCTCGGCGCGACCAAGATGGACCGCCCGGAGTGGTTGGCGATCGACCCTCACAGCGGCTGGGTCTATTGCACGCTGACCAACAACAGTTCGCGCGGCGCCAAGGACATGCCGGGCATCGACGCCGCCAACCCGCGCGCCAACAACGTGATGGGCCAGATCATCAGGTGGCAGGACGACCGCGATTTCGACGGCACGACCTTCAAATGGAACCACCTGGTGCTGGCCGGCGACCCGGCCAACGAACGCGCAGAAGCCCGGGGCAGTATCAAGGGCGATCTCTACGCCTGCCCTGACGGCATCACGTTCGACGCCCGCGGCGTGCTGTGGATCCAGACCGACATGGGCCCGACCTCGATGCACAAGGGCGAGTTGAAGAACATCGGCAACAACCAGATGCTGGCCTGCGATGTGGCCACCGGCCAGACGCGGCGCTTCCTCACCGGCCCGCTCAACTGCGAGATCACCGGCGTGACCTGGACGCCCGACGGCAGCACGATGTTCCTCAACGTCCAGCACCCCGGCGAAACGCCGAGCGAGCGCAGCGACCCGGCCGAGCCGAGCAAGTACTCGAACTGGCCCGACTTCCAGCCCGGCGGCCGGCCGCGCTCGGCCACGGTGGTCGTCCGGCGCAAGGACGGCGGCGTGATCGGTAGCTGAACTTCGGTTCTAGGGGCAGGGCACGGGCCGGCCCTACTGTTAGGGATGTGGGGTTCGGCCTCGCCCGCTGAAGATGCGTCGGCCCTGCTCGCGCGCCGCAGCGCTGTCGAGCGCGCCACCCACCCGTTCGCAACTCATTGAGGAGATCAGCATGAAATTCTCTGCTCACCACGTCCGCATGATCGCCCTCACCGTTGCCAGCGCCGGCCTTTGCGGCGCCGCGGCTGCAACCACCACCTGCACCGTGTCGCACCACGCCGTCAAAGCCGCGCTGGACCTTGCGGTGGCGGCCGAGACCACGGGCCTCGATCTGCACATGTGGGCGACGGTGGTCGACCGCGACGGCGTGGTCTGCGCGGTCGCGTTCTCCGGCGCCGATCGCGCCGCCCAATGGCCGGGCAGCCGGGTCATTTCGGCGCAGAAGGCAAACACCGCCAACGCGTTCAGCCTCGACAGCAGCGCCGGCTCCGGCGCGGCGACCACTGGTCTCGCGTTGTCGACCGCCAACCTGTACTCGGCGGTGCAGCCGGGCGGCAGCCTGTTCGGGCTGCAGGAGAGTAATCCGGTGGACCCTGCCGTCGCCTACGCCGGCAACGCCCGCCAGTACGGCAAGCCGGGCGATCCGATGGTCGGCAAGCGCATCGGCGGCGTCAACGTGTTCGGCGGCGGGCTTGGGCTGTACGCGCCGGGCAGGGTGCTGATCGGCGGCCTCGGCGTCAGCGGCGACACATCTTGCGCTGACCACCGCATCGCGTGGCGCGTGCGCGACGCGCTGGGTCTGGACAACTTGTCTGGCGTGGCCGGCGTCAGCGGCGATGCAGCTCGGCCTGACAACATCGTCTACCTTGCGCCCGGCGAAGCACCGAATGGCTTCAAGCACCCGAATTGCGGCGGCGGCGACAGCCCGGCGACGCTGGCGGCGGTGCAGTAGCCGCCTCAACTCGGGCCTGTGCCGCGCCGTGGCGGTGCAGGGCGCCGGTCACTTCGCCGTCGGCATCGCGAACTCCGCGCCCTTGGGCGTGCTCGCCGGCCAGCGCTGCATCACGCTCTTTCGCTTGGTGTAGAAGCGCACGCCTTCTTCGCCGAAGGCGTGCATATCACGATGTTCCTCAACGTCCAGCACCCCGGCGAAACGCCGAGCGAACGCAGTGACCCGGCCGAGCCGAGCAAGTACTCGAGCTGGCCCGACTACCAGCCCGGCGGGCGGCCGCGCTCGGCCACGGTCGTGGTGCGAAAGAGGGACGGGGGCGTGATCGGCACTTGAGTCCGCGTTGGCCATGCAGTTCGAGCGCAAGCGAGCACTGACGCTGCGGCCGTTGTTCAGGGTGCTGTTGCGCCACAACGTGTCGTTCGGCACGTTCGAAGAGATCGCCAAGCGGGCCTATGTCGATGTCGCCCTGCGTGAGTTCGGCATCCCCGGCAAGAAACCGTCGATCTCACGGGCGGCGATTCTGTCGGGCCTGACGCGCAAGGAAGTCCAGCGCCTGATGTCGCAACCCACGGCGATCGACGCGGCGGACGGCGAGACGTACAACCGCGCCGCGCGCGTGCTCACCGCCTGGGCGCGCAACCCCGACTTCCTCGATGCCCGCGGCCAGCCGCGCCGGCTCGACGCGCAAGACAGTCCGAGCGGCTTCACCGAACTGGTCAAGCGCCACGGTGGCGCTGGTGGCCACCAAGTCGGGCACTTCGCTGACGCTGACGGGCTTGGGCATCACGGTCGAGACCAATGCGCTGACGCGCTTCAAGAACACCTCGCTGGCCGCGTTGAGCACAGGCAACTACCTGCGGGTGCGGGGCCGGCCGGGAAGCGGCAATCGCACGATCGCCACCGAGATCGAAGTGCAGGGCGGCGGCAATGCATCGCGCGTGATCCTGCAGTCGGTGGCCGCTGCGGTCAGTGCGCCCAACGTCACGCTGTTGGGCATCGTCGCCGACACCTCGCCGATCTCGGACAACAACTTCAAGGACGCGCGCGACGCGATCATCGGCCGCACCGCGTTCTTCGCCGCCGCCGCGCCGGGCAAGCTGATCAAGGTGCGTGGCAGCTTGAATGGCAACACGGTGACCTGGGACCAGGAAATCGAGCTCGAAGACTAAGCGCCGGACGGACCCCGGCCCAGCGCACGGACGGCCTGACCATGAACGCCACCGCCTACACCACGATCGACACCAAGGCGGTGGCGCGCCTGTGGGCGTGGTGCAGGCGTGCGCGGTCTGCAGCGTCGGCCCCGACCGATCAACGCCTGAGTGCCGTGCGCCAGGATTTCTACAGCGCCCTGCGCCACATCCGCACGCCGCGCGCCGAACGCCTGGTCACGCGCTTGCTGGCGGCACGAACGGCCGCCGACCTGTGGCACCTGCGCGCCGAAGTTTTCACCGTCGTCGCCATTCAGCACGGCGAGACCGAGGCCCAGGCGCGCTTGCAGCACCTGAACCGCCACTTCCCGACGCGCGCGCCGATGTCGGGCTTTGCGCCGTTCGGCCCAGACGGCTGATCGATCGGCAGCGGGCTTGGCTCGCCAGCGAGATCAGCGGGCGGTGGGCATCACGAATTCGGCGCCTTTGGCAATGCTCGCCGGCCAGCGCTGCATCACGCTCTTTTGCTTGGTGTAGAAGCGCACGCCCTCTTCGCCGTAGGCATGCATGTCGCCGAACAGGCTGCGCTTCCAGCCGCCGAAGCCGTGCCAGGCCATCGGCACGGGGATCGGCACGTTGATGCCGACCATGCCGACCTGGATGCGCCGCGCGAACTCGCGCGCGACGTTGCCGTCGCTGGTGAAGCAGGCCACGCCGTTGCCGTATTCATGGTCGTTGACGAGTTGCACCGCGTGGGCGAAATCCTTGACGCGAACGCACACCAGCACCGGGCCGAAGATCTCTTCCTGGTAGATCCGCATCGACGGTGTGACATGGTCGAACAAGCTGCCGCCGGTGAAAAAGCCCTGCTCGTGGCCGGCGATGGTGAAACCACGGCCGTCGACCACCAGCTTGGCCCCTTCTTCGACGCCGAGGGCGACATAGCTTTCGATGCGGTCCTTCGCGGCACGGCTGATCACCGGGCCCATCTCGGCATCGGAGCGCATGCCGTTGCCGATCTTGAGCGCTCGCGCACGCTCGGCCAGCTTGGGCAGGACGCGGTCGGCCACATCGCCGACCAGCACGGCCACCGAAATGGCCATGCAGCGCTCGCCCGCCGAGCCGTAAGCGCTGCCGATCAGGGCGTCGACGGTCTGCTCGATGTCGGCGTCGGGCATCACGACCATGTGGTTCTTGGCGCCGCCGAGCGCCTGCACGCGCTTGCCTTGCTGGGCGCCGCTCTGGTACAGCGCATGCGCGATGGGGGTCGAGCCGACGAAGCTCAGCGCGCGCACCAGCGGATGCGCCATCAATGCCTCGACGGCCACCTTGTCGCCCTGCACGACGTTGAACACGCCGTCGGGCAGGCCGGCCTCGCGCAGCAGCTCGGCCATCAGCAGGCTCGGGCTGGGGTCGAGCGGGCTGGGCTTCAATACGAAGCTGTTGCCGCAGGCCAGCGCCACCGGGAACATCCAGCACGGCACCATGCACGGGAAGTTGAACGGCGTCACGCCGGCCACCACGCCGAGCGGCTGGCGCAGCGTCCAGTTGTCGATGCCGGTACTGACCTGGTCGGTGAAGTCGCCCTTGAGCAATTGCGGTGCGCCGCAGGCGAACTCGATGATGTCGATGCCGCGCGAGACCTCGCCCTGGGCGTCGGAAAACACCTTGCCGTGCTCGGCGGTGATCATCGCCGCCAGGCTGTCCTTGTGGCGGTTCATCAACTCGAGGAACTTGTTCAGCACGCGCGCGCGGCGGATCGGCGGGGTGTCGGCCCAGGCCGGGAAGGCTTCGTCGGCCGCCGCCACGGCGGCCGCCACTTCGCGCTCGCCGCCCAGGTGCACCTGGCGTGCGACCGCGCCGGTGGCCGGGTTGTAGACCGGCTGCGTGCGGCCGCTGGCGCCGCCGTCGCGCCGGCCGGCAATCCAATGGCTGATGTCGGAAGTGGTGGTGAATGCTTCGGGGGCGCCCATGGTGATTCCTTCGCGGCCAGCGCGGTGCGCGGCCTGACCTCGAGTCTATTGCGCAGCGGCATCGCCGTCGCGGGGGAAACCACACCCGCCGGGCCGCGACAATGCCCGCATGGCCATCGACCCCACCCCGCGGCCGCTCAGCGACGACGAACGTGATCAGCTCGAAGCCTTGCTCGATGCTTTGCCGCCACCGCTCGAGCCGCTGGACCTGTCAGCGCTGGACGGCTTCCTGGTCGGCGTGCTGCTGCAGCCGCGTGCGCTGCCGCGGGAACGCTGGCTGCGCCATGTGCCCGACATCGACGGCCGGGCCGTGCCGCCGGGCGTGACGCTCGAGGCGCTGCAGGCCTTGGTGCTGCGCCGGCACGCCGAGCTCGAGCGGGCGATCTCCGCACGCCAGTGGTTCGACCCCTGGGTGTTCGAGCTCGAAGTCGAAGCAGGCAGTGCCGAACGGCTGCCCACGGAAGTGGTACTGCCGTGGGTGGCCGGCTTCGCCGCGGCGCTCGACCTGTTCCCGGCCCTGCTGCAGATCGACGACCCGGCCCTGCGCGAACCGTTGGCAGTGCTCTACGCCCATTTCGAGCCCGAGGACCTCGAAGACGCCGACGACCTGCGCGAGCTGATCGACGACATCGCGCCACCCGACAGCGTGGCCGAGGCGGTGGAAGATCTCGTGTGTTGCACGCTGCTGCTGGCCGATGTGACGCGGCCTCGTTCGGGGGCGCCCGCCCGGCGCCCCAGGAGTGGGCAGGACGGCTAGCGCGACGGCCGCGGCCGCACCGGAGTGGGGTCGTCTGCGCGCCGGCGTCCGGCGGAGCCCGTCGCAGCGGGCTCGCTCGGCCATTCGAGTGGCAGCACGACGGCGGGCGATGTCGTCAACCGCAACACGATGCCTTGATCGGCCTCGACGGCGGCCAGCCACAGCGCGCTCGCCACCGCAGCGGCCACGGTGGCCCAGGTCAGCAATTGAAGAGCGATCGGTCGCATGATTGAGTCTTGTGTCCAGCAGCGCCTGCGGCAAGGCTAGCGGCGGCGCAGCGAGACGCCATCCCGAAGATGAACGATGCAATCGCCGTGCCAATGTCACGCACGCGAACGTGCCTGTGAACTGTGGCGCACAGCGCCGCCTTTTCCAGTGTTCGAAACGCTCACTTACGTCTGACACTGTCGCTACCCACTCTACGCAGGCTTCATCACGGGGCCAGGAGAACCAGCATGCCAGCGACGAAGAAAGTTTCGACCCTGCAACGGCTGGCCCGCGTGTGGGAAGAAAGCAGCATCGAGCCCGATGCTGCCGACATGGGCACTGCCTTCGGCCTCGACTGCAGCCTGGCCGCGCTGGAGCACGAAGGTCGCGACGACGATGCCCGCGCCGCCGCCGCGTCGTGCTGGCCCGACGGGGCAGCGCCCAAACGCTGAGCCCCCGCGCTCGACTCTCTGAGTGCCGGTGCCAACTGCACCGACGAGCAGATCATCGACATCGTGCTGTCGACCTGCTCGGACGGCCTCGCGGCCCGCTAACGAATCAACAGCACCGGCGTGCCGCACTGGGCCATGACCCGGGTGGCCACCGAGCCGAGCACCAGGTTGCCGAGCGAGCCGTGGCCGTGCGAGCCCATCATGATCAGGTCGTATTTGCCTTTTTCGGCCGCAGCCGCAATGGTCTCGGCGGCGGTGCCGGTCTTGCTGACGAACTCGGCCGACACGCCTTGCTTGCCGAGAAACGCACGGATCGGCTTCAGCACCTTCTCCGCCTCTTCGTCATAGTGCGCCTTGAGCACATCCTTGGCGATCACGGCGGCAGCGCGCGGCGGCACCGGCGGCACCACGGTGAGCACCATGTAGCTGTGCTGCGCGCCAAACCATTCATCATGCGCAGCCAGGTAGGCCAGCATGCGTTTGGTGAAAGTGCTGCCATCGGCGGCGACCAGGATCTTCATCGTCACTCTCCTTCGGGGGTTGGGCGCATTGTTTGCCGGTCGCGCGTCGATGGCGCCGAGCTGGGTCAAAGCGCAATCAGCTTGTGCGCGTCGTAGCCCGCGGTTTCGCCCTTCGCCTCGAGCCCGCGCGCCTGGCTGACCACCCGGGTGCTGCGCCCGTCGGCGTGGGTCACGACGTAGTCGTGGCGGCAGTGCAGGTGGCCGTGCAGCCAGAGGTCGGCCGCGGGCAGCAAATCGTCGTCGGCGTTGCAAAAGCTGGCCGTGCTCGGCAGTGGCCCGTAGCGCGGGTCGGCGCTGCGAAGGCTGGGCGCAAAGTGGGTGATCGCGACCGTCGCGTCCCAGCGCCCGAGCGCCGCCTCGGCCAGCGCATGGGCCAGCCAGTCGCGGCATGCCAGCGCCTCGCGACGCACGGCTTGGGCATCGAACGGCGCGCCGTCCTGGGTGGCGCCCATGACGCGCTGGAAGTAGGCCCCGGCCCGCAGCGCGCGCGGCCGCTGCGCGACGCCAAGCGCATCGAAGTCGCACCAGCGCACGCTGCCGACGAAGCGCACGCGCTGTCCGCGGCTCGACGTCAGGACGGCGGCGGCGCGCTCGAGCAGGGTGATGCCAAAACGGCCGCAATGCCGGCGCAGCGCAGGCCAGGCGTCGTCGAGCTCGCGGCCGTCGAATTCGTGGTTGCCGGCCACCGCCAGCACCGGCACGGGCCAGCCGGCGAAGCGCTCATACCCGTGCCAGGTGGCGTCGATGTCGCCGGCCAGGACCAGCAGCTCGGCACCGGCCAGCGGCTCGGGCTCGAAAGCCTCGCTTTCGAGGTGCAGGTCGGACAGCAGTTGAATCTTCATGCGCGACTCAGGTCTTGCCGTGGCACTGCTTGAACTTCTTGCCGCTGGCGCAGGGACAGGGGTCATTGCGGCCGACCTTGGGCGCATCGCGTTTGATGGTCTCGACGTGAAAGCGTTGGCGGTGCGTCAGATCCCACAGGTCGACGGCGGCCAGCACCAGGTCTTCGATGCCGTCGTCGAGCGTGGCCAGCGGGTGTTCACGCTCGAGCAGGGCAACGATCTCGCGGTCTTCATCGGTTTCGGCCGGCAGGTGGCGGTAGATCCGCGCCAGGGCGCTGGCCACTGCATCGTCTTCGCTGTCGCTGAGATCGGACCAACGCTCCTGCGCCCAATGCAAACCTGCAGCCCACGGCAGCAGCGCGCGCGAGATCGGGGACTGGACGGGGTCGTACTCGCTGGCAGGCGGCGCGCGGTCGGTATCCACCACCAGGGGATCGAACCAACCGTCCTCGCTGATCGCGGCATTGAGCGCCTGCAGACGGCGCTCGATCAACGTGCGGCAGCGCGCCAGCCACGCCGGATCGCTGTCGCGCGGCAGGGCGCGGCCTTCGAGGTCAAACACCGGCGGCAGCCACTCGTCGGGCAGCAGCACGCGCGGCTGGACCAACACGCCGACCAGGTAACCGTCGAGCATCAGCATGTCCAGCGGCTCCAGCGGTGCCGGCGTGGCCTGCAGCAACGCGTCGAGTTCGTCGAATTCGGCGTCGGTCAGGTCTTGCTTCATGGCGGGATTGTCGGGCTGGAGCGCCAAGCACCCGCGTGGGTAGGGGTCACCGCCAGCGCCAGTCCAGAACCCTCCTGCAACCGTTGGACTTAGGGTTTACCCCATAATTCGAGTCAGCCGCCAATTTCTTGGCCGACAGGAAAACATGAACCCCACCGCCACATTGCGCTTGCCCACCTTCTTGGCCCCGTTGCTTCAGCGTCTGGCCGCCTGGTGGCTCGTCACTTCGGTGCCGCGCACCCGAGACGCGAGCTTCCACACCCGCGATGACGCCGCCGCGCTGTACGCGCGCGCTGCGCAATATGAGCGCACGCAACCCGGCTTTGCCGCCGACCTGCGCGCCGCCGCCGAGGGCATGGAGCGCATCACCGCCGCCCTCGGACGCTGACACGCGCCCAGCGCGTCAGTCGCGGAGCCGCGCCTCGAGGCGTGCCTTGGTCGCCACCAGCGGCTCTGGCAGGTGGTGCGCGAGCTGTTCGAACAGGGCCGTATGCAATGCGAGTTCGTCGCGCCACGCGGCCGGCTCGACGCTGATGACGCTGGCGAACTGCTCGCGGCTGAAAGTCAGGCCGTCCCAGTGCAGGTCGTCATAGTCGGGGCTGACGCCAAACAGATGTTCCTCGCCACCGCCCTGGCCGGTCACGCGGGCCAGCATCCAGGCCAGCACGCGCATGTTTTCGCCGTAGCCGGGCCAGATCAACTTGCCGTCGGCGCCCTTGCGGAACCAGTTCACGCAAAACACCTTCGGCAGGGTTGCGCCCCCCGCTTCCAGCCGGGTACCGAGGTCGATCCAGTGCTGGAAGTAGTCGCTCATGTGGTAGCCGCAGAACGGCAGCATTGCGAACGGGTCGCGGCGAACCACGCCCTGCGCGCCCCCCGCGGCCGCGGTGGTTTCGCTGCCCATGGTCGCGGCCATGTACACGCCTTCGACCCAGTCGCGCGCCTCGGTCACCAGCGGCACCGTCGTCGAGCGGCGGCCGCCGAAGACGAAGGCATCGATCGGCACGCCGGCCGGGTTGTCCCACTCGGGGTCGAGCGCGGGGTTGTTGGTGGCGGCCACGGTGAAGCGGGCGTTCGGGTGCGCGGCTCTCGCGCCGGTGGCCTTGGCGATCTCGGGCGTCCAGGCCTGGCCCTGCCAGTCGGTGAGCCGCGACGGCGGCGTCTGGGTCAGGCCTTCCCACCACACGCCGCCGTCTTCGGTCACGGCGACATTGGTGAAGATCACGTCGCGCTCGAGCGAGGCCATGCAGTTCGGGTTGGTCTTGTGGTTGGTGCCCGGCGCGACGCCGAAGTAGCCGGCCTCGGGGTTGATGGCGTACAGGCGCCCATCGGCTCCCGGCTTGATCCAGGCGATGTCGTCGCCGATGGTCGTGACCTGCCAGCCGTCGAAGCCGGCCGGCGGAATGAGCATCGCGAAGTTGGTCTTGCCGCAGGCGCTCGGGAAGGCGGCGGCGACATGGTGCTTGCGGCCCGAGGGCGAGGTCACGCCCAGGATCAGCATGTGCTCGGCCAGCCAGCCTGGGCTACCGGAGGGCCCCTGTGCGGCCTTGCGGCCCATCGTCGAGGCGATCCGCAGGGCAAAACACTTCTTGCCCAGCAACGCGTTGCTGCCGTAGCCCGAGCCGTAGCTCCAGATCTCCTGGGTCTCGGGGTAGTGAACGATGTACTTGGTGTCGTTGCACGGCCAGCGCACGTCGCGCTCGCCCTCGGCCAGCGGCTTGCCGACGGTGTGCACGCAGGGCACGAAGGCGCCGTCGCTGCCGAGCACGTCGAGCACCGCGCGGCCCATCCGGGTCATCAGGCGCATGTTCTCGACAACGTACGGGCTGTCGCTCAGCTCGACGCCGATGTGCGCGATCGGCGAACCCAGCGGGCCCATCGAGAAGGGCACCACGTACAGCGTGCGGCCGCGCATCGCGCCCTTGAACAGGGCCGGGGTTCCGTCAGTTCGGCCGGTCTGTAGCAATTGCCGCATCTCGGCCGGCGCCATCCAGTGGTTGGTCGGTCCGGCGTCGTCGGCACTCTGGCTGCAGATAAAGGTGCGGTCTTCGACCCGCGCCACATCGCTCGGGTCGCTGTTGGCGGCATAGCTGTTCGGGTGCAGCTCGGGATTCAGGCGTTGCATCGTGCCGGCGTCGACCAGTTGCTGGCACAGGCGGTCGTACTCTTGGACGCTGCCGTCGCACCAGTAGACCTCGCGCGCTTCGGTCAGGGCCGCGACCTCGGCCACCCAGCCGATCAGCCGGGGATGTAACACATAGGCAGGCACGTTCAGGCGCAGGCCCTCGAGCGCGGGCTGGTTCATGGCGGAGGCTCCAATCATCGGGATGCAAAAGGCGGGATTGGGCGAGCCTCGGCTGCCACCGGCGCTTGCCCAATGCCGCGTGGTTTGACGCGGGTACCGACCCCGCCCGAACGACTGGCGGGAGCGCATTGTGAATTGAGTGTAATCAGCGCGTAACCACCGGGATGCCGGGGGTCATGCATTTGCGGAATGACGCCATGCGAGCGCATGCACCGCCAGGGCGACAGTCGCACGCAATGAAAGATTGACACCAACGCCCGTTCGACCCCATGTTTGCCGAAGGCCTGGCAGCCAATTTGCGCGCGGTCGGTCTGCTGGCCCAGCCGCTACAGTGCGCCACCGATGCTTGCCTACCGCCACGCCTTTCACGCCGGCAATCACGCCGATGTGCTCAAGCACCTGGTGCTCGCGCAGGTGCTCACCCACATGGCCGCCAAGGACAAGCCCTACACCCTCGTCGACACCCACGCCGGGGCGGGCGGCTATTCGCTCGAAGGTCGCTATGCGCATACCAAGGATGAGTACCGGACCGGCATCGACAAGCTCTGGCAACGCGACGATCTGCCCGCCGCGCTGGCCGACTACGTGACGCTGGTGCGCCGCTTCAACGGCGCCGACGGTGACAACTGGCCACCCCTGATCCAGTACCCCGGCTCGCCGGGGATCGCCAACCTGCTGCTGCGGGCCGACGACCGCCTGCACCTGTACGAGTTGCACCCGACCGACGAGCGCATCCTGCGCGCTTTCCTGGGCAAGCGGCCGCACACCGAGGTCTCGCAAAGCGACGGCTTCGCCTCGCTGCACAAGGAGCTGCCACCGCCGTCGCGCCGCGGCGTGGTCCTGATCGACCCGTCGTACGAGATCAAGTCCGACTACACCAAGGTGCTGGCCGCGGTGCGTGAAACGCTGGAGCGCTTTGCCTCCGCGGTGGTGCTGGTGTGGCTGCCGCAATTGCGCACGCTCGAATCGCAGCAATTGCCGCAGCGGCTGCAGAACAGTGCCGCCAAGGCCGCGCCCAAGGGCTGGCTGCATGCGCGGCTGACGGTGGCCGCCACCGACGCTCGCGGCTACGGCCTCACCGGCAGTTCGATGTTCGTCATCAATCCGCCGCACGGCCTGCACGACACCTTGCGCGAGGTGCTGCCCTTCCTCGTCGAAGACCTCGGCCAGTTCGACGGGGCGAACTTTCTGCTCGAGCAGCAGGCCGCTTGATCAATCGATCTCGGGCCGCGCAGGGCCGCTTCCAGGCGGCCTGAAGTCCCTGGTCAGCCGGCAGCTTCTGGTCCGCCAGATGACTCAGGCAGCAGATCGACGCGAGCTGCGGCGCCGCTCTTGGTGATCAGCCCGCATGGCGCCAGCGCGCGAGACGCTGCGCGACACGGCGCTTGACCACGCGTCCGACGCGCCAGGCCCATGTCGCCCGTACGGTCGCGAAGACGGCCGCCTTCCAGGCCACCCAGCGGGTGTAAACCGCCGCGAACCAGGCCAGTTGCATCAGCGCCGGCTGCGTCAGCTTGAACAAGCGCGCCAGCAACGCGGTGCCGGCCAGCTTGGCGACGACGATCAGCAGCACACCGAGCGGCGCGCGGCCCTGGCCGATCAGCCACAGCGCCAGCAGCTTGATCGGCAGCAGCGCCAGCGCCGGCAGGAAGAAAACCGCCAACGCAGCCCACGGCGGCAGCGCCGCGATGCGCCGCTCGAGCCAGGCCAGCGGCGGCAGCCGCGCGATGCGCGCGGCCAGGCGCTGCAGCGGCTCCCATCCCCACTCCTCGAACAGGATCAGCAGCGCCAGCAGCGCTTCGAAGCCTCGGCGCAGCCAGCGCAGCATCGTCAATCGACGCCGCGTTCGCGGTCTGTCCTGAACTGCGCGCGAAAGGCCTCGAAGCGGCCGCGATCGAGCGCCTCACGCACTTCGCGCATCAGGTTGACGTAGTAGTGCAGGTTGTGAATCGTGGCCAGCATCGGCCCCAGCATCTCGCCGCAGCGATCGAGGTGGTGCAGGTAGGCGCGGCTGAACCCGGCACAGCAGTGACATGCGCAGCTCGGATCGATCGGCCGCTCGTCCTCGCGAAAGCGCGCATTGCGCAGGCGCAGGTCGCCAAAGCGGGTGAACAGGTGGCCGTTCCTCGCATTGCGGGTGGGCATCACGCAGTCGAACATGTCGACGCCGTCGGTCACGCCCTGCACCAGGTCTTCCGGCGTGCCCACGCCCATCAGGTAGCGCGGCTTGTGCGGCGGCAAGCGCTGCGGCGTGTGGGCCAGGATGCGCAGCATCTCCTGCTTCGGTTCGCCGACGCTGACGCCGCCGACCGCATAGCCCGGGAAATCCATCGCCACCAACGCGTCGACGGAGGCTTCGCGCAGGGGCTCGAACATGCCGCCCTGGACGATGCCGAACAGTGCGTTCGGGTTCTCGAGGCGGGCGAACTCGGCGCGGCAGCGCGCGGCCCAGCGCAGGCTCAGCTCCATCGACGTGCGCGCCTGGGCCTCGGTGGTCGGGTGGCCGTTGCTTTCGCAGGGCGTGCATTCGTCGAACTGCATCACGATGTCGCTGTTCAACACCGTCTGGATCTGCATCGAGACCTCGGGCGTGAGCAGCAGCTTGTCGCCGTTGACGGGCGACGCGAACTGGACGCCCTCTTCGCTGATCTTGCGCATCGCGCCGAGCGACCAGACCTGGAAGCCGCCGCTGTCGGTGAGGATCGGCTGCTGCCAGCCCTCGAAGCGGTGCAGGCCGCCGAACTTTTTCAGCACCTCGACGCCGGGCCGCAGCCAGAGGTGGAAGGTGTTGGCCAGGATGATCTCGGCACCCATCTCGTCGAGCGAACGTGGCAGCACGCCCTTGACGGTGCCATAGGTGCCAACCGGCATGAACACCGGCGTTTCGACCACGCCGTGCTCCAGCGTCAGGCGGCCGCGGCGGGCGCGGCCTTCGGTGGTGAGCAGTTCGAAGCCGAGCATGGCGGCGCGATTGTCGCCGCGCCGCTCAGGTGGGGACAGAACGCGCTAGCAGCATCGCGTCGCCGTAGCTGAAGAAGCGGTAGCGGGCCTCGATCGCGTGGCGGTACAGCGCCATCACATGGGCGTGGCCGGCAAACGCCGACACCAGCATCATCAGCGTGCTCCTGGGCAGGTGGAAGTTGGTCAGCAATCGATCGACAACGCGGAACTCGAATCCCGGCGTGATGAAGATGTCGGTCTCGCCACGCGTGGCCTGCAGCGTGCCGGTGGCGCGCGCCGCCGAT
>JANMSR010000463.1:0-3544 GCA_031389565.1 Burkholderiales bacterium
TCGGCAAACGTCATCTTCAGCGGCAGCAGCGCGTAGTCCTCGTCGCGCTGCGGGTTGGGCCCGTAGGCGTGCGCCAGGTCGAGTTCGATGCGGGCCATGTCAGGTGCTCCGCCGTACTGCGCGCGGCCCGCGACGCATGAAGCGCTCGCAACCGAAACTCAAAGGCCGCATGTTGGGCTTGGGCGCGGCAAAGGCGCGCCCGGGCTGGCTCGCGGCAGGCCGTATCCGGCGCGGACTCACTGTGGGGCGACGAGAAGCACAGGACTGAGGTCGGCGCGCGTCAGCGCGCTTCGTCATCTGACTCGCCGCATCTGTCTGAGCGCAGTGAGCGCAGCGAATGAAGCGAGTTATGCGGCGCGACCTCGGTCCGAGCATCGCAGTGCAGTCGGCGCAGCCGACCGCCCGACCGTGAGCCCGCGCCGGGTACGGCCTGTCGCGACGCGCCGAAGCCAACGCCAACGTGCATGCATCGAAACCGCAGACACCCGCGAAGTGCAGCCGAAGCCCGCGCACAGCCACCGAACTCAGCAGTAGTTTCATTCGAGGCGGTCCCTGGTCGGCGCCAGCAGCAGGTCGCCGGCCGCATCGAAGACGTAGACCTGGGCGGGGCTCAGGTACAGCGTGATCGCCGCGCCCAGCGCGAACTGGTGCACGCCGGTCAGTTGCGCGACCAGCTCGCCGACCGGCGTGTCGACGTGCACGAAGGTGTCGGAGCCCGAGATCTCGGCCAGCTCGACGCTGCCGGCCAGCGCCACGTCACCGTCGCGCCCGCGCACCCGCAACGCGCCGGCGCGAACCCCGACCGTCAGCGCCGGGGAGGCCGCTGCCGGCAGCGTCACGGCCAGGGTCAGGCCACCGGCCAGCGCGACGCCGCCCGGCGCCGCCGCGGCGGCGATCAGGTTCATCGGCGGGTCGCTGAACGCGCGTGCGACACGGATCGACCGCGGCCGGTGGAAGACTTCCGAGGTCGGCCCGTACTGCAGCAGCTCGCCGCCGTCGAGCACAGCCGTGTGGCCGCCGAGCAGCAGCGCCTCGGTGGGCTCGGTGGTGGCGTAGACCACCGTCGAGTCGCCGCTGGCGAACAACTGCGCCAGTTCCTCGCGCAGTTCCTCGCGCAGCTTGTAGTCGAGGTTCACCAGCGGCTCGTCGAGCAGCATCAACGGCGCCTGCTTGGCCAGCGCGCGGGCCAGTGCCACGCGCTGCTGCTGGCCGCCGGACAGCTCGGCCGGCAGCCGCTGCAGGAAGGGCTCGATGTGCAGCCTGGCCGCCAGCGCCTGCACGCGCGCGTCGATGCCCTGCTCGCGGCGCAGCTTGAGGGGCGAGGCGATGTTGTCGGCCACCGTCATCGACGGGTAGTTGATGAACTGCTGGTAGACCATGGCGACGTTGCGCTCGCGCACCGGCATGCCGGTGACATCGCGGCCGTCGGCGAGCACGCGACCGGCGCTGGGTTTGTCCAGGCCGGCCATCACGCGCATCAACGTCGTCTTGCCGGCCTGCGTGGCGCCGAGCAATACGGTCACCGCATGCGGCACCAGGCCCAGGTCGAGCGGGTACAGATGGGTCTGCGGACCGACTTTCTGTTCGATGCGTTCGAGCCTCAGTTGCATGCCTGCTCCATGGCCGGTGCTGCCTGTGGCAGCGCCGGGTTGGGGGATTCGGTCGCGTACTGTAAGGCTGTACGACCGGCCGGCCGCAGCCACACAATGCGGCGCAGCAAGGCCCCACCACGCCCCCGACCCCCCAATGCCAACCAAAGAACACCTGCTGGCCCTGGACCAGGGCACCTCCAGCTCGCGCGCGATCGTGTTCCACGCCTGCGGCCGCATCGTGGCCATGGCGCAGCGCGAGATTCGCCAGATCTTTCCGCAGCCGGGCTGGGTCGAGCACGATGCCAACGAGATCTGGGCCACCCAGCAGGCGGTCGCGCTCGAGGCGCTGTTCAAGGCGCAGTTGAGTGCCAGCGACATCGCCGCCATCGGCATCACCAACCAGCGCGAGACCACCGTGCTGTGGCACCGCCGCAGCGGGTTGCCGATCGCCAACGCCATCGTCTGGCAAGACCGCCGCACCGAACCCTTGTGCTTGCAACTTCGCGCGGCCGGGCTGGCCGACGCGGTGCGGCGCTCGACGGGCCTCGTGATCGACCCCTACTTTTCCGGCACCAAGATCCGCTGGCTGCTCGACAACGTGAACGGCGCGCACCTGGCTGCGGCGCAGGGCGAGCTGGCCTTCGGTACCGTCGATAGCTGGCTGCTGTGGAAGCTGACCGGCGGCCATGTGCATGCCACCGACGTGAGCAACGCCTCGCGCACGATGCTGTTCGACATCCGCCACAACGTCTGGGACCACGAGTTGCTCAAAGCCCTGCACATTCCCGACAGCCTGCTGCCGCAGGTCCATCCGTCCAGCCACCTGTTTGGCGAAACCGACCCGGCGCTGTTTGGCGCCGCGATCCCGATCGCCGGCATCGCCGGCGACCAGCAGAGCGCCCTCTTCGGCCAAGCCTGCTTCAAGGCCGGGCTGGCCAAGAACACCTACGGCACCGGCTGCTTCATGCTGATGCACACCGGCGAGCATTTCGACACCAGTGCCAACGGCCTGATCACCACGGCCGCGGCGCAACTGGAATGGGCGCCCCCGAGGCGCGACGCGCCGGCCCCCCGCGGGGCGGCGCCGGCCTGCACGCCCGAGTACGCACTCGAAGGCAGCGTGTTCATCGGCGGCGCCGTCGTGCAATGGCTGCGCGACGGCCTGAAAGCGATCCAGGGCTCGGGCGAAGTCCAGGCCCTGGCCGAGAGCGTGCCCGATGCCGGCGGCGTGATCTTCGTGCCGGCCTTCACCGGCCTGGGTGCGCCGTACTGGAAGGCCGACGCGCGCGGCGCCATCGTCGGCCTGTCGCGTGGCAGCACGGTGGCGCACATCGCTCGCGCGGCGCTGGAAAGCATCGCGTTCCAGAGCGCGGCGCTGCTGCAGGCGATGAGCCGCGATGCCGTCGCCGCCGGTGGCCAGGCCGTGGCCGAACTGCGTGTGGATGGCGGGGCCTGCGTCAACAACCTGCTGATGCAGTTCCAGGCCGACCTGCTCGGCATCCCGGTCGTGCGGCCGCAGGTGATCGAAACCACTGCGCTCGGTGCGGCGTACCTCGCGGGCCTGGCCGTCGGGCTGTACAAGAACCAGGACGAGCTGGCCGCGCAGTGGCAGGTCGAGCGCCGCTTCCTGCCGACGCTGCCGCGCGAACGCGCCGCCGAGTTGATGGCGAACTGGGAGCGCGCGGTGCGCCAGACGGTGGCGGCCTAGAGCCTGTTCACTCTACAGACGGCAGATGCGTTGCAGCCCCAAAGGCCGTGAGCAAGGCGCAAGCCGCAGCCGGGGGTGGCCTTGCAGGCCGCGCCCTCGCACAACACCACCGGCCTGCCCCAGGTGCTGGCCAAGCCGGTGGGTGCCCATCCGCAGGCCTGGGTCTGCCGCGGCCCGCAGTGCCTGCCGCCGGTCGCCGACATCGAGTCGCTGACCGCCACATTGTCCGGCCATGACGGAGGCT
>JANMSR010000469.1:0-1845 GCA_031389565.1 Burkholderiales bacterium
AGGGAATCGCAATGAACACGCCACGCCTGGAGCTGACCGCGATCAGCAAACAGTACCCCGCGGTGAAAGCCAACGACAACATCAGCCTGACGGTGCAGCCCGGCGAAATCCACGCCCTGCTCGGTGAAAACGGCGCCGGCAAGTCCACCCTGATGAAGATCGTCTTCGGCGCCGTGCAACCCGACGCAGGCGAGATCAAGGTCGACGGCAAGGCCGTACAAGTCAGAAGCCCGCACGACGCCAAAGCGCATGGCATCGCCATGGTCTTCCAGCACTTCAGCCTGTTCGACACGCTCACCGCCGCCGAGAACGTCTGGCTCGGCCTGGACAGCGGCGAGTCGCTCGCCGAAGTCACCGCGCGCATGCGCCGCAAAGCCGGCGATTACGGCCTCCAGGTGGACCCGACGCGCCCGGTGCACAGCCTCTCGGTCGGCGAACGCCAGCGCGTCGAGATCGTGCGCGCGCTGCTGTCGGAGCCCAAGCTGCTGATCTTGGACGAGCCGACCTCGGTGCTGACGCCGATGGCGGTGCAGAGCCTGTTCAACACCTTGCGCCAACTGGCGCAGGAAGGCTGCTCGATCCTCTACATCAGCCACAAGCTCGACGAGATCTGCGAGCTGTGCCATCACTGCACCGTGCTGCGTGGCGGGCGCGTCACCGGCGCGGTCGATCCGCGGCACGAGAGCAATGCCTCGCTGTCCAAGCTGATGATCGGCGCCGAGCCGCCGAAGCTGGTGCACCGCGAGGCCGCGCTGGGCGCGGTGGCGCTCGAAGTCAAGGATCTCTCGCTCGCACCCGACAGCGCCTACGGCGTGACACTGGCCCATGTGTCGCTGCAGTTGCGCGCCGGCGAGGTGCTGGGCATCGCCGGCGTGTCGGGCAACGGCCAGCAGGAGCTGCTGGCCGCGCTGTCGGGCGAAGACCGCCGCGCCGGCGCGGGCAGCGTCGAGCTGTTCGGCAAGGACATCGCGCGCGCAGGCCCGACCCGGCGTCGCGCGCTGGGCCTGCACTTCGTGCCCGAAGAGCGCCTGGGTCGCGGTGCGGTGCCGACGCTGTCGCTGGCTGCCAACACGCTGCTGACGCGGCGCGAACCGCTGCGCGCGCTGGGCTGGATCGATGTGGCGGCCGCGCGCGCGCTGGCCACGCGGCTGATCGAGCGCTTCAAGGTCAAGGCGGCAGGGCCGGACGCGGTGGCCAAGAGCCTGTCGGGCGGCAATTTGCAGAAGTTCATCGTCGGCCGCGAGATCGATGCCAATCCGAAAGTCCTGATCGTGGCCCAACCGACCTGGGGCGTCGATGTCGGCGCCGCGGCGCAGATCCGCGGCGAACTGCTGGCCCTGCGCGACGCCGGCTGCGCAGTGCTGGTGGTCAGCGAAGAGCTCGACGAGCTGTTCGAGCTGTCCGACCGCCTGATGGTCATCGCGCGCGGCCGGCTGTCGCCGAGCGTGCCGGCGCGCGAAGCGACCATCGAACGCATCGGACTGTGGATGGCGGGCTTGTTCGACACCCCTTCCGTTCGCGCTGAGCCTGTCGAAGCGCCGGGGGCCGCCCATGCTCAAGCTTGAACCCCGCGCCGCGCCGTCGGGCGCGATGGCGCTGGCCTCGCCGCTGATCGCGCTGGCCGCCACGGTGGCTATCGGCGTCGTGCTCTTCGTGCTGCTCGGCAAGGACCCGGTACTGGGGCTGCGCATGTTCTTCGTCGAACCCATCAAGAGCGGCTCTGCCTGGAGTGAGATTGCTGTCAAGGCGGTGCCGCTGGTGCTGATCGCGCTCGGCCTGGCGCTCGCCTTTCGCGCCAATGTGTGGAACATCGGTGCCGAGGGCCAGTACATCCTCGGCGCGATC
>JANMSR010000157.1:0-4535 GCA_031389565.1 Burkholderiales bacterium
CGCGGAGACAAGCTGACGAAGCGGGTCTGGCAAGACATTCTGGCCGGCGACTACGTGGCCCAGGCCATCGTCGCACCAGGCGAGCGGGTCATCGACGACCCGAGCGCGGTGGCGGCAGCGCGGGCCACCAAGACCATGAAGTTCGATCTTCGCGCCTACACCTACGACGGCGCGGTGCAGTGGGTGGCCGCCCGCATGTACCAGGGCCAGACCACCAACTTCCGCACGCCGGGGGGTGGCTTTGCGCCGGTGTACAGCTCGCCCGATGTGTCGGGGCGGAGCGTGCAGGCCTGCAGTGTCGACGCCGGAGGCGGTGACGATGCTGCGCACGCCTCCTACGTCTTCCTGCTCGACCAAAGCAGTGGTGTGCACGCGGTGCCCCACGCCCTGTACGTTGCGCTGGCGCGCGGCGAAGCAAGGTTTGAAGCCATGGCCGGGCAGACCTTGCGTCTGGCCGACTGGTATGTGCGCCTGAAAAATGGTGCGCCCGACCTGGTCGTCAACGAGACCTACAGCCTGGTGCTTTTCGACGCGCATGGGCGTGTCGATCCGGCGCATGCACCCGGCGCAGCGAACCCCCCGGCCGCTCCCGAAAACGCCGCATGGCCGAGCGCTGCGGAGCGGAGCCGAATGCGGGAGTTGCTGTTCGTCGATGCCGAAGCGCCTGACACGTTGCCGTCAGCGGCGCAGACCGGCGGCACTGCATCCAATTGCTCGAACACGGCGCCCGGCAATTGCGCCTAACCGTGCCGATGAACGGAACACCCGTCCTCCGCCAGGACTTCCAGGTGCGGCATCTGTGGTGAACTGAGACTCGATGCCACGTCATCTGACCTGGCGGTGATCGAACGCATGTCCGAGGCGCTGGCGCGCCGCGGGCCGGATCACGCGGAAACGTACGCGGACGGACCGGTTTCCTTCGGGCACCGGCGCCTGGCGCGTAGGGGTCCAAATGCGTAACCGCAGCGATGGGGTCGATTGGATCTTCCAGCGTAGCTTGCAGCGAACCAGGCGCTACCAAAGGTTCTTGCCGTCGATCACCACAACAGGCGCATCGGCCGCAACGAAGTTGTCGAACAGACGTGCATTGACTCCGATGCGGCGAGTGCTCTTGTCCCAGCTTCCGTCAGGCTCGAATGCCGGGCTGTCGGTGAACGTGCCACACCCGCACACAGGGCAGAAGTGATGGGCCACGAGCTTCGTGTTCCAACGATAGGTCGCATCGTCGGCGGCCGGGCTGGTCAGTTGGTACTGGGCAGGCTGGTAGTACGCCCAGAGCACGCCGCGTTTGGAACAGAACGAACAGGTACATCGGGTCAGCGCCGCAGGAATGTCACCCTCGATGCGAAATGCAGACTTGCCGCAATGGCAGCGTCCTGTGATCGTCATGTTCACTCCCGTCCTGCGTTGATGTCCGAACAGCTCGACCCAAATTTTTCGGTCTCGTCAGTGACGATCTGTGCGACGTTTCCTACTTCAGCGCGACAACGTTGCCGCGAACTTCGTTTTCATCCGACATGTGCGGCTTTGTTGCTGGCGTACTCGAGCTTCGGGTACCAGTCGCCACCACGCCCTTCGGGTGTGTTATCGAGAATCGTCCACAGCGGCATCAAATCCGGAGCGCCGCGCGGGTCCTGGCCTGGGTCTGCCGTACTGCCGCGCATTTCGCCGCCCCAGAAGTGGCGAATGTTGCCGTCGCGCCGGGTGAAAACATTGAACGCCGGCATGTCTGCGTCGTCGGCGCTAACGTAGTCGCGAGTGAAGTCGCCGTCAACGTCCGAGTACAGCCTGAGGTGGTGCCAGCCGCGCTCTTTTTTTACTGCCAGCAGGCGCTCGATGGGCGAGCGCGCCACCATCACCAGCGCGATGCGCTGGTCGACGTCGAGTGATTCGCCGTCCCAGGCGGCCATCAACGACGTACACATCGGGCAAGGCTGCTCGCGCTTTGGCCCGTACATGTAGCTGTAGACCGCCAGCGTTTGCTTGTCGCCAAACAACTCGGAGAAATTGACAGGGCCGTCCTCGCCGACCAAAGCGTAGTTCCTGGGCACGGTGCCGCCCGGCGGCAGAGCGCGTCGTTGTTCCGCCACGCGTTCGATGTGACGCCGCAGTTCGATCTCCTCGGCGAGAAGCTGGTCGCGAGCATGCCGGTAGTCGGCGCTTTCGTTTGGAAAGCGCACCCCGTTTTGCCGTGCCAAATCGATGGCGGATGTGAATGGGGTTGGACTCACGGTGGTTGCAGCTCACGCCTTTGGCGCTGCCACATTCACCATCCAAGGTACACCGAACTTGTCGGTCAGCATGCCGAACGAAGAGGTCCAGAACGTTTTACTCAAGGCCATCGTGACCTTCCCGCCCTGACCCAGTGCCGTGAAAACACGTTTGGCTTCGGCATCGTCAGCTACCTCGATGGCGAGCGTCATTCCCTTGAACTCTGCTGTTGTCTCGCCCATGCCGTCGTCTGCCATCAGCTCGGTTTCGCCGATGCGAAAGGCGGCATTCATGATTTTTTCTTCAAAACCGGGTGGCGGCTTCATGGCTGTATCGGGGCTTTCCTTCCAGCGCAGCAGGCCGGTCACTTCGGCACCAAGGCACTTCTTGTAGAACTCCAGCGCCTCTTCGCAACGGCCGCCGAAGGTGATGTAGGCTTGAACTTTCATGATGAATTCCTTGGTTGATCGGGGTAAGGACGAATGAGGTCGCGTACCGTTGATCAGGCATCCAGCAGCAGCTCAAAGCCGCCGTAGACCATGCGTTTGGCGACAAACGGCATGTCACCCATCGCTTTCATGCGCGGGTCGCTCATGAACTTTTCGTTGCCCGCGTCGCGCGCCGATCTGGAGGGCCACTCGATCCATGAAAAGACGACGTTCTCTTCGCCTTCCGCTTTGACGGCGCGCTTGAAGTCGGTGACCTTGCCGTCTGGCAAAACATCGCCCCAGCATTCCACAACGCGTGTGGCGCCAAATTCTTTCAGCAGCGCAGCAGACTTGACCGCCATTTCGCGATAGGCCTCCTTGTTGCCGGGAGTCACAGGAATCAGAAAACCGTCGATGTAGCTCATGGTGTCGCTCCTTGCGTTGCGTCAATACATGTTCGGACCGGGCCGCCAGACCGCCTGCCAAGCGGGCGGCATCAATTCAGACGACGAACGAGATGCGGCAAATTCGACGTTCCGAGCAAAGAATCCAGTACGGTTTCACCTCGTTCTAACTCACCGGGTCGCCTGCGTCTGTTCGTCAGCACACATGGGTACTTCGTGGGGTGCGCGATCACCCCCAATCGCCATTCAGCAAGTCGCTCACGCATCCTCTGGACTTCCGCGGCCAAGCTCCTTGGCCACGCTGATCAGCCGCGGAATGAAGGCACCCACGCAATTGGCCGCCAGCACGTCCGACGGCCAGTGCACAACGAGCACGAGGCGGGAGGTGGCGACCAGGCCTGTCCAAGGCACAGCAAGCGCCATCGCCACGCTCTCGGCGCGGGGCCAGATTCGCGCCACGCACAACGCGGCAGCGGTAGGTGAGGCTGCGGTGCTGAGGGTGTGTCCACTGGGGTCTCGAACGAATCACAGAATGGCCTCGTCTACAAGCCCGGACTCTTCGGCGACGACATCCTCGATCAGTTTGATTCCATCCACCGCCAGCGTCAGGATTCCCAACACAGCCAACCGGCGCTTCGTCAGACGGTCGGGTCCACTGTGGCCTTCGCTGCCGCGCATAAGCACCCAGCAGCGCGTAGGCGCAAACGATGAACAGGCTCAGTTTGGCGATGCCCACCACGATGTTCAAAGAGCATGCTTTATCGACCCCAGCGGCGCCTGATCACTTTTTGCCCTTCGCTGTAGATCAACACCCCGCTGGCCATCGCTGCGCACACCAGCCACTGGTCGAACGCCAGCGGCGCGGTGCCGAAAGCGACGTTCAGGAACGGCACATGCACCACGGCCACCTGCAGCAGCAGCGAGAGTGCGACGGCGCTCCAGAGCCAGGGGTTGGTGAACAGATGCACGAACGCGCTCGTGGTGTCCGAGCGTGCCGTGAAGCAGGTGAACAGGCTGGTGAACACCAGCACCGTGAAGCCTGCGGTGCGGGCCGTGGTCAGGTCGCCGGTGCCGGCGATCAACCCGCCAGGCAGGTAGATGTCCATCGTCAGCAAGCTCACCAGCGCGATCACCACGCCGGTCTGGATCACACTCGCCCACATGCGGGCGTCGATCAGCCGGTCATTCACATGCCGCGGCTTGCGGGCCATCAGGTCGTCGGTGGGGGGGTCCACGCCCATCGCGAGCGCGGGGCCGGAGTCGGTGATGAGGTTGATCCACAGCAACTGGGTGGCGAGCAGCGGCAGCACGACAGCGCCGCCGCCGGTGGGCTTCAACCCGATCACCCCAGCCCCCACCACGCCCAGAAACACCGTCAGCACCTCGCCCATGTTGGACGACAGCAGGTAGCGCAGGAACTTGCGGATGTTGTCCAGGATGGCGCGCCCTTCGCGCACCGCCTGCACGATGGTGGCGAAGTTGTCGTCGGCCA
>JANMSR010000500.1:0-11754 GCA_031389565.1 Burkholderiales bacterium
GTCATGCCCGAGAGCCGGCCGTCGGCGAGCAGGTCGTCGTCGGCGCCGATTTCGACCGCGTCGACCTCGTAGCTGCCTTCGAGCGCTTCCTGCAGGCCTGCAGCGTCGTGCACCCGGGCGCTCGCGCTGGCCCGGTCCCACACCAGCGGCTTGCGGCTGGCGCGTTCGCGCAGGTAGTAGCCATGCGGCCCGACGAGGTACGGTGACGCGGTGCGCTGGGCGAGGAATGCCAGGTCGAGCTTGTCGCGCGGCACGTCGTGCAGCAGCACATGGATCAGCGCGTACAGAAACGCGGCATCGGTCTTCGGTTTGATCGGCACCCACTCGGCCGAGCAGGCGCCGGTGACCGACAAATGCGGCTCGACCTGGACCCGCTTCATGCCGCGCACGCGCGCCTTGGCATGGCGCCAGATGCCGACCACACCGCCCGAAGCTTCGATGTTCGAGCCGCAGGAGATCAGGTAATTGCACAGCGGTGTGTCGGGCGCGACGATGAACGCGCGGTGCCAGAACTCGCCGTACAGGTGCTCGGAGTGGTAGCACTTGACGCCCTGCCCGGAGCCGAAGCCCATGTCCACCGGCCCCCACGCTGCGAGGAAGGCCGGGAAGGTGCCCATGTAGGACTGCGGCGTGCCGCCGCCGCCGAAGCTGGCGGCCACGCGCGGGTAGCCGCTGGCGTCGGTGAGGCCTTGCGCGCGCACTTCATTCAACTGCGTCGCGATCGCCGTGTAGGCCTCGTCCCACGAGATCGGCACGAAGCCGGGGTCTTCGTCGCGGCCCTTGTTCGGGTTGCTGCGCTTCATCGGCGTCAGTACGCGGTTCGGGTTGTAGGTCTTCTGCACCAGGCCGAAGGCCTTCACACACACCTTGCCGCCACCCGGGTGCACGGCCGCGGCGCAGAAGTTCGGCTCGACCTCGGTGGCCACGCCGTCCTCGACCTTCACCGTCAGCAGGTCGGGCCCGGCCACGCATTGGTAGCAGTAGGTCGGGATGCGCTCGGTGCGTTTGACGACGGCGGCGCTCATGTCAATGGCTTCCCCGCGCTGCACACAAGCCACGACGCATGAAACGCACGAGCATTCGCAGTTTTAATGCACGCATCCGAGTGATCGCGCGTCGCGGCAGGCGGCACCCGGCAGGGGCTCATGCTGGGGCGGTCGGCTGCGCCGACCCCGCTGCGATGCTCGCCCTTTGGTCGCGCCGCATAACTCGCTACGTTCGCTTCGCTCAAACACATGCGGCGAGTCAGATGACGAAGCGCGCTGCGCGCGCCGACCAAAGTGCTCCGCTTCTCGCCGCCCCAGAAATCACCCTTGCCGGGTACCGCCTGCCGCGAGCCACCAGTGGTGGTGTTCGACTCGTGGTACGCCACGACTGTTTGCAGGCCCGAGGGTGAGAAGGGCCAGCAGTCGGAGCCCCGGCGCCGCACCGCCCTCAGGTCCGCGCCGATGCTTCGGTGGCGGACATTGCAGACCCGCAACGGGCGGGGAGCAGCCGCCCCATTCGGACGTGCTTTCATCCGAGCCCCGCCTTGAGCGCCTTCGCCGCGAGCCGCGACTCGGTGGTCTTCACGTCGACGATGAAGCGCTGGTGGCGGCCACGGCAGATCGGCTCGACGTCGTCGCGGCCGCTGAACTCGAAGCTGATCGCGCGGCCCTTGACCTCGTTGATGGTCACCGTGAGGTCGACCTTCATGCCCATCAACGTGGCGGCCAGGTGGTCGAGTTCGACCCGCGTGCCGACCGAATCCTCGCCGGGGTCGAGGTGTGCGAGCAGCAGGTTGCGGCAGGCGATCTCGATGTCGCGCACCAGCATCGGCGTGGCGTAGACGCGCGCCTTCTCGCCCATGAAGTCGATCGTGCGTTCGCGGTCGACGGTGAGCGTCGTGGCGGCGGTGACGCCGGCTTGCAGGGTGTTCTTCATCGGGGGTGCCTTCGTTGACGTGTTGATCAAAGACCGAGGTAGGCCTGCTGCACCTGCGGGTCGCGCAGCAAGTCGGCGGCCGGGCCGTCGAGCACGATGCGGCCGGTTTCCATCACGTAGCCGCGGTCGGCGATGGCCAGCGCGGCGCGCGCGTTCTGGTCGACCAGCAGGATCGTGGTGCCCTGGGCCTTGAGCGTGGCGATCGTGGCGAAGATCTCGGCCACCAGCTTGGGTGCCAGGCCCATGCTCGGCTCGTCGAGCAACAGCAGCCGCGGCTGGCCCATCAGTGCGCGGCCGATCGCCAGCATCTGCTGCTGGCCGCCCGACAGCGTGCCGGCCGCCTCGCGGCGCTTCTGGTCGAGCGCCGGGAACATCGCGAAGACGGGGGCCAGCCCGTCGCGCGAACCGCGTGCGAACGCGCCGAGCAGCAGGTTGTCTTCGACGCTCAAGGGGCCGAACACCTGCCGGCCCTCGGGCACCTGCACGATGCCGAGCTGCACCCGCTGGCGAGCCGACAGCCGCGCCAGGTCCTGGCCGTCGAAGTGGACGTGGCCGGCGCTGGCCGGTTGCACGCCGGAGATCGCGCGCAGCAGGGTGGTCTTGCCGGCACCGTTGGCGCCGACCAGGGCCACCAGTTCGCCGGCCGCCACGCGCAGGTTGACACCGGCCAGCGCGGGGATGCGGCCGTAGCGGCTGTCGAGGGCGACGACCTCAAGCATGGGGAGCCACCGTCTCGGCCACACCCAGGTAGGCCTCGATCACGCGCGGGTCCTGGGCGATCTGCGCCGGTGTGCCTTCGGCCAGCTTCTTGCCGTGGTCGAGCACCAGTACATGGTCCGACACGCCCATCACCAGCTTCATGTTGTGCTCGACCAGGATCACCGTGCTGCCGTCGGCGGCCAGGCGCTTGATCAGGGCGTCGATCTCGCGCGCCTCGGTGGGGTTGAGGCCGGCCGCGGGTTCGTCGAGCAGCAGCAACTTGGGCTCGGCCGCCAGCGCACGCGCGATCTCGAGGCGCTTCAGCGCGCCGTAGGGCATGGCGTCGGCAGGCGTGGCCTCGTAGTCGGCCAGGCCCACCAGGCGCAGCAGGCGGCGCGCCACGTCGCGGCAGGCGGCCTCGGCACGCACCAGCGCGGGCGTGCGCAGCAGCGCGGCGAGCAGCGAGCAGGGTTCGCGCAGGTGGCGGCCGGTCATCACGTTTTCCAGCGCCGTCATGTTGAAGAAGACCTGCAGGTTCTGGAAGGTGCGGCCGATGCCGGCGGCGGCGAAGCGGTGCGTGGGCAGGCCGGTGAGGTCGCGGCCTTCCAGGCGCAGGCGGCCGGCATCGGGCACGTAAATGCCGCTCAGCATGTTCAGCAAGGTCGTCTTGCCCGCGCCGTTGGGGCCGATGATCGAATGCACCGCGCCGGGCCGGATCTCGAACGAGACGCCGTCGATGGCCTGCACCCCACCGAAGGCCTTGCTGAGGTTTTCGACCGACAACAAAGTCATTGGAGCCCCCACGGTCGCTTCGCTCCCTGCCCCCAGGGCCACGCAGGGGCCCCTTCTTGCCCCTGGGGCGCGCCCGGCTTGAGGCGGCTCGGCGCCGGGCTCATCGCCGCCCCCGTGCCAGCCAGCGGCCGAGCGTCGGCACGATGCCTTGCGGCAGGAACACCATCGTGGCGATCAGCACCGCGCCGAAGACCATCATTTCGTAGTCCTTCAGCACGGTCAGCAATTGCGGCAGCGTCGTCAGCACCGCCGCGCCGACGACCGCGCCGAAGATCGACGCCATGCCGCCGAGCACGACCATGATCACCAGCTCCACCGAATGCATGAACGAGGCCTTGGCCGGCGTGATGAAGCCGGCGTAGTGCGCGGTCAGTGCCCCGGCCACCGCGGCGAACACGGCCGAGAGCACGAACACCTGCAGCTTGGTGCGCGCGCTGGCGATGCCCAGCGTTTCGGCGGCGATCTCGGAGCCATGCAGTGCGCGCAATGCACGCCCGGTCGGCGACTCGACCAGATTCAGCGCCAACCACACCGCCAGCAGCAGGCCTGCGCCGGCGAGCCAGTACCAGGCGCGTTCGCCTTGCACGACCCAACCGAACAAGGCCAGCGCCGGCACCGCCATGCCGTCGGGACCGCCGGTGAAACGGTCCTCGGTCGAGAGCACGATCGAGATGATGACGCCCAGCCCGAGCGTGGCCATGGCCAGGTAATGGCCCTTCAGCCGCAGCGTCGGGCGACCGACGACGAAGGCCAACAACGCGACCGCAGCGCAACTGGCCAGCAGCGCCAGCCACGCCGGCCAGCCGTAGCGGCCCGACAGGATCGCCGAGCCGTAGCCGCCGAGCGCGAAGAAGCCGGCGTGTCCGAGGCTGATCTGGCCGGCATAGCCGATCAACAGATTCAGCCCGACGCAGACGATCGCGTTCAGCGCGACGACGATCGCCACTTCGTAGAAGTAGTTGTTGGCCAGCCCCAGCGGCAGCAGCACGATCACCGCGGCCAGCGCGAGCAGGCCGCCGGTGCGCGGCGTGGCCGCCCAGCGCCGAAGGCCCATCAGCGTGGGCTCAGACACGCTCAGTGCGGCGGGCGCCAAGCAGGCCTCCCGGCATGAAGAACAGCACCGCCAGGATGATCACGAAGGCGATCGCATCCTTGTAGGCCGATGAGACGAAGCCGGCTCCCAGGGCTTCGGCCACGCCGAGCAGCACGCCGCCGAGCACGGCGCCGGAAAAACTGCCCAGGCCGCCGAGCATCGCCGCAGCGAAGCCCTTCAGGCCGAGCATGATGCCGCTGTCGTACGAGGTGAAGGTGATCGGCGCGATCAACACGCCGCCCAGCGCGCCGAGCATCGCCGCCAGGCCGAAGCTCACGAACAGCACCGTGCGCGTGTTGATGCCCACCAGCCGCGCGGCCAGCGGGTTGTACGAGGTGGCGAGCATGGCCTTGCCGAACAGCGTGCGGCCGAAGAACCACGACAGCCCGGCGACGGCCAGCCCGGCGCCACCGAGCACCCACAGGCTTTGCGGCAGCACGGTGGCGCCCAGGAAGTGCAGCGGCGTATCGCCCGAGAAGGCGGGCAGGGCGTGCACGCGCTTGTCCCACACCAGTTGCGCCAGCCCGCGCAGCAGCAGCGAGGCGCCGATGGTGATGATGATCAGGGTGACTGTGTCGGCGTTGCGCGCCGGCTCGATGGCCACCTTCTCCAGCACCAGCCCGACCACCACCGCAGCCAGCACCGCCAGCGGCGCGGCGGCCACGAGCGGTAGGCCGAGGCCGACCAGGGTGACCGCGCTCATGCCGCCGATCATCACGAACTCGCCCTGCGCGAAGTTGATGGCGCGGCTGGCGTTGAAGACGATCGAAAAGCCGAGGGCGACGAGCGCGTAGATCAGACCGGCCGTCAGCCCGCCGGCAAGGTATTGGAGCCACTGGCTGGCCATTGGGCTGGCTCGTCGCGCGAGGTCATCGCACCATCGACCATGTGCCGTTCTTGACTTCGAGCATCAAGAAGGCGCTGAGGTCCAGGCCCATGTGGTCACTGGCCGACATGTTGACCACGCCGCCGGTGCCGACGTAGCCCTTGGTCGCTTCGAGCGCGTCGCGCAGCTTGTCCTTGTCGGCGGAGCCGGCGCGCTTGATGGCGTTGACGACCAGCATCAGGCCGTCGTAGGCATGGCCGCCGAAGGTCGACACATCGCTCTTGTAGCGCGCCTCGTAGTCGCGCTTGTAGGCCGTTACGACGGGCTTTTGCGGGTCACCCGCGGCCAGCAACTCGGGCACCAGCAGGGCGGCCGCCGGCAGGCGCACGCCTTCGGCGGCCGGGCCGGAGAGCTTGATGTACTCCTTGGACGCCACGCCGTGCGACTGGTACAGCGGCAGGGTCAGGCCCACCTGGCGGTAGTTGCGCGTGACCAGTGCCGGCCCCTGGCCGAAGCCGGCATTGAGCACCGCTTGCGCGTTGCTGGCGCGGATCTTGGTGAGTTGCGGCGTCATGTCGTTGTCGGCTGCGCCATAGGTTTCGTCGGCGACGATCTCGATGCCGTACTTGGGCGCCACCTTGATGCATTCGCCGCGCATCGACTTGTCGAAGCCGCCGCTGCCAGAGATCAACGCCACCTTGGCCAGCTTGCGCGCCTGCAGGTCGGTGAAGATCTTCTCGCAGGCCATGCGGTCGGTGTGCGGCGTCTTGAAGACCCACTTCCTGACCGGCTCGACGATCGCCACTGCCCCGGCCAGCGAGACGAAGGGCACCTGCGCCGCCTCGACCAAGGGCACCGCGGCCATGGTGGTGCCTGTCGTGCTGCCGCCGACGATGACATCGACCTTGTCCTGCTCGAGCAGGCGCTTGGCGAAGGTGCGCGCCTTCTCGGCGTCGCCGCCGTCGTCGTAGGTGATGAGCTGCAACTTGCGGCCGGGCACGCCGCCTTCGGCGTTCAGGCGCTCGACCACCATCTCGAGCGTCTTCTGCTCGGGGTCGCCGAGGAAGGCCGCCGGGCCGGTGACCGACAAGAACGAGCCGATGCGGATCGGCTCCTGTGCCACGGCACTGCCCGTGGCGATCAGCGCGGCGGCCAAGGCCAGCCCGCGGGCGGATGCTATGAATCTCATGCCTGTCTCCTGTTGCGTGAGCACAAACGGCTAGGCGTTAGGCTTCGCCCTATAAACTCATTCTGGTACCGGAATGCGCAAATTTCTTTGATCCAGGGCAACACCACGAAGGGCCCACCGTGTTCAAGCTCCATAGCCAACCGTGACGAAGACTCCGACCCCCCAACGACCTGCCGGCGCCCGCGCCGACGACAGCCTCGCCATCCGCCCGGCGCGGCGTGGCGACCTCGACGCCGTGATCGCCATCGACGCCACCGTGACCGGCCTGGCCAAGCGCAAGTACTGGTTGTCGGTCTACCGCCGCTATGGCGCCAGCGGGCGCCGCGAGCAGCAGTTTCTGGTGGCGCTGGCGCAGGGCCGGCTGGTCGGCTTCGTGATCGGCGAAGTGCGCGATTGGGAATTCGGCTCGCCACCCTGCGGCTGGGTCTTCGCGATCGACGTCGACCCGCAGGCCCGGCTCGAGGGCGTGGGCACCCGGTTGCTCCAGGCCATCAGCGCCGGCTTTCGCCGCACCGGGGTGCGCACGCTGCGCACCATGCTCGCGCGCGACAACACGCTGATGCTGTCGTTCTTTCGCAGCCAGGGCCTGATGGCGGGGCCGCTGATGTCGCTGGAGATCGAGATCGAGGCGCGCGAATGAGGTTGCAGAAGAACACCTCGCTCGCGCTGTACAGCGTGCTGGAGTTCGCCAGCGACCCGACGCGCCACATCTCGGCCGCCGAGATTGCCGACAAGTACGGCGTGTCGTCCCACCATCTGGCCAAGGTGCTGGCCGAACTGGCGCGCAGCGGCATCGTCGAATCGGTGCGCGGCGCCGGCGGCGGCTACCGTTTCGCCGGCAACGCGCGGCGCTTGACGCTGATGGACATCATCCAGATGTTCGAGGAGTTCGCGCCGACTGCGAGCGAGCGCGGTGCGGGCAATGGGGGCGTCACGCCGGTCGATCGGGCGCTGGGTGCGGTGCAGGCCGAGATCGACGAGAACGCCAAGGCCACCTTCAGCTCGATCACGCTGGCGACGATGCTGCGCTTGATCGAGCGCCAGCAGGCGAGTGGCTCGGAGCTGACGGCTGTGAGCCCGGATTTGCGACCACCTGCGCGCGGCGGCAAGCCGGGCTGACGCGTTTTACGCTGAAGACTGGCTGTATATGTGTGCCAGCGCACAGACGGCCGGGAGAATGAGCGTGACTATCCACGCTTTCCGCCGCGCAGAGTGGGCGTCTTCCCGACTCTGGCGGTCGCGCTCTCCTGTTGCCGGCCCGACCAGTGCAGTTCCGCCTCCGGATCGCTGTGCGATTTCACGGAGATCTGGCATGTCTGATACAGGAATCGATTCCCGCATTGCCGACGAGGCCGGCAAGACTGATGGCGTCACCGAAGTGCAGCGCCAGGAAGCGTTGCTCAAGACAGGGGCCTTGCAGAGCGCGATTTTCAACAGCGCCAATTTCTCGAGCATCGCCACTGACGCGAAGGGCGTGATCCAGATCTTCAACGTCGGCGCCGAGCGCATGCTGGGTTATGCGGCGGTGGACGTGGTCAACAAGATCACCCCGGCCGACATTTCCGATCCGCAGGAAGTGATTGCGCGCGCCAAGGCCTTGAGCGTCGAGCTTGCCACGCCGATCACGCCGGGCTTCGAGGCTTTGGTGTTCAAGGCCTCGCGCGGCATCGAAGACATCTACGAGCTGACCTACATCCGCAAGGACGGCAGTCGCTTCCCGGCGGTGGTGTCGGTCACGGCGCTGCGCGACGCCCACAGCACCATCCTCGGCTACCTGCTGATCGGCACCGACAATACGGCGCGAAAGCGGGCGGAAGAGGCGCTGCTCAAGGCGGGCGCCCTGCAGAGCGCGATTTTCAACAGCGCCAATTTCTCGAGCATTGCCACTGACGCGAAGGGCGTGATCCAGATCTTCAACGTCGGCGCCGAGCGCATGCTGGGCTATGCGGCCGCCGACGTGATGAACAAGATCACGCCGGCTGAAATTTCCGATCCGCAGGAATTGATCGCGCGGGCCAAGGCCTTAAGCGTCGAGCTCGAAACGAAGATCACGCCGGGCTTCGAGGCCCTGGTGTTCAAGGCCTCGCGCGGCATCGAAGACATCTACGAGCTGACCTACATCCGCAAGGACGGCAGCCGCTTCCCGGCGGTGGTGTCGGTCACGGCCCTGCGCGACGCGGGCAACGCCATCATCGGCTACCTGCTGATCGGCACCGACAACACCGCGCGCAAGCAGGTCGAAGCAGAGCAGAAGAAGCTCGATCAGCGCTTGCGTGATCAGCAGTTCTACACGCGCTCTCTGATCGAATCGAACATCGACGCGCTGATAACGATCGATCCATCCGGCTTCATCACCGACGTCAACAAGCAGATGGAGGCGCTCACCGGTTGCACGCGTGACGAGTTGATCGGCGCCCCGTTCAAGAACTACTTCACCGATCCGGAACGCGCCGAGGCGGGCATCAGGCTGGTGCTGAGCGAAAAGAAGGTCACCAACTACGAGCTCACCGCGCGCGCCAGGGACGGCAAGAAGACCGTGGTGTCGTGCAATGCGACGACCTTCTACGACCGGGAGCGGACGCTGCAGGGCGTGATCGCCGCGGCGCGCGATGTCACCGAGCGCAAGCGTCTGGACCAGGCACTGCAGGAAACGAACATCGAGTTGGAAGGGGCCACGGTCGCGGCCGAAAAGGCCAATCTCGCGAAATCGGATTTCCTGTCCAGCATGAGCCATGAGTTGCGTTCCCCGCTGAATGCGATCCTCGGTTTCGCCCAGTTGATGGAGTCGGGTTCACCGCTGCCGACGCCGACCCAGAAGGAAAGCATCGAGCAGATTCTCCAGGCCGGCTGGTATCTGCTGTCATTGATCAACGAAATCCTCGATCTGTCGTTGATCGAGTCTGGCAAGCTGTCGTTGTCGCTGGAACCCATGTCGCTGTCCGATGTGCTCGACGATTGCCAGGCCATGATCGAACCGCAGGCACAACAAGGTGGCATCGGCGTGAGCTTTCCTCGGTTCGACGGCCCCTGCTTCGTCAATGCCGACCGAACGCGCGTGAAGCAGGTTCTCCTTAACTTGCTTTCCAACGCGATCAAATACAACCGCCCCGAAGGAAAGGTCGAAGTGACGTGCGTCGCGACCTCGTCCAAGCGCATACGGATCAGTGTTCGCGACAGCGGCGCAGGCTTGTCCGCAGAAAATATCGGACAACTTTTCCAGCCCTTCAATCGTCTCGGGCAGGAGGCCGGCGCCAAGGAAGGCACCGGCATCGGCCTGGTCGTCAGCAAGCGGCTGGTCGAATTGATGGGCGGCGAAATCGGCGTCGAAAGCATGATCGAGGTGGGCAGTGTTTTCTGGATCGAACTGAACTCGACGGCCGCACTTCAAAATGGCGCCGATGCCGCCGAACCCAGGGTCGTCGCCCAGACCCAGGTGCCGGGCGACGCGCAACTGCGCACCGTCCTGTGTGTCGAGGACAACCCGGCCAATCTGATGTTGCTCGAGAAACTGCTCGCCCGCCGGACCGATATCCGCTTGCTGAGTGCGAGGGACGGCAGTAGCGGCATCGAGATGGCCCGTGCCGCGCTGCCCGACGTCATCCTGATGGACATCAATCTGCCCGGCATCAGCGGTATCAAGGCGCTGAGGATCCTGGCTGAAAGCCCGGCCACGGCGCATATTCCGGTGATCGCGCTGAGTGCCAACGCCATGCCCCGCGATATCGAGAAAGGCCTGGAGGCGGGCTTCTTCCGCTATCTCACCAAGCCGATCAAGGTCAACGAGTTGATGGACACGCTGGACGACGCACTGAACTTTGCGACGACGGCTGCGGCAGGCTCGCGCAGTGAGGAGAAGGTTCCATGATTCCCGCACACGAGATCCTCAACGCCAGCATCCTGATCGTCGACGACCATGCGGCCAACGTGCAATTGCTCGAGCGGTTGCTGCGCGACGCCGGCTACGCCAACGTGGCTTCGACGATGCAGCCAATCGAAGTCGCCGGGCTGCATCGCCACTACGCTTACGACCTGATTCTGCTCGACCTGCAGATGCCTGGCATGGACGGGTTCCAGGTGATGGCCGCGCTCAATACCAGCGACGCCAGGGACTACATGCCGGTCATCGTGCTGACCGCCGCGCCGGGCCACAAGCAGCGTGCGTTGCAGGCTGGCGCGAAGGACTTCATCAGCAAGCCCTTCGACCTGGTCGAAGTCAAGACGCGCATCCACAACATGCTCGAAGTGCGATTGCTGTACAAGAAACTCGAGGACCACAACCGTTTGCTAGAGCTGACGGTCCGGGAACGAACCGCCGAACTGCGCGAAAGCGAAGCCCGCTTTCGCAGCCTGACTGAACTGGCATCCGACTGGTACTGGGAGCAGAACGAAAGCGGGGATTTCACCACCCTGTCCGGCCCTGTTTTCGAGATGCTGGGCATCAGGATGACCGCCTTCTTGGGCCGCTCAGGCGATGACGCGACAACGGGCTGGAATGAGGTCGAGCGCCAAGCCCTGCAGGCCATCATTGCGGCTCGGCAGCCGTTCGTTGATTTCGCCTTCAGCCGCGTCAATGCCGATGGGTCGCAACAACGCTACCGGGTCAGCGGGGAGCCGAAGTTCAACCAGTCCTGCCGCTTCATCGGCTATCGCGGCATCGGCGTGGAAGTCACGGCAAAGAGCTAGAACGCAACACCTCGACGGTTAGCGATGTCATCAGCCCATAGTCCGAGTCAAAACCATCTTCTCGCTGCCCTGCCCACGGCGCAGTTCGAGCCCTTGGCCGCCTGTCTGGAACTGGTCGCAATGCCACTCGGTGAAATGCTCTACGAGCCCGGCAGACAGTTGCAGCACGCCTACTTCCCAACCACCGCCATCGTGTCGCTGCACTATGTCATGGAGTCGGGTGCATCGACAGAGACTGCGGGGGTGGGCCACGAAGGGGTCGTCGGCATTTCGCTGTTCATGGGCGGGGACACCACGCCGAGCTCTGCCCTGGTGCAGACCGCGGGCCACGCCTACCGCCTCGAGCGCCGCTTGTTGAAGCAGGAATTCGATCGCGCCGGCCTGATGCAGAGTTTGTTGCTGCGCTATGCCCAGGCGCTGATCACGCAGATGGCCCAGATGTCGGCCTGCATTCGGCACCATTCGGTCGAGCAGCAGCTCAGCCGCTGGTTGTTGTTGACCCTCGACCGGGTCCCTTCGCGTGAGTTGGTCATGACCCAGGAACTGGTC
>JANMSR010000419.1:0-38880 GCA_031389565.1 Burkholderiales bacterium
CTGGCGCTCCTCGGGTGTCTTGGCGTTACCCATCTTGGTGTGCATGGCGTGCATGGTCTTCATCTGCGCATCCATCGCGGCCATGCGTTCGGGGCTGGCCATGCTGTTGGCGGGTGCGGAGCCCATCGGCATCGCCGGGGCGGTGGTGCAGGCGATCAATGTGCTGGCCGAGGCGAGTGCAATGGCAAGCGGAATGAATCGAAAACGGGACATGAGTGACTCCTGGGTGGTTGGGATAGCGGTGGGAACGCGAGGGAACGGGCTGCACAAGCGACGCTTTGCCGAGACACGGTGAGCGGACAATCACGTTCGAGGACGTGGGCCCGAGCGCGAACAGCGCTGGTCGAGCGCTAAAGCCTCAAGCGCAAGAAACGGATGGCGCCCGGCGGGCCGTGTGCAAGCACCCCGTCATCGAGGGATCGATTGGCCACCGCATCCGGTGCGAGGTTCAGGCACCAAGCGCTGCTTTGCACCGCCGCAGATCCCCAGTCGGTACTGTCCTGGCCGACTGGCTTTGCGGCGGTCGACGCGGCGGAGTCCCGCAAATCCGTGCAGGCGACTTTGTGCCCACCTGCGTCGACCGTGGATGCGTTGCGTTCTTGCGCCTGCCCGTCACGGCCCGGGTCGCGATCATGCGGCACACAGGCGTTGGCGATGCCCGCCATCAGCGCGAACACCCATGCCACCAGCGTCACCGTGACGGCGCGGTGTTTGGCAAAACTACGGCGACGATCCGCCGAGCGAAAGTTCACTTGCGCCTGACGACCAACACCACGATGCCGACCACCACGGCGACAAGCAGGACCGGCATCCATATCCCGCCGTATCCGCCCATCCAGCCGCTGCCCCACGGGCCACCGCCCATCATGTTGCCGCTCTGCGCCAATGCGGCGCCGCTGGCCAACAGGGACACCGCACCAAAAGCCAGGGCACGCAACGTGTTCATGAGTTCTCCAGAAGTGCAAGCGTCGGAATCTGTTCCGTCGAAGTGATGTTGGGTCGACGTGCTGCCGGCGTCTGTGCGACAGCGAACTTAGCTGGAACTGAGGCGCGGCATCCTGCCATCGGACGCCCGGCGCGGGATTGACCAGCGCGCCTGCGTCGACACCCTGCTGGCCGATCCACAGGCCCACTTCACGCGCCTCCAGGGCAGCAAGCTGTCGCATCTCGCCGGTTCAACCGCGGCGCGCAGTTCCTGCGGCCGGGCGCGCTCAGCGCTGCAGCGCTTGCTCCAACTGCGCCTTGTTCATCGTGGAGCGGCCTTTCACGGCGCGCTGCGCACGGGTTACCCACCGTCGGCGTTTGCGTGGCCGGCGCCACGCCGCCGGTGGATAACCCTGCACCGTCGCTCATCACCCCGACTTGAGAATCGAGTCCCAAACCGTCTGCGCAACAGGGTCAAGTCCAACTTCAATCTGAGACATTGCGCCGAGTCGGCGACAGGCAATGGGCGACGCGATGAAGGGCGGCCCGCGCGCCTGATCAGCTTGCGCCGGCCTCGCGCCGGAACTGCGCGTCGAGCGCCGCGATCCAGCGCGACTTTTCCGCCGCGCTAGCGAAGCTGGCCTCGAAGCTGTTGCGCGCCAGCGTGTAGGCCTCGCGCGCGCCGAGCACGGGCAGCGCGGCGAAGGTCTGTACGAAGTTGTCGTTGACGTAGCCGCCGAAGTAGGCCGGGTCGTCGCTGTTGATCGTGGCGCACAGGCCGGCGGCCAGCAGCGCCGGCAAGTTGTGCTCTGCCAGCGTGGGGAACACGCACAGCTTGACGTTGGACAGCGGGCACACCGTGAGCGGCATGTGCTCGCGCGCGAGCCGGGCCGCCAGCGGCAGCGATTCGAGGGCGCGTACGCCATGGTCGATGCGCTCGTCCGTCAACACGTCGAGCGCGCTTTCGACATAGGCCGGCGGTCCTTCCTCGCCGGCATGGGCGACGATGTGCAGGCCGAGTTCGCGCGCGCGGGCGAACACGCGCGCAAACTTTTCCGGCGGGTGACCGCGCTCGCTGCTGTCCAGGCCGACGCCGATGAAATGCTCGCGCCACGGCAGCGCGGCGTCGAGCGTGGCCAGCGCCTCGCCTTCGCTGAGGTGGCGCAGGAAGCACAGGATCAACTTGGCGCTCACGCCCCACTCGGCATGGGCGCGGCGGCAGGCGTGGGCCAGGCCGAGGATCACCGAGCCGATGGGCACCCGACGCTCGGTGTGGGTCTGCGGGTCGAAAAAGATTTCGGCGCGCAGCACGTTGTCGGCGGCGGCGCGTTCGAGGTAGGCCAAGGCCATGTCGAAGAAATCGCGCTCGGTGCGCAACACCGCCGCACCGGCGTAGTACAGGTCGAGAAAGCTCTGCAAGTCGGTGAAGGCGTAGGCCGCGCGCAGCGCCTCCACGCTCGGGTACGGCAGCGCCACCCCGTTGCGCGCCGCCAGCTCGAAAATCAGCTCGGGTTCGAGCGAGCCTTCGATGTGGATGTGCAGCTCGGCCTTGAGCATCGTGCGCAGCAGGACCGGCAGGCGCTCGCGCGGGATGCGGTCGAAATCGATGGTGTTCATGGCGATGAATGCAAAAGGCCGCCGAGGTTGCCCGCGGCGGCCCGGAATATTTCCCGGCGAACGCCGCGGATCCGGCTTTGCCGGTCCGCTGGCGTTGCCCCCTCGAGGGGGTGCGGCCGAAGGCCGCTCCGGGGGTGGGTCACTTACTTCTTCTCGCCCGACGGTACCTTGCCGTCGACGCCCTTGACGTAGAAGTTGATGCCGAGCATGAACTTGTCGTCCGGCGTCTTGTCCTTCTCGACCACGGTCTTGCCGGCCTGGTCGACGACCGGGCCCTTCCAGGGGTGGAAGCTGCCGTCCTTCAGGCCGGCCTTGGCCTTCTCGACCGCGGCCTTGGTCTCGGCCGACACCTTGTCGCTGATCGAGACGATGTCGATCGCGCCTTCCTTGACGCCCCACCATTGCTGGTGCGTCTTCCAGTTGCCGTCGAGCGCGTCCTTCACCGCCTTCTTGTAGTACGGGCCCCAGTTGATGATGGCCGAGGCCAGGTGCGCTTCCTTGGCGTAGGCGCTCATGTCGCTGTCCCAGCCGAAGGCCAGCTTCTTATTCTTCTCGGCGGTTTGCAGCACCGCGCTCGAATCGGTGTTCTGGAACAGCACGTCGGCGCCCTGGTTGATCAGGCTCTGCGCCGCTTCACCCTCTTTCGGCGGGTCGAACCACTTTCCGATCCACACCACCTTGGTCTTGACCTTCGGGTTCACGCTCTGCGCGCCGAGGGTGAAGCTGTTGATGTTGCGGATGACCTCGGGAATCGGGATCGAGCCGACCACGCCCAGCGTGTGGCTCTTGGTCGCGGCGCCGGCCACGATGCCCGCCAGGTACGCGGCTTCGTAGGTGCGGCTGTCGTAGGTGCGCATGTTCTCGCCGGTCTTGAAGCCGGTGGCATGCTCGAACTTGACGCCCTTCTCGTCGGCCGCGACCTTCATCATTGGGTCCATGTAGCCGAAGGTGGTGCCGAAAATCAGCTTGTTGCCCTCGCTGACCATCTGCCGGATCACGCGCTCGGCGTCGGCCGCTTCGGGCACGTTCTCGACGTAGCTGGTCTTGACCTTGTCGCCGAACTCGGCTTCGATGGCCTTGCGGCCGAGGTCGTGGGCATAGGTCCAGCCGGCATCGCCGACCGGGCCGACGTAGGCAAACGCAATCTTCAGCGGCTCGGCTTTCGGCGCCGCGGCCGACGCTTGCATCGGCGAGGCGGCGGGCGCGGCGGCCTGCGGCGCCTCTTCCTTCTTGCCGCAGGCGACGAGAGTGGCGGCCGTTGCCGCCAGGCCCACCAGTCGCAGTGTGTTGCGCTTCTTCGGGTCGATCATGGGTTCTCCTCGAGGGGTTGAAGGAAAGAGGGGTACCGGAAAAACGGCGATTATGGCCGCCGCGCAGCTTGTGCCAGCCCGACCACGCCGCCGGCGCGGTGGGTCAGCCGGCGCTGCGTTGCGACGCCGCCAGGCGCAGCAAGGCCTGCACCACGCCGGCGAGCGTGGCGGCAGCTTTCGCATCGGCCAGGCTGCCGTCGGCGGCAAAGGCCTCGTGCGCGCGGCCCAGCGCCTGCTGTTGCGGCTGCACGAGCATGGCGAACGCCATCTGCAGGTACTGGCGCAGGAAATTCATCGCGCGCAGGCCGCCCAGCGGGCCGGGTGAACTCGACAGCCGCTATGCCGCGGCGCGGCGCTGGTCGAGGCTGATGCTGCCGGCGCCGAAGGCGAACACCGCCAGCAGGCCGCCGATGATGGACAGGTTTTTCATGAACATCAGTTGCTGCATCATTTGCTGGTCGGCCGGCAGGGTCCAGAAATTGTGAAAGAAGAGTGTGGCCAACAGGGTGAACGCGGCCAGAGCCAGCGCGGCCCAACGCGCCTGCCAGCCGACGATCAGCAGCACCGAACCCAGCACCTCGACCAACCCGGCGCCCAGCGCGAGCAGCTTGGGCATCGGCAGGCCGGCACTGGCGATGTAGCCGGCCGTGCCTTCGAGGCCGGTGAATTTACCGATCCCGGCGAGCAGGAACATCAGCGCCAGCAGGATGCGGGCGATCAGGGCGGGAACGGCTTGCGGGTTCATGCAATCTCTCCTTCGGGTTCGGGGGTCGGAATCGGGCTGCGGCGGGGTGTCAGCAACGCGGTGGCCTCGGCCACGCGCAGTCCGAACTTCTTCGCGGTTTCGATATCGCCCGGCACCATCTCGTCGGGCGACGCGTCCGAGGGCGTGGACGTCATCAGGCCCGAGGACGAGGCCACGTAATTGATGTCGTTGCGCGTCGCGGCCTTGCTGTTGGACGGCATCATCCCGGTACCGACCCACAGCATCGACTGCTGCTGGCTCAGGGTGAAGAAGTAGTGCAGGGTCGACAGCTTGTCGCCGTTCATCGACGCCGAGTTCGTGAAGCCTGCCGCCAGCTTGTCCTTCCACTGCTGCGTGGCCCAGGGCTTGCTCGACGCATCGGCAAACTTCTTGAACTGCCAGCTCACGCTGCCCATGTAGGTCGGCGAGCCGAAGACGATGGCGTCGGCTTCGGCAAGTTGCTTCCAGCCGCCTTCGGGCAGGTTGCCTTCGGCGTCGATGGCCAGCAGCGCGCCGCGGCTGCCCGCCGCCACCGCTTCGGCGATCTTTCGGGTGTGGCCGTAGCCGCTGTGATAGACGATGACGATGTTCTTGCTCATTCGGAAATCCCTTCGGTTGAGATCAGAAAACTGAACGACTCAGTGGTCCAGGTCGAAAACAATCACTTCGGCAGCCACGCCGTGCTCCAGCACCAGGCGTGGCTCGCCGTCGAGCCTGGCCGCATCGCCGGCGCGCAGGCGCTGGGCGTTGACCTCGATCTCGCCGCGCACGACATGCACGTAGGCCAAGCGCCCGGCATCGAGCGACAGCTCGGCATGCTCGGCGCCGTCGAACAGGCCTGCGTACATCGACGCATCGGCATGGATCGTCACCGAGCCTGCAACATGATTCGGGCCGTCGGGCGAGGCCACGAGAAGCAGCCGGCCGCGCTTGTCGGCCTCGGCGTAGGCCTTTTGTTCGTAGCCCGGCGCGATGCCGATCTGGTTGGGCAGCAGCCAGATTTGCAGGAAGTGCGTGGTCTGGTCGGCGGCATGGTTGAACTCGCTGTGCGCGATGCCGCGGCCCGCGCTCATGCGCTGCACCTCGCCGGGCACGATGGTGGCGCCGTTGCCGATGCTGTCCTTGTGGCCGAGCGCGCCGTCGAGCACGTAGCTCACGATCTCCATGTCGCGGTGGCTGTGGGTGCCGAAGCCGGTGCCCGGGGCGATGCGGTCTTCGTTGATGACGCGCAGGTTGCCCACGCCCATGTGATCGGGGTCGTGGTAGTCGGCGAACGAGAAGCTGTGGTGGCTCTTCAGCCAGCCGTGGTCGGCATAGCCGCGGTCTTCGGACTTGCGCAGGGTCAGCATGGGGCGGGTTCCTTCGATGCCATCACTGTAGGCGGCGCGTGGCCTGCGTGGCAGCGCCCAGCCTTGAAGGCCCCGTTCAAATAAGATGAACTACCCCAGCCGAGCTGCCATGACCGAGCCCCGCAATGCCCTGACCCCCGAAGCCCTGGCGATGATGGACACCATCGCCCGCAGCGGCAGCTTCGCCGCGGCCGCGCGCGAGCTTGGCAAGGTACCGTCGGCGCTGACCTACAGCGTGCGCCACTTGGAGGACGCACTCGACGTGCTGCTGTTCGACCGCCGCTCGGGCCAGGCCCGTCTCACGGCCGCCGGCGAAGAGCTGCTCAATGAAGGCCGCCGCCTGCTGGCCGAGATGGACGCGGTGGCCAACCGCGTCAAGCGCGTGTCCTGCGGCTGGGAAACCCAACTCGCGGTGGCCGCCGACGGCGTGATCTCGCACCTGACGCTGTTCGAGCTGTGCGAAGCCTTCTATGCGCTGCGGCCTGACGCCGAGCGGCCCCAAGCCGGCCCCGGCACGCGCTTGCGCCTGCGCACCGAGGTGCTAGCCGGCACCTGGGAAGCGCTGCTGTCGGGCGAAGCCGATCTGGCCATCGGCGTGGGCATCGACGGCAGCGCCGCGCCGTCGGGCATCGAACTGCGCCCGCTCGGCGAAATGGATTTCGTGTTCGCGGTGGCACCGCACCACCCCCTGGCAGCCTACGACGGCGCGATCCCCGACCATGAACTGCTGCGCCACCGCGCGGTGGCGGTGGCCGATTCGGCGCGCCGCCGCGAGCCGCGAAGTTTCAACCTGCTGCCCGGGCAGGAGGTGTTCACGGTGGCCTCCGTGCAGGCCAAGGTGGAGGCCCAACTGCGCTGCCTGGGATGCGGCTTTTTGGCTGAACCGCTGGCGCGCGAGCACATCCGCGCCGGGCGCCTGGTGGTCAAGGCCGTGCAACGCAAGCGCCAGCGCGCGCGCATGGGCTACGCCTGGCGCGAGGGTGCCACGCCACAACCGAAAAAGGCGCCGCAAGGCCTGGCGCTGGCCTGGTGGCTCGAGCAACTGGCGCGCGAGGCCACGCGCAAGGCGCTGCTCGAGCGCCACACCGGCCTGCCGCAGGCCGTGGACTGATGGCGCTGACCAGCGGCAGCGCCGCCACCGGCGGCCCCGTGTACACAGGCCGGTTCGCGCCCTCGCCCAGCGGGCCGCTGCACGCCGGATCCCTCGTTGCCGCACTCGCCAGTTGGCTCGATGCACGCGCGCACGGCGGGCGCTGGCTGTTGCGCTTCGAAGACGTCGACGGCCCGCGCACCGTGCCCGGCGCCGGTGCGGTGATTTCACAGCAGCTCGCCGCGCTCGGACTCGAACCTGACGCGCCGCCCGTGTGGCAATCGCAACGCAGCGCAGTCTATGAGCGCGCGTTGCGCCAGTTGCACGACGCGCGGCTGGCCTACGCCTGCGGCTGCACCCGCCGCGACATCGGCACCGAACTCGCCGCGCTCGGCCTGCCTGTCGCGCGCGGCAACGAACGCATCTACCCCGGCACCTGCCGCGCGGGCCTGGGCAGCAAGCCCGCGCGCGCCTGGCGGCTGGTGTGCGGCAGCGACGACGCGCCGGTGTTCATCGACTGGCACGACCGGCGCCTGGGCGCCCAACACCAGGACGTGACCCACGCGGTCGGCGACTTCGTGCTGCAACGTGCCGACGGGCCCTGGGCCTACCAACTGGCAGCGGTGGCAGACGATGCCGAGCAGGGCGTGACCGACGTGGTGCGCGGTGAGGACCTGGCCGACAACACGGCGCGACAAGTCCACCTTCAGCGCCTGCTGGGGCTGGCCACGCCGCGCTACCTGCACACGCCCCTGGTGCGCGACGCGTGCGGCGAGAAGCTCTCCAAGAGCAACGGCGCGCAGCCCATCGACGTGGGCCAGCCGCTGGCCGCCCTGCGCGCCGCCGCTGTGGTGCTGAACGTGACAGTGCCCGACAGCGCCAGCCTCGCCGACTGGTTGCACGCAGCGGTGGGCGCCTGGCGCAAACGCTGGATACGAAGCCACGACGCGGCTGTGTAGCATTGCGCATCCATCCACTCCCGAAGACACACGTGCCCATGACCACCACCCCGAGCGGCCTGCACTACGAAGACACCCTCGTCGGCAGCGGCGTCACCGCGCAGGCCGGCAGCGAAGTCACCGTGCACTACACCGGCTGGCTGCACGACCCGACGAGCGACAGCGGCCGCGGCCGCAAGTTCGACTCCAGCAAGGACCGAGGCGACCCCTTCAAGTTCGACCTCGGCGCCGGCTCGGTGATCCGCGGCTGGGACGAAGGCGTGCAAGGCATGCAGGTGGGTGGCACGCGCGTGCTGCGCATCCCGCCCGATCTCGGCTACGGCGCGCGCGGCGCGGGCGGCGTGATTCCGCCGAATGCAACCCTGGTGTTCGAGGTGGAATTGTTGGCCGTGTGAGTTGCGATCGCGCCGTCCAACCCCGCAACCCATCGTCCGCGACGGTCGGTTCCGCTTGTTTACTGGCCCGATCTTTGACTCCCTGATCCGGCTGTAGCCCAGCATTCATGCGGGCTACGGCCCAGGGCCTGGACTGGGTCAGCAGCCTGCCCCTAGGCCAAGATCACCCCCAACGACCCGGCCCACGCCGATCCAGGACAGGGCCTTCAGGCTGCTCGGACTGAATCAGTCAACCTGCCCCGCCGATCGACAAAGATCGATGCGCACGCAGAGTTACGCTCAGGTGGCGGTCAAAGTTCGGTCTCGGCGCGCCCCGCGAAGTCGATGAACTGGGGCTCGTGGCCGCGACTCTTCAGCCAGTCGGCCAGGGCATAGCCGGTGCCGGCGGGCCAGCACTTCACGTCCTGCAGCGCGAACAACTTGTACTCGGCCAGCTCGGGCGACAAACGCACTTCGCCGCGGGCAGCCGCGTGGTAAGCAATGATCACCTGGTTCATGCGCTGAAAATCGTAGACACCGATCAGTTGCAGGGCATCGACCTTCAGCGCTGTTTCTTCGGCCACCTCGCGCGCGACGCCGGCCTCGGGGGTCTCGCCGGCCTCCATGAAACCGGTGATCAGCGCAAAGCGCCGCCCCGGCCACGCGACGTTGCGTGCCAGCAGCAGTTGACCGTCCCGGTCGGTGCACTCGACCACCGCGGCCAGCACCGGCGTCGGGTTGTTCCAATGCGTGAAACCGCAGTCTGCACAGCGCAGGCGCGATTTCGGCCCGCCGTCTTCTGCCATTTCGATCGGCGCCAGCGCCGCCGCGCAGCACGGGCAGAAGCGGAAACCCGTCATACCGGAAATACGCCCGTCGACAGGTACCGGTCGCCCCGGTCGCAGACGACGAACACGATCGTCGCGTTCTCCAGCCGCTCGGCCAGCCGCAGCGCGACGCAGCACGCGCCCGCCGCCGAGATGCCGGCAAACAGCCCCTCCTCGCGCGCCAGCCGTCGCGCCATGTCTTCGGCATCGGCCTGGCTGACGAGCACGATCTCGTCGACAAAGGTCGCGTCGTAGATCTTCGGCAGGTAGGCCTCGGCCCATTTGCGGATGCCCGGGATGCGCGAGCCTTCGCTCGGCTGCGCGCCGACGATGCGCACGGCCGGGTTCTTCTCTTTCAGAAAACGCGACACGCCGGTGATGGTGCCGGTGGTGCCCATTGCGCTGACGAAGTGCGTGATGCGGCCCTCGGTGTCGTTCCAGACTTCCGGCCCGGTGCTCTCGTAGTGGATGCGCGGGTTGTCGGCGTTGGCGAACTGGTCGAGCACGCGACCCTTGCCATCGGCCTGCATCTGCAAGGCCAGGTCGCGGGCGTATTCCATGCCACCCGAGCGCGGTGTCAGCACCAGCTCGGCGCCGAAGGCCTTCATCGTCTGTGCACGTTCGATCGACAAGTCCTCCGGCATGATCAGCAGCATTCGATAACCACGGATCGCTGCGGCCATCGCCAGCGCGATGCCGGTGTTGCCCGAGGTGGCTTCGATCAAGGTGTCGCCGGGCGCAATCTCGCCCCGCTCCTCGGCGCGGCGGATCATGCTCATCGCCGGCCGGTCTTTCACCGAACCCGCCGGGTTGTTGCCTTCCAGCTTGCCCAGGATCGCGTTGCCGCGTTGCGCATTGCCGGCGCCGGGCAGGCGATGCAACTGCACCAGCGGCGTGGCGCCGATCACGTCTTCGAGGGTCTTGTAGGCGGGCATGCGGTGATTGTCGCAGCGGCCAAAGACCGTTGCAGGGTGCATGTGATAATCCGCGCCCACGTGCTACCGCGTGCACTTCCTGACCCGCCCGGGTGGCGAAATCGGTAGACGCAAGGGACTCAAAATCCCTCGCCGCAAGGCGTGCCGGTTCGAGTCCGGCCCCGGGCACCACATCAACTCCCATGCCGCCCATGCCGCCGGTCACCAAAGCGTTGATCCTGATTTGCGTCGGCGTGTTCACTGCGCAGCAGTGGCTGCCGCTAGGTACGCTGTTCGCGTTGTGGCCACTGCAGAGCGGGCGCTTCATGCCCTGGCAGCCGCTGAGCTATGCGTTCCTGCATGGCGACTTGCTGCACCTGTTTTTCAACATGCTGGCGCTGTGGATGTTCGGCGCCGAAATCGAGCGCCTGTGGGGCGGCAAGCGCTACATGCAGTTCCTGCTCGCGAGCTCGATTGCCGCCGCAGTCGTGCAACTGCTGTGGACCTTGCTGATCGGCTCGCGCGTGCCGACGGTGGGTGCGTCGGGTGCGACCTACGGCCTGCTGCTGGCCTTCGGCATGCTCTTCCCCAACCGCACGATCATGTTGCTGATCCCGCCGATCCCGATGAAGGCCAAGTTCTTCGTCGCCATTTTCGGGACGCTCGAATTGGTTCTTGGCGTGATGGGACCCGGCGGCATCGCCCATTTCGCCCATCTCGGCGGCATGCTGGGCGGCTTCCTGATGATCCGCTACTGGCGCGGCCAGGCGCCGTTCGGCCGCCGCCGCTGATCGCCCCGCAGCGCACGCGGCCATTGCACAGCGCGCCAGCTTGGCGCATCCTGAGGCTTGGCCGCAGGAGGTGTGCGATGCGAATGACCATTCGGCAGGCAGCGGGTGTCGGGCTGGGGCTGGCCTCGGCCGCCCTGGCCGCCTTTGCCGCAACCCCGTCGGCACCGACCACGGCGCCAACCGAACTCGAAGCGCAATCGCGAGCGCTCGAACGCGCCAGCCAGGCCGTTGTCGGCGTGCAGGCGTTGGCCCTCGAAGGCGCGCGCTCCATTGCAACGCTCGGCCGGCTGCGGCAAGGTTCGGGGGTGGTCATCGGCCCCGATGGACTGGTGCTGACGATCGGCTACCTGGTGCTCGAAGCCGACCAGGTGCAACTGGTGCTGGACGATGCGCGCGCCGTGCCCGCGCGCGTTGTCGGCTACGACCTGGCCACCGGCTTCGGCCTGTTGCAGCCGCTCGCGCCGCTGCGCATCACACCCGCGCCGCTGGGCGGCTCGCGGGCCGTCTCGACCGAGGAGCCGCTGCTGGTGGCCAGCGGCGGCGACAGCGGGCAGCTCAGCATGGCGCGGCTGGTGTCGCGGCGCAGCTTTGCCGGCTATTGGGAATACCGCATCGACGATGCCCTGTTCACCGCGCCGCCGCGCACCGACCACAGCGGCGCTGGGCTGTTCAACAGCCGCGGCGAGCTGGTGGGCATCGGTTCACTGGTGGTGGCCGACACGCGCAGCGAACCCCGTGGCGACGGGACCAGGCAGCCCGGCAACATGTTCGTGCCGACCGATCTGTTGCGACCGATCCTGGCCGAGTTGCGCACGCGCGGCGTGTCCAGCGCCAGCCGCCGCGCCTGGCTCGGCGTGAACTGCGTCGAACAGTCGGGCATGTTGCACGTGGTGCGCGTGGCCGGAGACAGCCCGGCCGAGCTGGCCGGGCTGCAGATCGGCGACCGCATCGTGGCCATCGACGGATTGGCTGTGAGCACGCTCGACACGCTGTGGACGCGGTTGTGGTCGGGCGGACCGGCCGAACGCGACGTGACACTGGAGATCGAGCGCGACGGCGCGCGGCAGAGCGTGGGCGTGCGCAGCATCGACCGCGCACAGTCGATCAAGCGCGCCAGCGGCATCTAGCCCGCGCCGGCCGAAGTCAAGCTGAGTCGGCCCAGGCCGCGGCCGGGGTCGGGTAGCGCAAGCGCAGGCGCAACTCATGGCGCAGGCGGCGGTTGTCGAGCCGGCGAGATTCGGCCAGGAAACTCAATTGCAGCGGCGACAGCGTACGCGCGGCCGCGTCGCGCGACAGTCGCGGCGCGCGGGGCAGGTCGAACGCGTCAGCCACGGCGTCGAAGTGCTCGCCCATCTTCAGTTCGCTGCAATCGCTGGCATGGTAGATACGCTGCGGCGCGCCACGCAACAACGCTGCCACGCAGGCGCGCGCCAGGTCATCGGCGTGGATGTGGTTGGTGTAGACATCGTCCTCAGCAACCAGCAATGGCGTACCGCGGCGCACGCGCTGTCTGGGGTCGCCGCCATCGCGGTCGAGCGCATAGATGCCCGGCACCCGCAGCACGCACACGCGCACGCCGTGCGCGCGGCCGTGGTGGCGCAGCCGGGCCTCGGCATCGACACGGCGGCGGCCACGGTCGGTGGCCGGATTGACCGCGCGGGTTTCGTCGAAGCGCTCGCCGCCGGCATCGCCATAGACGCCGCTGGTGCTGGCGTAGACGATGCACCGCACCCGCGGGCTGCGCGCCAGCGCCTGCAACAGCGCATGCGTTCGCGGGTCGGTTCGGCCCTGGCCCGGCGGTGGCGCCAGGTGCAACACGCTGTCGGCCAGCGCCGCCAGCCGACCGAGCGAAACCGCATCGTCGAGGTCACCCAGCAGGGGCAGCGCACCGGCCGCGCGCAAGTCCGGCACCCGCACCGGTGACGAGGTCAGCGCCAGCACGCGATAGCGCGCACGCACGAGGCGCAGCACCCGCAGGCCGATGTCGCCGCAACCGACGATCAGCAACACGGGGCGGCGAGCGCGCGACAGAGGCAACATCAGTGGCAACAGGGTGGTCAAGGACCAGCGGGCACAATTCCGGCCAGTGTAGAAGCCCCGCTCGTCCCAGCCCATGACCTTCAAAGTCTGCGTTCAGCCCGCCGGCCTCACGTTCGACGTGGCGCGCGATGAAGCCATTCTGCCGGCCGCCATCCGCTCGGGCATCGGCCTGCCCTATGGCTGCCGCGACGGCGCGTGCGGCTCGTGCAAGAGCCGCCTGATCGAAGGCCGGGTGCTCCACGGCGCGCACCAGGCCAAGGCCCTGTCGGCCCCCGAGCAGGATGCGGGCTGGATCCTGACCTGCTGCGCGACGCCGCAGACCGACTGCGTGGTCCAGGCCCGCACGGTGGCCGGGGCTGGCGAGTACCCGCCACTGAAAATGCCCGCGCGTGTGGCCAGCCTCGCCCGCCCGGCCCCCGACGTGGTGGTAATGAAGCTGCAACTGCCGGCCAGCGTGGCCTTCAAGTACCGCGCCGGCCAGTACGTGGAATTCATCTTGCGCGACGGCGCGCGGCGCAGCTACTCGATGGCCAACGCGCCCGAGCACCTGGGCAGCCCACCGGCGATCGAGCTGCACCTGCGTCACATGCCCGGCGGCAAGTTCACCGACCAAGTCTTCGGCGCGATGAAGGAGAAGGACATCCTGCGCCTGGAAGGCCCGTTCGGCAGCTTCTTCCTGCGCGAAGACAGCGCCAAACCGATCCAGCGACCGATCGTGTTCTTGGCCTCGGGCACCGGCTTCGCGCCGATCAAGGCCATCATCGAACACATGAAGGCGCAGGCCATCGCGCGGCCGGCCGTTCTGTACTGGGGTTGCCGCACCAAGGCCGATCTGTACCAGCACGACTGGGCGCAGGCCGCCGCCGCATCGATGCCCAACATGCGCTACATCCCGGTGCTGTCCGACGCCGGGCCCGAGGACGGCTGGCACGGCCGCACCGGCTTCGTGCACCAGGCGGTGATGGCCGACCTGCCCGATCTGTCGGGCCACGACGTGTATGCCTGCGGGGTGCCGGTGATGGTCGATGCGGCCAGGCACGATTTCGCCGCGCAATGCGGCCTGCCGGAAGAGGCGTTCTACGCCGACAGCTTCACCTCGGAGCGCGACAAGCACGGCGCCTGACGGTGGCGATCGTCAGCGGTGCTTGAACACCGGCTTGCGTTTGCCGACGAATGCCGCCATACCTTCCTTCTGGTCTTCGGTGGCGAACAGCGAGTGAAACACGCCGCGCTCGTAGCTCACGCCCTCGGCCAGCCCGGACTCGAAAGCACGGTTGACGCACTGCTTGGCCATCATCACGCTGGGCAGGCCGAAGCCGCAGATGGCAGCCGCGGCGGCCAAGGCTTCGTCGACCAGCTTGTCGGCGGCGACCACGCGGCTGACCAGCCCGGCACGTTCGGCTTCGGCGGCATCCATCATGCGGGCCGTCAGCACCATGTCCATGGCCTTGCTCTTGCCCACCGCGCGCGGCAGGCGCTGCGTGCCGCCCGCGCCGGGGATGATGCCGAGCTTGATTTCGGGCTGACCGAAGCGGGCCGTATCGGCGGCGATGATGAAGTCGCAGGCCATCGCCAGTTCGCAGCCACCCCCGAGTGCGAAGCCGGCCACGGCGGCAATCACCGGTTTGCGCACATTCTTCAACGCCTCCCAATTGCGGGTGATGTAGTTGCCGAGGTAGGCGTCCATGTAGCTGTAGTCGGCCATGGCGCCGATGTCGGCGCCGGCGGCGAAGGCCTTGTCGCTGCCGGTGATCACGACGCAGCCGATCGTCGCGTCGGCGTCGAAGACCTGCAACGCGTGACCCAGTTCGTCCATCAGGCGGTCATTCAACGCGTTCATCTGCTTGGGGCGGTTCAGTGTGATCAGGCCGGTGGCCAGCGCGCCGGCCGCGTTGTCGCGGCGCGCGGTGAGGAGGCATTCGTAGTCCATCGCTTGGGGTTTCCGTGGTTTGCAGGGTTCGATGCAGCCACTATACGTGTGCAGGCGCACAATTCTCGATGACGCAGGCGCCTCCCCCGATGAACGCAACAACCCTTGGCGCTTTCGTGCGTGCGCAATGAGCACCGTCTACCGCAAGACCGAGAAAGGCGTCGCCGAGATCGAGACGCGGGCCCACCGCCTGGTGCCGCGGCTGCGAAGCGCGCTGATCCTGGTCGATGGCCGCAAGTCGGACGACGAGTTGGCGCGGTTGATCCTGGCCGATCCCGCCCCCACGCTGGCCAGCCTGCTGGCCGACGGCTTCATCGAAGTGGTGACGACGCTGGCCGAGCGTCCGGCCGAACGTCAGGCCGAGCGCGAGGCGGTGGCCGCGCGAAGCAGTGGCAGCAGCGGCAGTGTCCCGTTCGAGTCGCTGCGGCGCGATGCCGTGCGCGAGCTCAACCACCAGATCGGTCCGCTTGCCGAGGCGCTGGCCCTCAAGATCGAGCGGGCAACGGCGAGCGCCGAGATGCAACCGCTGCTCCTGCAGGCCACCGAGATGCTGCGCAGACTGCGCGGCAACGCGAGTGGCGACGCCTTCGGGGCGCGTTTCCTGACCCCGCCCGACGCGTAGTCAACGCGGCGCCGAGCCTGGCGTGTTGGGCGCCGCCTGCAGCGGCGCGGCGTCGAGCAGCAGGTCGATGAAGGTCTCGCTGTCCTGCTGGATGCGGATGCGCACCGGCAGGTACTGCAGCGTCGGCGCGAACCAGACCTCCGCACTCAGCTCGTTGCCCGGCCGGCGTTCACCCAGCCGCGGCTTCAGGTGGAAAGTGTCGAGCTCGCCGATCGGCGTGGCCAGCCGCTCCTGGCCAATGACGTCGTAGATCCAGCGGCCTGTGCGCCGCGGCAGCGCCAGCGGCACGCTCACCGTGTTGCCTGCGCGCAGCAACTCGGGCTGCGTCGTGAACAGCCAGGTCAGTTGCACGAACTGGCTGGCCGTGTCCTGCATGCCCGGCAGCGCCTCCTGCTGGCTGCCGTTGGCCAGCGTCACCTGCTCAGGGGTGAACAACACGGTCGCGCGGCGCGGCTGCTGGAACGGCAGGCGTGTCAATTCGTCATAGCGGCCGGGCACCAGGCCCTGTTCGCCGAGCTGACCATCGCTGGTCATGCGACGCGAAATCAAGGGCGCGAAGCTGGGACCGATCGCGATGTCCAGGTGCACCTGGTAGTGCGAGCCCAGGCGCACCCATTGCACGCGCGCACTGCCATGCACTTCGCCGCGGTAGTTGCCGGAGAGCACGTAGTTCAAGCGCGTCGAGGGTGGCCACTCGAAGGCTGCGACGGCCGCCGACAGCGCCGATGCCGCTGCCACGGGCGCGGTGGCCGAGGCCGCCTCGGCAACTGCCGTCGGCGCACTCGCCGCAGCCACCGCATCGGGTGCGCTCGGCGGTGTCACCTGGGGCTCGACAAGCGCTTCGATCACCGGCGGCGGCTCGGGCACGGACACAGGCGCTTGGACACCGGGCGCAGACGCAGCCGGCAGGGCGGCGCGGGCTCGGGCCGGCTTTCTGGTCACTCGCGCCGTGGCGGGCGGCGCAGCGGGCGGCGCGGCAGGCGCCAGGGCCAGCACGTACGCCACCTCGATGCGCGCAGGCATCAGCTTGTTGCCGTCGCCCCAACCCACCAGGTTCTCCTGCAGCCACAGTGTCGCCACGGCGTGCCCGATCACCACCGCGCCGAGCAGCAGCCACCAGAGCACCCACCGCGCCCGGCGCGGGCGGGCCGCTGCGGGGCCGGGCCGTTCCGACAGGGCCAGCGTGCTTGCGCTCATCACCAAACGGCGGGCCCAGCCTACACGCCGAGCCAGCCGCGCCGCAGGGACGCTGCTGCGCTGGCCGGCTTGTCGGCCAAGTCCAGGGCCAGCGTCGCCTGCGCTGCGGCCTCGGGCTGCACGACGAGCGCCAGCACACGCTGGTCGCGCGACAGCAGCAGCTCGAAGGGCTGGCCGGCGACGAGCCATTGCTGCGCGTCGTCGAGCCGGCGGATGCGCCAGCCATCGACGCCCAGCAGCTCATCGCCCGCCGACACGCCCGCCTTGGCCGCGGCGCTGCCGGCCAGCACCGTCTTGACCTGCACGCCGCTGACCACGCCTTCGGACAGGCGCAGCCCGAGCGCCACGCTGAACGCGGCCGGGCTGCGCCGCTGGGCCACGCCGGCGGCGTCGAGCAGCGCGGCCAAGGGCAGATCGTCGGTAGCGTGGACCCAGGCGGCGAGCTCCTTGCCGTAGGCGCGGCCACCGACCTCGCGCAGGGCGGCGGCGATGTCGGCCTCGTCGATCGGCCCGCCGCGGCTGCGCTGCCACAGGCGCCGCATCACGTCGTCGAGCGTGCCGCGGCGCTCCTTGCGCAGCGTGAGGTCCAGCGCCAGCGCCACCAGCGAGCCCTTGCTGTAGTAGCTGACCGTGGCGTTGGCCGTGTTCTCGTCGCTGCGGTAGTACTTGACCCAGGCGTCGAAGCTCGCCGCGGCCACGCTTTGCACCTGGCGGCCGGGCGTGGCGGCCACGCCGTTGATCGTCTTGGCGACGAGGCCCAGGTAGCGCGGTGCATCGATCAGGCCGGCGCGCAGCAGCAGCAGGTCGTCGTAATAGGACGTGAACCCCTCGAAGAACCACAACAGCGCGGTGTGGTTCTCGCGGGCGTAGTCGATGCGCGCCAGCTCGCGCGGCTTCAGGCGCTTGACGTTCCAGTTGTGAAAGTACTCGTGCGAGATCAGCCCGAGCAGGGTGCTGTAGCCCTCGCTCGCGCTGGTTGCGGCGCCCGGCTCGAGCCGCGGCAGGTCGCGGCGGGCAGCGATCAGCGCCGTGCTGGCGCGGTGCTCGAGGCCGCCGTAGCCGTCGTCCACCGCGTTGAGCAGGAACAGGAAGCGGCCGAATGGCGCTTTGGGTTTGCGCTTGCCATGCCAAAAGGCGATCTGTGTTTCGCACAGGCGGCGCGTGTCGGCCAGCAGACGCTCGCCGTCCAGCCCCGGCCAGGCGCCGGCGACGACGAACTCGTGGGCCACACCGGCGGCGTCGAACGTGCCGCGCCAGAAGCGGCCGAGCTCGAAGGGGTGGTCGACCAGTTCGTCGTAGTCGGCAGCGACGAAGCGCCTCGTGCCGTCAGCGGGCATCGCACTGGCCACCGACCAACCGCGCGGCAAGGCGCCGAGCGTGAGGCCGTGCGGCTCGGCCTCGCGGCCCTCGACACGCAGGCACAGGCTGGTGCCGTTGAAGAAGCCGCGCACCGCGTCGAGGAAGGCAGCGCGCACGGAGGTGTCGAAGGCATAGACGAGGTAGCGCAGCGTCAGCGCGGCGTGGCCGCTGCACGCCGCCAGCCAACTGGTCTTGTCGAGCTGTTGCAGGGGCACGGCGTGGCGGCCCTGCCGCGCCTCGAGCTTTGAGAGGTGGCGGCCGAACTCGCGCACCATGTAGCTGCCGGGAATCCAGACCGGCAGGCTGACGCGCTGCCCGGCAGCGGGCTGCGGCACGGTGAGCGTGACGCGGTACTGGTGAGCGTGCAGATCATGCAGCTCGATGCGGTAGTGGATCATCGACCGGGGCTTGCGCTGTCGTCGGCGCAGATTGTCGCTGTTGATCGGAGCCCGCTAGACAGCCGCCGCATCGCACCGCCGCACTGGACCGCCGATGCGCCGACGCGGTGGCCAAGGCCGACTGACCGCCGTCACGGCGCGCAGCTACGAAAGCCGGCGAAGCCCTCGTCGCGCTCGGCGGCGACGAAACGGCGCGCCTTCGGGTGCGCCAGCCGCCGCGGCTCGAACCAGGCCGCACCGCGCTGCACGTGAGCCGTCGGGTCAGGCACGCGCGCGCCGCCGGGCCACGGCCGGGCGTGGCCCGCCACCCACTCGGCGACCTCGCCCCAGACGAAGCCGCGCGACAAGCCGCGGCTGGCGGCCAGCTCCCACTCGATCTCGGTCGGCAGTCGGCGTCCGGCCCAGCGGCACCAGGCGTCGGCCTCGAACCACGCCACCATCGAAACCGGCTCGACGGCCGGCGCGCGTTGCAGCCGACCAAAGCGGCGCAGCAAGACGCCATGGCGCAGTTGTTCGACATCGCGCGGCGTGCGCCGCTCGGTCTGCTGCAACCAGGCCCAGCCCGCCGCGCTCCACCAGCGCGCCTCGTCGCAGCCGCCGTCCTCGACGAACTCGGCGTACTGCGACCACACCACCGCCTGCGCGTCGACCTCGAAGGCCGGCACCGCTTCCTCGTGCGCCCACTGTTCGTTGGCGGGCACGTAGCCGCCCCGCGGCGAGCCGAGCGGCCAGCGCTGGGCCGCAAAAACCAGCGGCTCGCGCAGCGCATGCAGGCGCCGCTCGGGCAGCCGCGCGGCCGCGGCCTCGATACGCAGTGCCTGCGCCAGGGCGACGAAGCGGCGCAGCAAGGCGTCTTCGTCGAACAGCGCGGCGCGGTAGAAATGCAATCCGTCGTCGTCAGCAGCCGTGCCGTGCAGCAGGTCGAGCGTGACATCCAGCGTTTCGGCCAGGTAGGCCCGTGTCGCTTCGAACGACGGCGGGGCGGCCGACCAACGCACGCGATCGGCGAGCGCGGCGTCGGACCACCATCTGTCGGCGTTGGGGTCGATCGACGCCAGCGCTGCGCGCTCGGGTTCGGCCGCAGGGCCGCGGCCGCGCTGCACGTTGCGCGCGATCCAGCGCTCCTGGCGCCAACCGGCATGCCCGGCCAGCCACAGCGCGGGCTCGAAGAACGCGGCTGGTTGCGGCGCGCGCGCGTCGCAGTGGCGCTCGAACAGTGCCAGCCAGGCGAGTGTCTGGTTGCGCGACTGCATCAGCGCCAGCGACAGCCAGTCACGGTCGGCGTGGCGCATGCGTTGGGCGTCACCGAGGGTGGTGGCGGTATCGTTCATGGCGCCGATTATCGAAACCCCGGCGTGTCGCCGCTGCGACGGCACTGCCGCGAGCGATCGTGCTAAAACGCACGGCGCAGCCACCGAGCCTCCCCATGGACCTGAGCTTCACCGCCGAAGAAACCGCCTTCCGCCATCACATCCGCGACTGGGTGGCGGCCAACCTGCCCGCAGACATCAGCCACAAGGTGCACCACGCGCTGCACCTGACGCGCGAGGATCACCAGCGCTGGGCCCGGATTCTCGGCCAACAAGGCTGGCTCGGCTGGGGCTGGCCGAAAGCGTTCGGAGGGCCGGGCTGGAACGCCGTGCAGCGCCACCTGTTCGAAGAGGAATGCGCACAGGCCGGCGCACCCCGCGTGATCCCGTTCGGCCCGGTGATGGTGGCCCCGGTGATCATGGCCTTCGGCACGCCCGAGCAGCAGCGGCGCTTCCTGCCCGGCATCGCCAGCGGCCAGGTCTGGTGGAGCCAGGGCTACAGCGAGCCGGGTTCGGGCTCCGACCTGGCGTCGCTCCAATGCAAGGCCGTGCGCCGCGGCGACTACTACATCGTCAACGGCCAGAAGGCCTGGACCACGCTCGCCCAGTACGGCGATTGGATCTTCTGCCTGGTGCGCACCAGCAACGACGGCAAGCCGCAGACCGGCATCTCGTTCCTGCTGATCGACATGAAGACGCCCGGCGTCAGCGTGCGCCCGATCATCATGCTCGACGGCGGGCACGAGGTGAACGAGGTCTGGTTCGACAACGTCGAAGTCCCGGTCGATCAGTTGGTCGGCGAGGAGAACAAGGGCTGGACCTATGCCAAGCACCTGCTGTCGCACGAGCGCACCAACATCGCCGACGTGAACCGCGCCAAGCGCGAGCTGGAGCGCTTGAAGCGCATCGCCAAGGCCGAAGGGCTGTGGGACGACCGGCGCTTTCGCGACCAGATCGCGCTGCTCGAAGTCGACGTCGTGGCGCTGGAGATGATGGTGCTGCGCGTGCTGTGCGCGGAAAAGAGCGGCAAGCAGAGCCTGGACGTCGCCGGCCTGCTGAAGATTCGCGGCAGCGAAATCCAGCAGCGCTACAGCGAGCTGATGATTCAGGCCGCCGGGCCCTTTGCGCTGCCCAACATCCGCGAGGCGATGGCGGCCGGCTGGCAGGGCGATCACGTCGGCGCCGCGCACTGTGCGCCGCTGGCGGCGACCTACTTCAACTACCGCAAGACGACGATCTATGGTGGATCGAACGAAGTGCAACGCAATATCGTCGCGCAGACGGTCCTCGGGAGCTGACGATGGACTTCGAATTCACCGACGACCAGGTTTCGCTGCGCGACGCCGTCCAGCGCTGGGTTGAAAAGGGCTTCGCGTTCGAGCGCCGCCATGCGCTGACCCGGGCCGGCGGCGCAACGCGCGCGGTCTACACCGAGCTCGCCGACCTGGGCCTCACGGGCCTGGCCGTGTCCCCCGATCACGGTGGCCTGGGCTTCGGCGCGGTCGAGGCGATGGTAGTGATGGAAGAACTCGGCCGCGGTTTGGTCAACGCGCCGTACGCCGCCGCGGCACTGGTCGCACCGACCTTGCTCGCTCGCGGCGACGCCGCCCTGCAGGCCGCGTGGTTGCCGCGTGTCGCCGATGGTTCGGCCTTGGTCGTGCTCGCGCACCAGGAGCGCGGTGCACGCTACCGCCTCGATGCGGTGTCGACGATCGCCACCCAGGGGGTAGACGGCTGGTCACTCGCCGGTCACAAGAGTCTGGTCCCGGCCGGCGACGAGGCCGATGCGTTTCTCGTGCCGGCGCGCGTCGGCCCCCATGCGGTCGCGCCGATCGGCCTGTTCCTGGTCGAGCGCGGCCGCTGCGCGGTGCGCGGCTACCCGACGCAAGACGGCGCGCGGGCGGCCGACATCACGCTGGCTGCCGCGCCGGCGCAACGGGTGCTCGGCGACACCGCAGCCGCGCTCGAGCACGCCGTCGATATCGGCATCGCCGCGGCCTGCGCCGAGGCCGTCGGCCTGATGGACAAACTGCTCGCGATCACGGTCGAGTACATGAACACACGCAAGCAGTTCGGCGTGCCGATCGCCAGCTTCCAGGCCCTGCGGCATCGCATCGCCGACGTCAAGATGCAGCTCGAACTGGCACGCTCGATGAGCTACTACGCGACCCTGAAGCTCGGCCAGGCCGCGCCGCAACGCCGCCGCGCGCTGTCGCAGGCCAAGCTGCAACTGGGGAACTCGATGCGCTTCGTCGGCCAGCAATGCATCCAGTTGCATGGCGGCATCGGCGTCACCGACGAGTACATTGCCAGCCACTGCTTCAAGCGCCTGACGATGCTCGAGATGAGCTACGGCGACACCCTGCACCACCTCGGCGAGGTCAGCGAGCGCATGCAGGACACGGCCGGGGTGTTCACATGAGCGGCCCAGGGTTCGCCCCGCCGCTGCACGACGCCCTCACCGATGTGGCCGGCCTCACGGTGGGCCACTTCACGCATCCGGCGCGCGCCACCGGCTGCAGCGTGGTGCTGTGCCCGGCCGGCGCAGTGGCCGGCGCCGATGTGCGCGGCGGCGCGCCCGGCACGCGCGAGACCGATCTGCTGCTGGCCGAGAACCTCGTCGATCGCGTTCACGCGGTGCTGCTCACCGGCGGCAGTGCCTTCGGCCTCGATGCCGCCGGCGGCGTGATGCGCTGGCTCGAAGAACGCGGCCACGGCTTTGCGGTGGGCAACGTGCGCGTGCCGATCGTGCCCGCGGCGGTGCTGTTCGACCTCTGGCACGGCGACCTGTCGATCCGGCCCGATGCCGCGGCCGGCTACGCGGCCTGCCTGGCCGCGTCCCCGGCCAGGCCGGCACAGGGCAATGTCGGTGCCGGCGCCGGCGCGACGGTCGGCAAGCTGTTCGGCATCGAACGCGCCATGAAGGGCGGCATTGGCAGCGCGTCGATCCGCGTCGGCGCGATCACGGTGGCCGCGCTGGTGGCGGTGAACGCGAGCGGCGACGTGTTCGACCCGGCCGACGCCAGCGTGCTGGCCGGCGCACGCACCGGCGCCGACAGCCACCACCTGCTGCACACCGCAGCGGCGCTGGCGCGCGGCGAGCTGCCGCTGCGCTTGCAGGCCGGCATGTCGACCACGATCGGCGTCATCGCCACCGATGCGCAACTCGACAAGGCGCAATGCCGCAAGCTGGCCAGCATGGCGCACGACGGCCTGGCGCGCTGCATCAACCCGATCCACACGCCCTACGACGGCGACACGCTGTTCGCCCTGGCCACCGGCGCCAGCGGCCAGGCGGGCTCGTTGACGCTGATCGGCGCGCTGGCCGCCGAAGTGACGGCGCGCGCGGTCATCAGCGCGATCCACCACGCCACCGGTCTGCCCGGCTGGCCTGCAGCGCGCGACTTGGGTGGCGTCGTTTGAGTGGCCGAGACGCTGCCACTGTCGCAAATCCTGTACAGCCAGGGCTTCGGCACGCGGCGCCACTGCGCGGCGCTGATTGCCGACGGCCAGGTGCAGATCGGCGGCGTGACGCTGGACGACTCGCAGGCGAGCGTCGCCACCGAAGGCCTGGCATTCAGCGTGCGTGGCCAGCCCTGGCCCTACCACGCGCAGGCGCTCGTGCTGCTGCACAAGCCGCTGGACTTTGAGTGCTCGGCCAAGCCACGCCACCACCCGAGCGTGCTGAGCTTGCTGCCCGCGCCGCTGCGCGAGCGCGGCGTGCAACCCGTGGGCCGGCTCGACGCCGACACCACGGGCCTGCTGCTGCTGACAGACGACGGTGCGCTGATCCACCGCCTCACATCGCCGAAGCAGCATGTGCATAAGGTCTACGAAGTGACGTGCAAACACGCCCTGGCGGCCGACACTGTGGCGCACCTGCTGGCCGGCGTGGTGCTCGACGACGACCCGCAACCGGTGCGCGCCGTGGCCTGTGCGGCCAGCGGCGAGCGCACGCTGCGCCTGACCCTCACCGAAGGCCGCTACCACCAGGTCAAGCGCATGGTCGCCGCGGTCGGCAACCGCGTCGAAGGACTGCACCGCAGCGCCATCGGCGGCGTGGCACTGGACGCCGGCCTCGCACCGGGCCAGTGGCGCTGGCTCGAGGGCGTCGAGCGCGAACGCCTGTTCGCGCCGCGATAATCCGCCGCCATGCGAGTATTCCGCGGCATCCACCACCCCGACATCGCGCGCACCTGTGCCGTCACGATAGGCAACTTCGACGGCGTGCACCGCGGCCACCAGGCGATGCTCGCGCTGCTGATCAACGAGGCCCGCCACCGCGGCGTGCCGGCCTGCGTGCTGACGTTCGAGCCGCACCCGCGCGACTTCTTCGCAGGCCAGGCCCGGTCCGCGGGCCGCAGCGCCGAAGCGCCGGCACGCATCGCCACCCTGCGCGACAAGCTGGCCGAACTCGAGCGCTGCGGCATCGAGCAGAGCGTCGTGCTGCGCTTCGACGAGCGCCTGGCCGCGCTGTCGCCGCAGGCCTTCATCGACGAGGTGCTGCTGCGCGGCCTCGGCGCGCGCTACGTGCTGGTCGGCGACGACTTCCGCTTCGGCGCCAGGCGGGCTGGCGACTACGCCCTGCTCGACGCCGCCGGCGACGCGTGCGGCATCGACGTGGCGCGCATGCAGAGCTACGAGGTGCACGGCCTGCGCGTGTCGAGCTCGGCCGTGCGCGAGGCGCTGGCCGCCGGCGAAATGGGCCGCGCCGCGGCCCTGCTCGGCCGCCCCTACAGCATCAGCGGCCATGTGCTGCATGGCCGCAAGCTCGGCCGCACGCTCGGCCAGAGCGCGCCCGGGCGCGGCGATGGTTTTCGCACCCTGAACCTGCGCTTCGCGCACCCGCGGCCGGCGGCGCTGGGCATCTTCACCGTGCAGGTGCACGGCCTGTCGCCCGCAGCGCTGCGCGGCGTGGCCAGCCTGGGCGTGCGGCCAACCCTGGAAGACGGCGGCCGCGTGCTGCTCGAAACCCATTGCCTCGAGTGGCCGGCTTGGCTCGGCACCGAGGGTGGCTACGGCCGCGTCGTTCGTGTCGAACTGCTGCACAAGTTGCACGACGAGCGCAGGTACGACTCACAGGATGCACTGCGCGAGGGCATCGCGCAGGATGTGCATGACGCACGCGCCTGGTTCGCCGCCGGCGCTTGATCGGCGTCAGAAACGCCAGGCGAACCCGGCGCCGGCCGTGGCCTGCGTGGCTCTCTGCGTCAACGGACTGTCGACCACCGGGCCGAGCAGGCGGCTCAGGTTGCCACCGACCCAGACCGACCAGCGGCGATCGATGTCGGTGCGCACCTGCGCGTTCAGCGCCATGTCGCGCCAGCCTGCGCCGGGGTCGTAGGCCGGCTTGCCGCTGCGCGCGGCGGCCTCGGGGCTGATGCCGAAGCGCCCGAACATGTAGCGCTCGTCGGCCCAGCTCAGGCTGGCACCGACCGACAAAGCGCTGCGGCGGCCGAGGCGAAACTCCCGCGCAACGCCGAAGTCGACCAGCGCACCGCCCTTGCGGCCGAGGATGTCGTTGCTCCAGCCCGCACCCAGGCGCCAGTCATGCGACGGTTGCCAGACCGCCGAAAGTCGGGCGCGGACCGTGCTGCGCACGTTGTCGAGCTGGCCTAGGCCGGCGCTGACATGGGTCTTGCGTCCGGGGTCGTACCGGAGGCCGAGTTGCACGCGCAAATCGTCGCGCTGCACCAGTTCGGCGCCGACACCGCGCACCACCTCGTCGTCGTGGCGGGTCACGAAATTGCCTGAAGTGGCGACGGAAAAACGGCCCCAGCGCAAATAGATGCCGGGCGTAAGCGATACCTTGCGCAGGTCCGATCCCTGGTACTGCGGCGAGGCGTTCAGTTGCAGGCCGATGGCGCCTTCGAAGTTCGGCCGCGGCCCGGGCAACGGCGGCGGCTCGACCTGGGCCCGGGCTGCCGGCGGCCAGGCGGCGCCAAGCGCCAGCAGGGGCGCCAGTAGAATGCGGAACATGGCTGCTTGCATGGTTCGAATCGATCACTTGCGCTGGCGCACGACGACGCGCCGGCAAACGACGCGCGATCGAATTTAGCCGGGTTCCGCCCGCGAACCGCCGACCGGCTTGCGATTTGTCAGGCCATTGCCTGTAACGAGCGTTGCCCACGGGTGACGCCCCAGCCTCTTCCGCACCATGTCCGAATCGAACACGACGCCCGACTACCGCGCCACGCTGAACCTGCCCGACACGCCGTTCCCGATGCGCGGCGATCTGCCCAAGCGCGAGCCCGGCTGGATCGCGCAGTGGAACGAGCAAGGCATTTACAAGAAGCTGCGCGACGCGCGCCACGGCGCGCCGCTGTTCGTGCTGCACGACGGCCCGCCGTACGCCAACGGCGTGCTGCACATCGGCCATGCGGTGAACAACATCCTGAAAGACATGGTCGTCAAGTCCAAGCAGCTCGCGGGCTACGACGCGCGCTTCGTGCCGGGCTGGGACTGCCATGGCCTGCCGATCGAGAACGCGATCGAGAAGGCCCATGGCCGCAAGCTGAGCCGCGACGAGATGCAGGCCAGGAGCCGCGCCTACGCCAGCGAGCAGATCGCGCAGCAGAAGGCCGACCGCCAGCGCCTGGGCGTGCTCGGCGATTGGGAGCACCCGTACCGCACGATGGATTTCGCCAACGAGGCGGGCGAGCTGCGCGCATTCAAGCGCGTGATCGAACGCGGCTTCGTCTACCGCGGCCTGAAGCCCGTGTACTGGTGCTTCGATTGCGGCTCGTCGCTGGCCGAATTCGAGATCGAGTACGCCGACAAGAAATCGCAAACGCTCGACGTCGGCTTCCTCTGCGCCGAGCCCGACAAGCTGGCTGCCGCGTTCGGGCTGCCCGAGATCGTGGGCGAAGCCTTTGCGGTGATCTGGACCACCACCGCGTGGACGATTCCTGCCAACCAGGCGCTCAACCTCAACCCGGCCCTCGATTACGCCCTGGTGCGTACCGAGCGTGGCGTGCTGCTGCTGGCCGCATCGCTGGTGGCGAAGTGCCTCGAGCGCTACGGCCTGCAAGGCACGGTCGTGGCGACGACGCTCGGCGAGAAGCTCGCCGGTATCCACTTTCGCCATCCTCTCGCGCATGTCGACAAGGGATATGACCGGTTGGCGCCCGTCTACCTTGACGACTACGCCACGGCCGACGACGGCACCGGCATCGTGCACTCGTCGCCGGCCTACGGCGTCGACGACTTCAACTCCTGCACCACGCACGGCATGAGCGTCGACGAGATCCTCAACCCGGTGCAGGGCAATGGCAGCTACGCCGCCGACTTCGCGCTCTTCGGCGGCCAGAACATCTGGAAAGCGGCGCCGGTCATCATCGACGCGCTGCGCGATGCCGGGCGCCTGTTCGCCACCGCGACCATCAGCCACAGCTACCCACATTGCTGGCGCCACAAGACGCCGGTGATCTACCGCGCTGCGGCGCAGTGGTTCATCCGCATGGACGAGGCGAATTTGTCAACTGCGGGCGTATTCACGAAAGACAAGGCGCCGCGCACGCTGCGCGCGATGGCCCTGGACGCCATCGAGGCCACGACCTTTTTCCCCGAAAACGGCAAGGCGCGGTTGCGCGACATGATCGCGAGCCGGCCCGACTGGTGCATCAGCCGCCAGCGCAGTTGGGGCGTGCCGCTGCCGTTCTTCCTGCACAAGGACTCGGGCGAGCTGCATCCGAACACCATGGCCATCCTCGACCAGGCCGCGGTCATCGTCGACAAAGGCGGCGTCGAGGCCTGGAGCCGCGTCACGGCCGCCGAGATCCTCGGGCCCGACGACGCCGCGCACTACACCAAGAGCAGCGACATCCTCGAAGTCTGGTTCGATTCCGGCTCGACCTTCTTTCACGTACTGCGGGGCTCTCATCCTGACGGCCATCACGCCGAAGGCCCCGAAGCCGACCTCTACCTCGAAGGCCACGACCAGCACCGCGGCTGGTTCCAATCCGCCCTGCTGCTGGGCTGTGCGCTCGAAGGCCGTGCACCGTATCGCGGCCTGCTCACGCATGGCTTCACCGTCGACGGCCAGGGCCGCAAGATGAGCAAGTCGCTCGGCAACATCATCGAGATCCGCGAGTTCGCGAAGGACCCCGGGGCCGAGGTCGCGCGGCTGTGGTGCGCCTCGACCGACTACGCCGGCGACCCGCCGATCGACAAGAAGGTCCTCGCCCGCGTGGTCGACAGCTACCGGCGCATCCGCAACACGCTGCGCTTCCTGCTCGCCAACGTGGCTGATTTCGATGCCGAGCGTGATGCGGTGCCCGTCGCAGAGTTGCTCGAGATCGACCGCTGGGTGCTCGCGCGCGGCGCCCAATTGCAGGCCGAAATGCTGGTCCACTACGAGCGCTTCGAGTTCCACCCCGTGGTGGCTAAGCTGCAACTGTTCTGCAGCGAAGACCTCGGCGCGTTCTACCTCGACGTGCTGAAGGATCGCCTGTACACCACCGCGCCGAAGTCGCACGCGCGACGCTCGGCGCAGACGGCGCTGTGCCAGATCAGCCACGCGATGCTGCGCTGGATGGCGCCCTTCCTGTCGTTCACCGCCGAAGAGGCCTGGCCGATCCTCGCGCCGGGCCGCTCGCCGTCGATCTTCAGCGAAACCTTCTGGGCTTTCGACGCACCCGACGCCGCGCTGCTGGCGAAGTGGCAACGCATCCGCGCGATCCGCGACGAGGTCAACAGGGCCATCGAGGCGGTGCGCACCGAGGGCGGCGTCGGCTCGTCGCTGCAGGCCGAAGTGATGTTGACCGTGAATGCGGCCGACCAGACCCTGCTCGCCGCACTTGGCGCCGACCTCAAGTTCGTGCTGATCACGTCCAAGGCCGCGCTACAGCGAGGCGATGCGCTGGCCGTTTCTGTGACGCCATCAGTGGCCCCCAAATGCGAGCGCTGCTGGCATTGGCGCAGCGATGTCGGCCACGACCCCGCGCACCCCGCGATCTGCGGCCGCTGCACCAGCAACCTCTATGGCGCGGGCGAAACCCGTACCGTGGCCTGATATCCGGGTAGCGGACAATTCGCCTGCGCGACACAATCGTCCTCAGGAGGTACCGTTCGATGAGCACTGACAGTCAACGCATCACGCTGGAGCCTGGAAAACGCGGCGGCAAACCTTGCGTTCGTGATCTGCGCATCACGGTGCAGGACGTGCTCGATTGGCTCGCCACCGGGCGCACCGAGGATCAGATCCTGGCCGACTACCCTGAGCTCTCCGCTGAAGACATTCGTGCCGTGCTGAGTTATGCCGCCGAACGAGAGCGCCACGCGGCCTGGATTCCGGTTGCCGCATAGCCGACCGAATGAAACTGCTGCTCGACGAGAACATCTCGCGCAGGTTGCTGCCGCATCTGGCTGACACTTTTCCTGGCAGCACGCATGTGGCCCTGGAGGGCTTGCAGCAAGCCAGCGACGCCGCAGTGTGGCAATTCGCCAAGGAGCACGGGTTCGTCGTGGTGAGCAAGGACGATGACTTCACGGGACTGTCAGCCCTGCGCGGCCGGCCGCCATGCCTCATCAAGCTCTCGGTGGGCAATTGCGATAACGATCAGGTGTTGCATGTCCTGCTGAGCCAAGGCGACCAGATCGAGGCACAGTTCGCCGACCCAGAGGTCGCGATGGTCGAGCTGATTCACGACACTCGCTGATGCATTCCGTTCGACGGTCGGACCGAGCGCTGGAACTGGCGCGCGCCATTTCCACAGACGGTGAAGTGACGATGTTGTCGTGGGCGCGTGAGATGCGCGCCAGCGGCACCGACCCAACAGAGGCTCGCTGAAGCTGCGCAACCCGGAGCAACGCCTGCCATTGCCCCAGCCGCTGCGACCCCAGGTACGTAGCCAAGTCAACGCGGGCAATTGACCGCTGTTGGCTTGCACCAACCACATCAAACTCAAACGCAACTCCATCGTGCCCACTCGTTCATCCTCATCACCCAGTCTCGCGCTGTGGCTCGGCCTGGCCCTGGTCGTCATCGTCCTCGACCAGTTCACCAAGACCCTGATCCTGGGCTACTTCCAGCTCGGCGACAGCCGCCACGTCACCTCGTTCTTCAACGTCGTGCGCGTGCACAACACCGGCGCGGCGTTTTCGTTCCTGGCCGGCGCGGCGGGCTGGCAGCGCTGGTTTTTCGTCACGCTGGGCCTGGTCGCCACCGGCTTCATCGTCTGGATGCTGCGCAGCCATCCGACGCAGAAACTGTTCTGCTTCGCGGTGACGATGATCATGGGCGGTGCACTCGGCAACGTCGTCGACCGCCTGCTGCACGGCTATGTGGTCGATTTCATCCAGGTGCATTGGCGCGGCTCGTACTTCCCCAGCTTCAACCTCGCCGACAGCGCGATCACGCTGGGTGCGGTACTGTTGATCGTCGACGAACTGCGGCGCGTGCGTCGCGGCGGCTGAGCGCAGGGGTCAGCGCCCCGCGACCAGTTGTGCCGCTGCAAGGTCTTCAAGCGCCGTGCCGACCGACTTGAACAGCGTGATCTCGTCGCGGTGCACACGGCCGACGCAGTCGCCGCGCAGCAGCGCCGCCAGGTCGCCCGTGATCCGGTCGCGCGTAATCACGCCGCGCGCCAGCGCTTGCACCAGGTCGCCGGCCTCGGCCAGCGCGCCGGCGCGGGTATCGACCACGATGCGCGCGCAGCGGGCGATGGCGGCGTCGTCGACCTCGCGCATGTCGGGTCGAAAGCCGCCGACGAGGTCGAGGTGGGTGCCCGGTTGCAGCCATTCGCCGAGCACCAGGGGCTGGGTGGCGGTGGTCGCGCAACTGATCACGTCGGCCTGGGCAGCGGCCGTCGCCAGGTCGGCCTCGGCTTGGGCATGAATGCCCTCGCCGCGCAGTTGCTGCGCCAGGGCCTGGGCGTGATCGACACGCCGGGCCCACACCCACACCTGCGACAACCCCGGCCGCAGCGCCACATGCGCGCGCACCAGCCACGGCGCCAGGCGCCCGGCACCGACCATCAACAGCGTTCGTGCGTCAGTGCGTGCCAGGTGCTGCGCCGCCAACGCCGAGGCCGCCGCCGTGCGCCGCACCGTCAGCGCTTCGCCGTCGAGCAGGGCCAGCGGCGCGCCGGTGTGGCGGTCGCTCAGCAGGTAGCTGGCCTGCACGGTGGGCAGGCCCTGCGCGGTGGCCTGCGGCATCACGGTGACCAGCTTCACGCCGAGCGCGCTCGCCGACCAGGCCGGCATCAGCAGCAGCGAGCCGCCCTCGCCGAGGTCATGGGCGTGGCGCAGCGGCACTTCGGTATCGCCGGCGACGAAAGCCGTTTCGAGTGCCCGTGCCAACGCCGCCCAGGGCAACGCGGCGTGGACCTCGGCGGCTGAATAGACTCGCAGGGTCATGACGAATCCCAGTGTAGTCATCGTCGGCGGTGGCGTGATCGGCGCCGCCACCGCCTGCTTCCTCGCCCGCGACCACCGCGTCGCGGTGACCGTGCTCGAACGCGACCCGGGCTACCGCCAGGCGTCGAGCGCGCTGTCGGCGAGCTCGATCCGACTGCAGTTCTCGACCCCGATCAACATTGCGCTGTCGCAGGCCAGCATCGAATTCCTGCGCCGCGTCGGTGACGAGCTCGCGGTCGATGGCGACCGGCCGAGTGTCGGCCTGGTCGAGGCCGGCTACCTGTACCTCGCCAGCGACGCCGGTACGGCTGCTCTGCGCGCCAACCACGCGCTGCAGCGCGCGCACGGCGCCGAGATCGACCTGCTCGACGTCGCGGCCCTGCAAACACGCTGGCCGTGGCTGGCCGCCGCGGGCCTGGCCCTCGGTGCACACGGCCTGCGCGGCGAGGGCTGGTTCGATGGCCCGGCCCTGCACGCCGCCTTCCAGCGCAAGGCGCGGGCCTGTGGCGCGCGCTTCGTGCCGGCCAACGCGCTGAGCTTCGAAGTCGCCGGCGACCGTGTGCGCGCGGTGCGCGACGCCCGCGGCCAAACGCATGCCGCTGATGCGGTGCTGATCGCGGCCGGTGCGTGGAGCACCCCATTGGCCGCTGAACTTGGATTGGCGCTGCCGGTCAGCGCGAAGAAGCGCGACGTGTTCGTGCTCGACTCGCCCGCACGCCTGCCAGGCTGCCCCCTGCTGATCGACCCTTCGGGCGTGTGGCTGCGGCCCGAAGGTTCGGGCTTCATCGCCGGCGCGCCTCCTCGAGGTGGCGGTGGTGGCAGCGCCGACGACCCCGATGACCTGCCGCTCGAGGCCATCGACCACGGCCTGTTCGACGAGCTGATCTGGCCCGTGCTGGCCGCGCGCATCCCGGCCTTCGAAGCGCTGCGCGTGCGTTCGGCCTGGGCCGGTTACTACGAGATGAATTCCTTCGACCACAACGGCGTCGTCGGTGCGATGCCGGGCTGGGCCAACGCGTTCGTCGCCTGCGGCTTTTCCGGCCACGGCATGCAGCACGCGCCGGCCATCGGCCGGGCAATGGCCGAGCGCATCGCCACCGGGCAGTACGGCGGCCTGGACCTCGCCCCGCTGGCGGCCGAGCGACTGCAACGCGGCGAGCGCCTGATCGAGCACATCGTGATCTGACCATGAACGACGCCCCGACCCACGAAAGCGCCTCGCCCGCGATCGAGCTGAACCCGCTGCGCTGGAGCGACCCCCTGCGCTGGCTGCGCCTGGGCGTGCGCGACTTCCTGCGCTGCCCGGGCATCGGCCTGTTCTACGGCACCTGCTTCATGGTCATGGGCTGGGCGCTGATGAAGGTCTACGAAAACGCCGCGGCCTACGTGCTGGCGCTGTCGGCGGGCTTCCTGCTCGTCGGGCCCTTCCTGTGCCTGGGCCTGTACCGCGTCAGTCAGCGCCTGGAGCGCGGCGAGAGACCCGACTTCGGCGATTCGCTGCGGGCCTGGGACACGCGCACCGGCACGCTCGCGATCTTCGGCCTCGTGCTGCTGGTGCTCGAAATGCTGTGGGGTCGCGCCGCGCTGGTGGTGTTTGCGGTCAGCTTCGACGGCATGCCCGACTTCAAGGGCTCGCTGCTGGCCCTGCTCGACCCCGAGAACCTGGCCTTCATCGTGGCCTACGTGGCGGTCGGCGGCGTCTTCGCCGGGCTGATCTTCGCCATCAGCGTGGTCGCGATGCCGCTGATCCTCGACCGCCCCGTCGATGCCATCACCGCGGGCCTGACCAGCGTGCGCCTGGTGCTGACCCAGCCCGGCGTGATGCTGCTGTGGGGCGCGCTGATCACGAGCCTGGTCGTGATCGCGATGCTGCCGTGGTTTGCCGGGCTGCCCGTCGTCGGCCCGGTCCTCGGCCATGCCTCGTGGCACGCCTACCGGGCGGCGGTCAGGGTCTGAGCTGAAACGTCGGCTCGCCCACCGCTGCACATGGCCCATCGGCGAACTTCGACGCTCGCTTCGCGGGCGAGGATCGGCGCGGCAAAAAAAGCACCCGGGCAGGCGGCCGCTCTTCGTCGAGGCGGTCGGCGCTGCGCACCGACTTCCCTGCGATGCTCGGTCTCGTGGCCCCGTCGCGTAACTCGCTACGTTCGCTGCGCTCACTGCACTCGGGCAGACGCGACGCGTCAGATCACGAAGCGCGCTGGCGCCTGCCCGCGCGCGCGTTTGTAGACACCACAGTGGTCGTATTGCCGACGACCTGCTGGCGCGTCCGGACGCCGCTCTGTCGAGACCGTCAAGCGGCTGTCGCGCGACCAAACGCGCGCCGGTGTGGCCGGTGGAGACTGTCTGAGCGCCGCAGCTTGCCTTCGACTCGCACCCGCACCGCGTCGGGGGTTGATCATCAGGCCGCAGTCGTGCGCGCCGCAGACGCCTCATTCGGGCGCGAAGCCCCGCCCAAGCGGGGCTCCTGCCGGTTGACGGCCTCGGCGGCGCCAACGGGGCCAGCTTATGCCCGGCTGGGTCTGCGCCGTGTTGCGCCGAGCGCAGCCAGACCGAGGCCGACAAGCGCAAGGCTCAAGGGCTCCGGGACTTGGCCGCCGCCGGATTCAGTCAGAAACGCGGTTCCGAAAGCCGCGCCCAAGCCCAAGCCGGAGGCGGACGTATAGGTCTGGACCTGGGTGCCTGCACCGGTGACCGGACTGATATTGAGCACCCTGGTGCCGCTCAGACCATAAAGGTCGACATTGTTGTCCGTGGCCAAACCAAAAACGCTGCTGAATCCGATCGACCCGACGTTGGCTCCGGCGCCAGTCGAGGTATTCACCATCACCAAGCTGTCAGACACCGGGAGCGTAGAACTAAGGAACAAATTGCCGCCGATGAACGCGAGGTCACCCGATGAACTGTAGGCACCGCCGCCAACCGGAGTCGCCGCACCGGTTGTAGTATTGATCGTGAAGAGGAGATTGCTGGCTGCGTAGAGCGTGCCATCGGCACCGAACACCAGCGAGTTCAGCGACGGGCCAAGACTGCCGACGACTGTCGATGCCGCAGTCGTGCTGTTGATGCGGTACAACTCATTGAAGGTGATGCCCCAGAGCTGCCCCGATGGGTCGAACGCAATGTCCGTCATCACGGGCCCCATCTGACCCTTCACAGTGACCGCCCCGGTCGCGACGTCAACGGTCCCGAGCGTGCCGTCGCTGTCACCGATCCAGAGTACAGGTGCGGCGAATGCGCCACTACTCAAAGCGGCAAGCAGTGTCGCGACGCCCAAATTCCTCAGAGTGCGATTCATCCGAGTCTCCATCGATAGCCCAGCCGCAATATCGCGACGCATCCAGGTATGCAACAAACATGCCAGCACTCGGGTTTGCTGCAATATCAATGAGTTACCGACGACGTCTGCGGGCTCTGATGCGAAATCTGTAAAGAATTCCGATCCCAACTGTGGTCCTGTTCCGGTGACTGCTCCATGCGCCGCTTGATCTTCGCGTCGGTGTAGTTGCGGTCTCGGTTGTTCAGCGCCTTGAACTCGGCCTGCCGGCATGCAGTCCGTGCTGCACGGTCACTTGTCCGTGCGCAAGTCGGTCGCAGCACGGTCACGTCGTCGTCCGGCTTCGGTATGCGGCGTGGTCCTACGCGGTAGAAAGCCAGCGCTCGGATACTGGTGACTCACCATTGCGCAATCTGGTCGCGATGGCCGAACACGCCTGCCGGTTGTCGCCGGGCACCGCGCGTTTTCTGAAAGGCATACTCATGGACACCTCAACCCTTCGCTACCCACTGTGGGTACTTGCCAGCGCTGCGTTGCTGACATTCAGTGGCTTGGCTACGGCGGAGCCGCCATCGCGCGCGGCGCGTCTGGGCTATCTCAGCGGCACGGTGAGTTTCTCGCCGGCCGGTCAGCCCGATTGGGTGCGGGCTGCCATGAATCGGCCGCTGACCACTGGCGATCGCTTGTGGACGGGTGCCAACTCGCGCGCCGAGTTGCAGATTGGCGGCGCGGCGATCCGCATGGGCCCGTCGACCAGCATGGTCTTGCTCAATCTCGACGACCGCATCGCGCAGGTGCAGCTATCCCAAGGCACGTTGAAGGTGCGCGTGCGCAGCATGGGGCCGAGGCAGACCTTTGAAGTCGCGACGCCCAACCTCGCTTTCACGCTGCGCCGTCCCGGCGACTACCGTATCGAGGTCGACCCTAACGACGACGCCACAGCGGTCTCGGTGCAGAGCGGTGCGGCCGAGGTGTATGGCAAAGGGGCGTCGTACACGGTCAATCCGCGACGCGGTTATCGCTTCTACGGCACCGACCTGTCCGATTACGAGGCCTTTACGGCGCGACGTGACGACGATCTGGAGCGCTGGTCACGCGAGCGCGACCGCCGCGGCGACAGATCAGTGTCCGCGCGCTATGTCTCGGCCGAAGTCGTCGGCTATGAAGACCTCGATGCCAACGGCACCTGGCGGGTCGATTCGAACTACGGCAACGTCTGGACACCGACTCGTGTGGCCAGGGGCTGGACCCCTTACCGAGACGGCCATTGGTCCTGGGTCGACCCCTGGGGCTGGACCTGGGTCGACGACGCGCCATGGGGTTACGCGGTGTCGCACTACGGCCGCTGGGCCAATATCAACGGTAACTGGGGGTGGGTTCCAGGCCCGCGGCGTGAGCGGGCGGTGTATGCGCCGGCGCTGGTGGCGTTTGTCGGCGGCAAGAATTTCCAGGTCTCGGTGTCGGCCGGCAGCGCAAATGCTCCCGCTGTCGGCTGGTTCCCGCTGGCGCCGCGCGAGGTCTATCAACCCTCCTACGCGGTCAGTCGGGGTTACTTCGACAACATCAATCGCAGCAATGCGGTGATTGCCCCCCAGACCATCACCAACGTCTACAACACCACCAACGTTATTACCAACACGACCATCGTCAACAACACGACCAACGTCACCAACGTGGTCTATGCCAACCAACTGGTGACGGGCGCCGTGGTCGCCGTGCCGACGCAGGCGTTCGTGCAGTCGCAGCCGGTGGCCAAGGCCACGGTGCAGTTGTCGCGGGAAGCGGTCGTCAGCGCACCGGTGGTGCGCGTCGTCAGCGTGGCGCCAATTCAGCAAAGCGTGCAAGGCGGCGCCCGCGAGGCCATCACCAAGCCGCCGGTCCTTCAGCAAGCCGTCGTCGCCCGAACTGCGCCGCCGCCGGCACCGGTGCCATTTGCCGTCCAGCAGCAGCAACTGGCCGCCAAACCGGGCACGCCGATTGACGAAGCGCAACGCACACAACTCAAGCCCGCCGCGCCGGCTGCATCGGCGCCCAAGGTCAGCGTGGTGGCCACGGCCCCAGCGCCGACAGCGACTGCGCTTCCGCCGGCGACGCCTCCGGCCGGCAGGTCACCGGAAGAGCGCAAGGCCGCCGCGGCGAAGACCGATGCGGCCGCTGGAGAAATCCGCAAGCCCGATGACGACAAGGCCGCGGCTGCAAAGGCCGAAGCAATGAGGGCCGAAGCAGCCAAGACCGACGCTACCAAGGCCACGAGCGCAAAGGCTGAGGCCTTGAAGGCCGAAGAGTCAAAGGCCGCGGCTGCGCAGGTCGAAGCAGCCAAAGCCGAGGCCGCGAAAGCCGCTGCGGCCAAGGCAGCGACGGCAAATGCCGAAGCGAAGGCCGCGGCAACCAAGGCCGATGCTGCCAAGGCTGCCGATGCCAAGGCCGCCGATGCGAAGGCCGATGCCACCAAGGCCGCAAGCGCAAAGGCCGAGGCAGGCAAGGCCGAGGAAGCGAAAGCCGAAAAGTCCAAGGCCGATGCAACAAAGGCCGACGCGTCGAAGGCCGAAGCAGTCAAGGCCGAGGCAGGTCGAGCCGACGCTGCCAAGGCCGCCACGGCCAAAGCTGAGGTAGCGAAGGCTGAAGCTGCCAAAGCAGACGCCAGCAAAGCCGCTGCGGCCAAGGCAGCGACTGCAAGTGCCGAAGCATCGAAGGCCGCGGCAACCAAGGCCGACGCGGCAAAGGCTGCTGATGCCAAGGCAGATGCGACAAAGGCCTCGAGCGCAAAGGCCGAGGCCGGGAAGATTGACGAGGCCAAAGCCGAGAAAGCCAAGGCCGATGCAGCAAAGGCCGACGCGTCGAAGGCCGAGGCAGTCAAGGCCGAAGCCGCGAGAGCCGACGCCGCGAAGGCCGCCACAGCTAAAGCTGAAGCAGCGAAGGCCGAGGCAGTCAAGGCCGAAGCAACCCGAGCCGACGCCGCCAAGGTCGCCACCGCAAAAGCTGAAACGGCAAAGGCTGAAGCCGCGAAGGCCGACGCTGCCAGAGCCGCCGCCACCAAGGCCGCCACAGTCAAAGCCGAAGCGGTGAAGGCTGAAGCCGCGAAGGCCGAAGCCGCTAAAACGGCCCTGGCCAAGGCACCCGCTGCCGCGCCGCCGCCCAAGTCGCGCGCGTCGGGTCCGAAATCCGACGCTGATGCGAACGAGGATGATGAGAAGAAGAAAGAGGGGCGCAAACCGTAGCCCGTGTCGCACCTGATCCTGCACGGCGCTGCACATGTTAATTTTCGGGCGTGCGCTCGACCCGCGTCACTCGCCGCATGAACGCGCCCCGCGTCCGTTTGCATCGACGACGACACGCGCCAGCCCACGATGCGCCGGGCGAACACGTCGATGACGAAGGCCACGTAGACGAAGCCCTGCCAAGTCCAGACGTAGGTGAAGACAGAGACCCACAACTGGTTGGGACGCTGGGCCTTGAATTGCCGGTTGACCAGGTCGTGCAGGCACGGCGTGGTTGGGTTGCTCACGGTGGTGCGCACCACCTTGCCACGGATCACGCCGCGCAGGCCCTGGCGGCGCATCAGCCGCTCGACGGTGCAGCGCGCCACGCCGACGCCTTCGCGGTGGAGCTGGCGCCAGACCTTGCGCGCGCCGTAGATCTGAAGATTGGCGTGCCAGACACCTGCCATGAGGTACTCATCCGCGTTCACGCGGCGGGCCTCCATGTGGGCGACTGCTTCGGCGTGAGAGGCGCGCCGTTCGCGATGCGCCTGGTCACGGGGCTGCTCAGACCCAAATACGGTGTTCTGGGGCGCAGCGTTGCGCGCGGCTGCATGTGCCCGACCGTCGTGCCGACCGCGACGCCCTGGTCGCCGCTACCGCCCTGGTACATGGCATGACCGTCGCGACGCGCAACGTGGCGGACTTCGAGGCGACGGGCGTTCCGCTTTTCAACCCATGGACCGCATGAGGTCCGCTGCGCCCCTGCAAAGTTTCGACCTACAGGTCGATGCTCAACGGCGACGTGATCCGGCTGGATGGGGCGATCGGGCTGGCGCCGAAGCAAGGTCCGGTTCAAAGCAGCCTGACGGCCGGCAGCCCCTTCATGCCGCGGTCGAACGTGGCCACCTCGTCGCACCCTGCCGACTTCGCCTTCATGGACAGCAAGCAGTCTGCGAAGTCGGCCCGCCCGCGCTCGAAGGCGTCGGTCGCGTCACGGACCGCGACGGACGACTCCAGGACAACCGTTGCGTGCGACGACAGCGTTCGCAGCGCCTTGACGATGTCCGCGCGTTCGCGGCTGTAAGCCCTGCCGAGCGTCCACGCCATCTCGACCAGCACGGTATCGGCAACCCAGACCGCCTTCTGTTCCGCACCGGCCCGGTCAAACAGCCGGCGGGCCTTGGCAGCCTGCGACGGGTCGTCTCCAACCAGCAAGCGAAGCAGGACGTTGGTGTCGACTGCGATCACCGCACGCGCCTGGCCCGTCCACGCACGGTCTCGGTTATCGC
>JANMSR010000554.1:0-2608 GCA_031389565.1 Burkholderiales bacterium
TGGCCGGCCTGGGTTTCGCCTTCATGCCCGAGCATTCGGTGACCGTCGGCGGCTTGCTGATGCGCCCACTGGTCGACCCACCCGTGGCCCGCGAGGTCTGCGCCGTCGAGGTGCGGGGACGAGAGCGCAGCCCGGCCGCCACCCTTTTCTTGCGCGACCTGGCGGGCATCGTCGGCGTCGGCTGAGGCGCATGTCGACAAGCATCACCCTGCCCCTGTGGCTGGCCCTGGTCATCGGCGTGCTGGCCGCCTGGGCCTTGCTCGACAGGGTGTTGATGCCCAGCGCGCGCTGGTTCGTGCGTAGCCGCGCCAACCGCGTGCTCGACGAAGTCGGCCGCCGGCTGAAGATCGGCATCCGGCCGTTCCAGCAGGTCAAGCGCCAGGCGCTGATCGACCGCCTGATCTTCGACGACAAGGTGCAACAGGCGGCGCAGGCCTTCGCCGATGCCCGCGGCATGCCACGCGAAGTGGCGCTCGCCCAGGTGCAGCGCTATGCGCGTGAGATCGTGCCGGCCTTCAACGCCTACGTGTACTTTCGCATCGGCTACTGGATCGGCAAGACGCTGTCGCGGTCTCTCTACCGCGTGCGCATCGGCGCCACCGACGACGCCGGGCTGAACGCGATCCCCGAACAGTCCACCGTGGTCTTCGTGATGAACCACCGCAGCAACATGGACTACATCATCGCTTCGTACCTGGCGGCCGAGCGCGCTGCGCTGAGCTACGCGGTCGGCGAATGGGCGCGCGTTTGGGGGCTGCAGCAACTCATCCGGGCGATGGGTGCCTACTTCGTTCGCCGCAACTCCAAGGACGAGTTGTACCGCCGCGTGCTCGAACGCTATATCGCGATGGCCACCGAGGCCGGGGTGACGCAGGCGGTCTATCCCGAGGGTGGGCTGACACGCGACGGCCTGATGCGCGAGCCCCGGTTCGGCGTGCTCGACTACATGCTGCGCGGCTTTCACAGCCAGGGTGAGCGCGACCTCGTATTCGTGCCGCTGGGCCTGAACTACGACCGCGTGCTGGAAGACCGCACGCAGTTGCTCAGCGGCGACATCACGGCGGCCAAACCCAGTCGTCTGCGCGCAGCCCTGCGCACGCTGGCCTTTGTTGGCGACCAGCTTTGGCTGTTGCTGCGCAGCCGCTGGCACCGGCTCGGCTATGCGTGCGTGAACTTCGGCAGCCCGGTGTCGGTGCGCGCGTGGGCCGCCGCGCGCGGCATCGACTTCGACCACCTGCCGCGCGAGCAACGCCAAGCGGAGGTGGCTGCGCTCGGCCGCCACCTGATGGAGCAGGTCGGCCAGTTGATCCCGGTGCTGCCTGTGCCGCTGGTGGCCACCGTGCTGCTGCAACAGTCCGGTCGAGCGATCGGTGAGCTCGAACTGAAATCTGCCGTCGCCGTGCTGGTGCAGAGCCTCGAGTCCCGCAACGCGCGCCTGTACCTGCCGCGCGGTGACTGGGACTACGCCGTCAGTGCCGGCCTGCGCATGCTCACGCTGCGCCACCTGGTCGACGAGCAGGACGGCCTGTACTGCGCGCGGCCGAACGAGGCGGCGCTGCTGCGCTACTACGCGAACTCGATCGCCCACCTGCTCGCACCACGCTGACGCATCAGCGATGCGCCAGCGCCGGCCCGGCGTTGGTCTGGGCGGCTGCGCCCGTATAGCGGTGCGTCAGCGGCGGGCGACCCAGTAGGTCGCGCCTTGGCTGCCGTAGCGCTCGGCGTGCGGCACACCACGCTCGAGCTCGAAGCGGTCACCGACACGCAGATGCCGCGTGTCGTTGCCGACCGTCAGCCACATTTCGCCTTGCACCACCCGCGCCTCGACGGCAAACGCGTGGGTGTGGGTGTCGAGCACGGTGCCCGGCGGCCATTGGCGTTCGAGCACCGCGTCGAAGCCACGAGCGCGGGCGTCAGCCTCGAACTCGTTGAATGTGAAGTCGCTCATCAAGGGCTCTCCAGGGTCAGTCGATGGCCAACCAGACGCGGCCTCTATCGATGCGCAAAGGATAGGTCTTTACGGCCTCGGTGACCGGCGCACACACCGGTGCGCCGCTGCGCAGATCGAAGCGCCCCTGGTGCAGCGGGCACTCGATCTCGTGGCCTTCGACAAAACCTTCGCACAGGCGGGCGTGGCCGTGGGTGCAGAAGGCGCCGGTGGCGTAGACCGCGTCGCCGCTGCGAAACAGCGCGATCTCACGGCCCTGCACGACGACGCCGAGGCCGGCGCCGTCCCACACGTCGTCCACGGCTGCTGCGTCGATCCACTTGGCGGCCGTCATATCGGGTAGATGATCGAGTTGGGAATCAACTCGCTGTCGTAGATGCACAGCCGAGACGCAAACTTCAGGCCCTGCGCTGTGCGCACCACGGTGTCGAGGTAGCGGCCGACGTTGAACACCGTGGTCAGCGCCGACAGCTTGGTACGGAACACGGCGTAGTTGGCCTCGCAGTGGATGGTCTCGCCATCGACCCGCAGCACCCGCGGCACACCGACCACATGGCGCTGATAGTACGGGTCGTGGAACAGCGTCTCGCGGATCGCATAGGCGCGGTCCTTCAGCATGCCCTTGCTCTCGAACGCCAGCGTCGCCAGCGGCAGGCCGCG
>JANMSR010000044.1:0-2200 GCA_031389565.1 Burkholderiales bacterium
CGACCGCGATGTCGATGGGCACCGGTTGGGCCGTGGCGGGGCCGGCGGCCACCCACAGCAGCAGCGCGGCCATCAAGGTGCGGATCGTGGAGGGGTCGCTCGGGGGCTTGCGGGATCGGGTGGGCATGGTCTGCGGCGGAAGCCCAAGCTGCCGCCTTCGGCTTTCTTCTATCGCAGGTGGGATTGTCAGGTGTACCAATGGTTCACGCCGTGGCGGCGTTGACGGCCAGATCGGTCTCGCGCTGGGTCTGCCCGGCCTGCGCCACGAGCCAGCGTGCGAACAGCCCGACTTCGGTCCGCACCGCGGGACCATGTCGGCATTCGATGAGCCAGTACGCGAACGGCGACACGACGCGGTGCGCCGGGCCGAACGGCTCGACCAGCTCGCCGCGTTCGAGCGCTTCGCCGACCATCGGCAGGCGGGCCAGCGCCACACCCTGTCCGGCCAGGGCGGCCTGCACCTGCTGGTAGGTGAAGTTGAGCAGCAGCCAGCGCGCCGGTTCGAGCTGCGGCACGCCATGCTGGCGCAGCCAATGGCGCCAGCCCAGGTACTCGGCGCTGGGGCGGTGGTCGTCTTCTTCGAGCAGGGTGTGGCGGGCCAGATCGGCCGGTACGGCCAGCGGCGGTGCCTGACCGCGCGCCGCCTGTTCGGCCAGGCCGCGGCCGACGGCGGGCGTGACCACTTCGCCGAACAGGCGCGTCGCCCCGGCCGGGGCGGCGCTGGGGTGGCAGTAACGCAAGGCCAGGTCTACGTCGGGGTCGTCGAGGTCGGCCATCACGTCGCTGGCCGAAATGCGGATGTCGATGTCGGGGTGCTCGCGCTCGAACGAGGCCAGCCGCGGCAGCAGCCACAGCGAGGCAAAGGAGGCGAAGGTGACGATGCTCACGTGGCGCCGCCCGCGCGAGCTGCGGATCTGGTGCACCGTGGTGTCCAGCCGCTGCATCAGCGGCAGCACGCTGCGCAAGAGTTGCGTGCCGGCGCTGGTCAGCTCGACCCGGCGCGTGCCGCGCAGGAACAGCGGCGCGCCGAGCTCGTCTTCGAGGCTCTTGATCTGGCGACTGATGGCCGGCTGCGTCAGGTGCAACTCCTCGGCCGCGGCCGAAAAGCTGAATCGCCGGGCCACCGCCTCGAAGGCCCGCAAGGGGCCCACGGCGAGCAGCCGGTGGGCAGGTCTATTCATGAGTCCTTGGTATCAATGCAGGCTTCGATTGTCATTCGACAGCAGGCCACTCTGCGCCGATGATTCAGGGACGGATTGAGCTGGAACAGGAGTTTGTCATGGATCAGGTATTGATGCGCGATGTGCAACACTTGGTGGCCCCGCAGGGGGCCTGGCTGGTGGCCCTCGAAGGGGTCCTTTGGGTGACCCGCAGCGGCGACCTCGATGACCATGTGCTCGCGCGCGGCGAGCGTCTGGCGGTCGAGCGTGGCGACGATCTCGTGGTGCAGGCTTGGCGCAGCGACGCGCCCGCCGCGTGGGATTGGCGGCCGAGAGTCGCACCGGCGCGCTACGGCTTGCGCCGCGAGTTGCCGGCCTGGGCCTGGTGCCGTGTCGCTCGCGGCTTGCGCGGCGCCGCCGATGGTCTGGCCGCTCTGGCGCGCAGCGCCGCGGCCAGGGCCAGCCGCGCCCACGGCTGCATCAGCGCCGGCGAGTCCATCGCTGCGGCCGGCACGGTCCAGTAGCTCAACGTTGTCGGTTTGCCCTGGGCCAAGGAAACGCCGGGCCGTCCCAAGTTTCCGTGCTCCCCCTCGGGGCGACGGGCGCCGCGCAGCGGCGACCTTGGGGGCGATAGGTACACGAAGGGTGCGCAGCCGGCGGCGGCGAAAGCCGGCCGCGACTGCGCGTCGACCTTCAGGTACACGCCGTCGTTGGCGATCAGCAAAAAACAGCTCGTCGCAATACAGGCCGTGGCCGCCGAACATGCGCCGCGCGCGCACCGTCCCGAGTGGGGCGAACAACTCCAGGCAATGGTCGACGAGGGCGCTGCTCACCGGACAAGTCTAGGTCGGCACAATGCGCTGTTCAACGCTGGTGCCGCCCATGACCCCCGATTTCAACCTCGGTCCAGCGGTACAGCGCGGGCAGGGCGTCGAACTCGCCCTTGATCGGCCAGTAGGCGCCGATCGCCGTTTCGTCGCGCCCGACCAGCCACACCCGCAACACCTCCTGCAGGTGCATTGCGCGCTGGTGGCGGTCGT
>JANMSR010000432.1:0-23847 GCA_031389565.1 Burkholderiales bacterium
GCGGTCGAGCCCGAAGCTCTGTTCACTTTGCGGCCCGACGCGCACCAGCGCCGACAGGTGCCCATGGCCCCCCAAAGGCGGCACGGCATCGTTCAGGTAGGCGATGTCGGCGCGCATCGGGGCCATGCCGCCCGGTAGCGGCGCGACCGATGCCGGGGACGGTACGCCGCCGTGCGCCTGCGCCTGTGGCATCGCGCTGCGCGGCGCCGGCTTGGCCAGCGCCTGCTCGACCGCGCGCAGCAACTTCTGCAACGTGATCGGTTTCTCCAGGAAGGCCACGGCGCCGAACTTGGTGGCCTCGACCGCGGTGTCGATCGTGCCGTGGCCGCTCATCATGATCACCGGCATCGTCAACTGGCCGCTGGCACCCCATTCTTTGAGCAGCGAGATGCCGTCGACGTCGGGCATCCAGATGTCGAGCAGCACCAGCTCGGGCTGCAGACGCTCGCGCACCGTGCGGGCCTGCGCCGCGTTCTCGGCCAGCTCGACCGCGTGGCCTTCGTCGGTGAGGATCTCCGAGAGCAGTGCGCGGATGCCGAGTTCGTCGTCAACAACAAGGATGGTGGCCATGGAAACTCAATGCGCCTGCGGTGCCGCAAGCTGGGTGGGGTCGGCGCTCGGCGCAGCGGCGAGATTGGAAAATGATAACGAAACTTGCGCGCCCCCTGGGCCACCCCCGCTGCGGGCCTCCTCCAAGTTACTGTTGCCGATGCGAACGCGTGCGCCGTGTTCGTCGGCAATCTTCTTCACCACTGCCAGGCCCAGCCCGGTGCCCCTGCTCTTGGTGGTGACGTAGGGCTCGAACGCGCGCTTCAAGACCTTGTCGGCGAAGCCGGGGCCATTGTCGTGCACCGCGAGGCGCACCGCGCGCAACTCGCCCAATTCGTTGCGCACGGGTTCGGTGGACACGCGCACCTGGCCGTCGGCTCGCTCGGCCACGGCGTCCAGACCGTTTTGCACCAGGTTGTGGATCACCTGGCGCAACTGCGTCGCGTCGCCGACGATCCACGCCAGGTCCGGTGCGCAACTGGCGGCCAGCCGGCCGCGGTCGATGGCTTCGCCGTACAGGCCCAGCACTTCGCCGACCAGGGCGTTGAGGTTGAGCGGCGCCAGCTTGGCCGCGGGCAGCCGCGCATAGTCGCGGAACTCGTTGACCAGTTGCTTCATCGCCTGGACCTGGGTCACGATGGTGGCCACCGAGCGGTTGAGCAGACTGGCGTCGTCGGCCTGCAGCTTGGCTTCGAGCTTGTGCTGCAAGCGTTCGGCCGAGAGCTGGATCGGTGTCAGGGGGTTCTTGATCTCGTGCGCCAGGCGCCGCGCCACCTCGCTCCAGGCCGCCGAGCGCTGCGCCGACACCACCTCGCTGATGTCGTCGAACACCAGCAGCCGCGCATCATGCGGCAGCGTGGCGCCGCGAAGCAGCAGACTTAGCGTGTCGGCGCCGGGCAATTGCAGGTCGAACGAATCCTGCCAGTGGTCGCGCTCGCCGGCTTCGGGGCTGGCTTGGTGCAGCTCGAAGCGCTGCCACACCGCCAGCGCCATCGCTTCGAGGCCGGGCACATCGGCCAGCGTGCGGCCGCGGTAAGCCGACAGCGGCAGCTTCAGGATGCGCGTGGCGCCGGGGTTGACAGTGTCGATGCGGCGCTGGCTGTTGAACACGATCACGCCGGCGGTCAGGCTGTCGAGGATGGTCTGCAGGTGGGTGCGCGCGCTCTCGAGCTGGGTTACGCCGCGCTGCACCTGCTCGCGTGCGTGGCCGAGCTGCTCGGTCATTTCGGCAAAGCTGCGCGTCAGGCCGCCGATCTCGTCGCGCGACGCCGACACCGGCTTGGCCGTCAGGTCGCCGGCGGCGACCTGCTTCACGCCCTCGGCCAGCAGCAGCAGCGGCCGCGCCAACTGCGTGCCCAACACTGCCGCCAGCAGCACCGCGCCGAACACGGCCAGGATCAGCGCCAGCGTCAGGGTGCCGATGTACATCTTGCGCAGGCCGTCGCGGGCCAGCGCGCGTTGCTGGTATTCGCGGTAGGCCGCCTGCACCGCCAGCGCGTTGCGCGCCACCGCGGTCGGCACCGGCTGGGCGACGAGCAGGAAGCGCTCCTCGCTGCCGAGCAGGATGTCGCTGGACGGCAGTTGCGCCAGCGCCCGCACACGCGCCCGCGGCGTGGCGCCGGGGGTCAGTTCGTCGTCCAGGCCTTCGATCTGGCTGACCACGCGTTGGCTTTTCGCCTGGCGCAGCATTGTCGGCGTCGGTCGCTCGGGCAGCATCGCGCTGGCGCTGCCGCTGGCGGTGACCAGGATCTGCCCGCCGGGCCCGACCAGCGCGATCTCCTGCGCCGCCAGTTGCTCACGCAGGCGCTCCAGTGCCAATGGCGCCGGCACGCCGCGGGTCTCGCCCAGGCGGTCGGCGGCCACACGGGTCTTGGCACCCAGGTCGGCCACCAGCGCTTCGAGCGTGCCGCGGCCCAGGTCGAGGCCGGCGTCGAGCGCGCCCTGCACCCGGGCATCGAACCAGACCACGATGCTGCGTGACACGAACTGGTAGCTCACGGTGTAGATCAGCGCGCCGGGCAGCACCCCCACCAGCGCAAAAATGCCGGCCAGCCGGATCAGCAGCAGGGTGCCGAACTTGCCCTGGCGCTTGCGCACCACCAAGCGCACCGCGGCCATCAGCACCACCAGCGCCAGCAGCGCCGCCACGGTCAGGTTGAGCCAGAACAGCCAGACGAACTGGCGCTCGTAGAAGGCCGGCGCCTCGCCAGTCAGCGCCAGCACGAAGGCCAGCACCAAGATCACCCCGGTGAGGGCCACCAGCGACACCCCCCAACCCCAGCGCGCCGATTTGGTCATGCGAGCACTCCGCGCGCCGAGGTCGGCGATCGACCCTCCAGGAGGGTCGGGCCTGGCCGGGGCCACGAAGGTGGGCCCCTTCGTGGCCCTTGGCGGCCCAGCACGGCGGCCCGGGATGACCAGCAGAGTGCCACCAGATGACTCACTTCGGCGCGTCGGGGCCGAGCCTGACGCTGCGATCAGTGGCGAGCGACCACTCACTCGCCCCACCGATACCGCCGAGGCCGATCTGCATCGGCCGCGGCAGTTGCGTGGTGTCGAGCCGCCAGCCGAACTCGACATAGGGGCGACCGTCGGGTTCGACCCCGCGCGCGTCGGCGATGCGCCAGCCGGTGCTGCGCGTCATGGTGGCCAGGGCCTCGGCAAGGGTGGCAAAACTTTGCCCGAGCCCGCCCTGGCTGACGCGCCAGGTCGATGTCAGCGGCTGGAAACTCAGGCGCCACTCGCGTGTGGCCCGGGCAATGCGCTCGTCGCGCCAGTACCAGCGCGGTCGCCACAGCGAGGCTTGCGCGGCAAAGTAGATCGGCACACCGCGCAGGGCGGCGTCTTCCACTGCCGGCGGCAGCGTCACGCGCAACTGGTAGTCCAGGGTCACGGCGGTGTCGTCGCGGTGCGCCTTGAGTTCCAGCACCTCGACGCCCTGCGCCCAGGCGGCCGGCGCGGCCAGACCCAGCAAGCCGAGCGTCACCAGCAGCACCCAGGCGGCGAACGCGCCCTTCAGGCGCCGCGACACGCGGTGCCCGAGGGACTGGCACACCGCGGCGAGGCAGGGCATGAAGACGCTCAGGGTTTGTGGATCAGGGCGTAAAAGAAGCCGTCAGCAGTGGCGGCCCCGGCGTTGGCATTGTCCGGCAGGGGCAGCAAATGGCCGGGCGAGCCCGGGTCGAGGCGGGCGGCGTCGGGGCCCATGCGTTGCAAAAAAGCGTCGATCTGGAGTTGACCCTCGCTCTTGAACACCGAGCAGGTGGCGTAGAGCAGCCGCCCGCCGGGCGCCAGCAGCGGCCACAGCGCGTCCAGCATCTGGGCCTGGACCCGCGCCACCGCGGCGATGTCGTCGGGCCGGCGCAGCCAGCGGATGTCGGGGTGGCGACGCACGATGCCCGAGGCGCTGCAGGGGGCGTCGAGCAGGATGGCGTCGAACGGCCGGCCATCCCACCAGGCGGCCGGTGCGCGGGCGTCGCCGGCTTTGAGCGTCGCCGCGAGGTGCAGGCGGTTCAGGCTGTCCTGCACGCGGGTCAGCCGCGCAGCGTCGCTGTCCAGCGCCAGCAGGTCGAGTTCGGCCAGTTCGAGCAGGTGCGCGGTCTTGCCTCCCGGGGCGGCGCAGGCGTCCAGGACTCGCCCACCGGCGGCCAATCCTGCGCCCAGCAGGAAGGGCGCGGCGCGCTGCGCGGCAGCGTCCTGCACCGACACCTCGCCCTCGGCAAACCCGGGCAGTTGCGTCACAGGGCAAGGCTGGGCCAGCACCACGCTGTGGCTGCCCGCGGCCAGCGCCGCCTGGCCCTGCGCCGCCAACCGCTGCACGTAGGCCGCTGCGGTGCTGCGGCGCGCGTTCACGCGCAGGGTCATCGGCGGGTGGCGGTTGGCCTCGCGCAGCAGGGTTTGCCAATGAGCCGGCCAATCGTGCTTGAGCCGCTCGATCCACCACAGCGGGTGGTTGTAGGCGCCGACCGGGTGGTGCTCGGCGACGGCGACCAGCGCGTCGCGCTCGCGCACGAAGCGGCGCAGCACCGCGTTGACGAAGGCTGCCGCAGCCGGCGTGCGCTGATGCGCGGCGTGCACGGCCTGGTCGACCAGCGTGTGGTCAGGGTAGGCCGGCCGCTCGCCGACGGGCGGCGGCCACAGCAGCGCGATCGCGCTCACCAGCAGCGCATCGACCGCCGGCGGCGGCGCCTTGGCGGCCACGACGCTGCGCACCGCTTGCGCGCCCCCCAGCCGGCGCAGCACGTCGAAGGCCAGGGCCTGCGTGCCGGCACGGGCGTTGGCTGGCACGCGCGCGATCAGGTCGGTGAGCGAGCGGCCCTCGCGCACCCCCTGCACCATGTCGGCCGCGTGCGCCAGCAGGTGCGACAACGCGATCGGCGATGGCGGGGCGGAGGCGATCACGCATCCAGTCTAGGGCCTGTGGGGTCATCGCCGACGCGGCACAATCGCCGGCCCAGCAGTGCCCAAGGAAGGCGCGATGCCAAACCCGACGATGCCGATTTTTCGCAGCGAGGACGACCTGGCCCAACTGCCAGCGTCCGAGCGCATCCGCTACCGGCTGGTGGGCGCCGATTGCCGCTACCACGCCAATGACAACATTGCTGCATTCATCCGCGACGGCGAAATCGACGAGCTGAAGGCCGAGGTGCAGCTACAGATGCAGGGCGTGCTCGAAGCACTGGTGATCGACACCGACAATGACCACAACACCGGCGACACTGCCAAGCGCGTGGCCCGGATGTTCATCGACGAGGTATTCCGCGGCCGCTACGCCAAGCCGCCGATGGTGACCGAGTTCCCCAACGCCGCGCGGCTGAACGAGTTGATGATCGTCGGCCCGGTCAAGGTGCGCAGCGCCTGCTCGCACCACTTGTGCCCGATCCTGGGCAAGGTCTGGATCGGCATCATGCCCAACGAGCATTCGAACCTGATCGGGCTGTCGAAGTACGCGCGCATCTGCGACTGGATCATGAGCCGGCCGCAGATCCAGGAAGAGGCGGTGATCATGCTCGCCGACGAGCTGCAGGAGCGCGTCAAGCCCGACGGCCTGGCCATCGTGATGGAAGCCGACCACTTCTGCATGCACTGGCGCGGTGTGAAGGACGACGAGTCGATGATGACCAACTCGGTGATGCGTGGCGCCTTCCTGAAAGACCCGAACCTGCGGCGCGAATTCCTGTCGCTGCTGTCCAAGAAGAACGGAAACTGACATGCTTGTCCGCCTGATGTACGCCAGCCGCGCGGTGCCTGCGATCGACCAGGAAGAACTGGTCGCGATCCTGAAGCAAAGCAAGGTCAACAACCCGAAGCTCGGCGTGACCGGCGTGCTCTGCGCCTGCTTCGACTCGCGCGTATTCATGCAGGTCCTCGAGGGTGGCCGCTCGGCCGTGAACCAGCTGTACAACCGCATCGCGGTCGACCCACGCCACACCGACGTCGAGTTGCTGTCCTATGACGAGATCAGCGAGCGCCGCTTTGCCGGCTGGTCGATGGGCCAGGTCAACATGGCGCGCCTGAATCCTGCGCTGCTGTTGAAGTACTCCGAATGCGCCAAGCTCGACCCCTATGCCGTGAGCGGCAAGGTCTCGGTGGCGCTGTTCGACGAACTGGTGGCCACCGCGGCCGTCATGGGGCAGGGTTGAGCGTTCGGCGCGCCGGTCAAGTCAGCGCGTCGGCCCAGATCGTTCGCGCCCAGTTCCAGGCGTAGGTGCCTTCCAGCTCGGTCGGGCCCGGCGACACGCCGCCCGAGCCGGCCACCGTCTTGAAGGTCTTCTCGGCCGCCACGTACTCGTGCACGCTGGCCACATGGATCACGTTCCTGGCGTCGGTGAAGCTGTAGCAGGTGTTGGTCAGCATCGGCGCCGGGTTGAGCTCCCAGCCGGCCAGCTCGGCGACGATCGCGGCCGCCGCCACCTTGGCGTGGCTGTTGGCCATGTGGCCGCTCTTGGGCATGCCCGGTGCGATCTGGATCGAGTCGCCGAGGACATGGATGTCCTTGGCCGCCGTGCTTTCGAACGACAGGTAGTTGACATTGCACCAGCGTGCGTTGGCGTTGGCCAGCCCGGTCTGTACCGCGATGGCACCGGCGCGCATCGTCGGCAGCACGTTGAGCACGTCAGCCTTGACGTCGTCCTGGATCTCGAACTTGACGGTGTTGGTCCGCGCGTCGACCGCCGTCGCCTTGTGCTGGCCGCGGTATTCGACGATGCCCTTGTACTGCTCGGCCCAGACCTTCTTGAACAGCGGCCCCTTGCTGGTCACGTCCTGATTCGCGTCGAGGATCAGCACCTTGCTCCTGGGCTTGGCGGCCTTGAAGTAACTCGCCACCTGGCAGGCGCGCTCGTAGGGCCCGGGCGGGCAGCGGTACGGCGCTTCGGGGATCGTGATCGCGTAGACACCGCCATCGGGCATGGCTTCGAGTTGGCGTCGCAGCGCCAGCGTTTCCGGGCCCGCCTTCCAGGCCTGCAGGATGCGGCCATCGCTGTTTGCCGCACGCAGGCCGGCAACGCTGTCCCACATCAGCTCGACGCCGGGCGACAGGATCAGCTTGTCGTAGGCGATGGTCGGCCCCGAAGCCAGCACCGCGACCTTCTTCACCGGGTCGATGCTGGCGACCATGTCTTTGATGACACGCACGCCATGGTTCCTGGCCAGCGACGTGTACGGCGTGGTGATGTCGGCCAGCGTCTTGCTGCCGCCGAGAACCAGGTTGCTGATCGGACAGGAAACGAAAGCGGCGTCGGGCTCGACCAGCACCACGTCGATCTTCTGATCGGAGAACAGGCGCACGTATTTGGCCGCCGTGGCGCCGCCGTAACCGCCGCCGACCACCAGCACGCGGGTCCTGCTCGGCAGCGAGCCGCCCGTCGCCGCGCAGCCGGCCAGCGACAGCAGGCCCAGCGAGCCCGCACCTTGCAGCAGGTGTCGTCTTTGCATCATCGTGCGCCCCTTCACTTCTTTTGCGCCGCAAAGTACGTGGCGACTTGTTCGATCTGTGCATCGCTGTAGCCCTTGGCCAACTGGTGCATCACGGTGGCTGGCCGGGCGCCGGCCTTGAAGGCCTTGAGCTGCTCGACAATGGTGCTCGCCGGCATGCCCGCCAGGCCGGGCACCGAGCCACCCTCGATCGCGCGGCCCTGGGTGCCGTGGCAGTTGGCGCAGGTGGCAGCCAGCGCTTTCACATGCAGTGCTCGGGCGTCCTGCGCCAGGGCGGGCAGCGCCACGCTGGCCAGCAGCAGCGCGGCGAACAAGGGGCTGGGGGCGGTATGCATCGAGTGCTGCTCCTGACTGCGGCCGTAAGGTCGCGCTCGCACTGTAGTCCGTTGTGGGGACCGGCCCTAGTGCGGCGCGGATTCGACCTCAATGTACTGGCGGCTCAACTCGGGCGGCACCGGGGAATCCAGCAGCGAACACGTCAGCCGCAGCGCATCGGCGGCAACCGGGTGCAACATGGGGCCATCGGTGAGCCCACGCGCGGCGTCGAACCAGGTGCGCACCAGCACCGGGCGCAACAGCCAGGGCAGGGTCTGTAGCACGCGCAACGCGCGCAGCGTGGCGTCAATGTCGTGGCGCTCGCGCGGTGGCAGCTCGATGCGCCCGTACCACGGCGCGACCACGCTGTCGTACCAGGTTCGGCTGGTCGACTTGTGGCCGGTCAAATCCAGTGCCAACTCGGGTGACGGCACCAGGTGCGACAGGAACGCGCTGAACAGGCACACCTTCAGCGCCTGAGCGTCGTCGAGCTCGGCCAGCTCGGACTCGGCCGCCGCCGGCGGCGACACGGCACTGCCGGCGAGCAGGTGGCGCAGCGCCACCCAGCGCAGTTGGTCCATCTGCGAAACCATGCCGTCGGCCGTCATCAGGCGCCGCGCGGCGCCGATCAGCGCATGGCGCAACGCCACCGGACCGGGCGCGAGCTGCCGCGCAAAGGCCTCGAACCACGGCAGCCGGTGCGTATGCGGCAAGGCCAGCACGTCGTCGAGCAGGCCCTCGGCGTCGGCAAGGCCACGCGCTTCGTCGAACCACACGGCGCGCTCGCGCCGGCTGTCGGGCGCCAGCATCAGCGCGAGCGCCGCGGCCTGCCACTGCGCCGGCCCCTGCAGGGCGTGCAGCCGCGCCACGCTCTCGCGCAGCGCAGGGTCGCCGCGGTCGGCGCGCGGCGCTTTCACATGCACCAGGTTGACCGAGCGCGGCACGGTCGCGGGCGAGATCGAGGTCGACATGCCGCCGATTGCAACACGAACTGCGCCGTTTGAGGAGCCGACAGAAACCCGCCTTTGGAGGGTGAGTCGACTCCGCGCCCGTCACACGCGTGCGCCGCGCCAGCGTTCGCAACCGCTGCGCCTGAGCGCGCAGGCCAGGCAGACGCTGGAGTCTTGCCCGCCCGAAAAGAGCACCAGCACCTTGCGGGGATCGGTCATCTGCGTGGCTGCCGACAGGCGCGGGAAAGGCGGCGTTGCGCCAAGCGGACTGGTGTCAGTTGCGAATCTGACCGTCACCCAGCACGATCCACTTCAGTGATGTGAGACCTTCGAGCCCCACCGGCCCGCGGGCGTGGAACTTGTCGGTGCTGATGCCGATTTCGGCGCCCAGCCCGTACTCGAAGCCGTCGGCGAAGCGGGTGCTGGCGTTGACCATCACGCTGGCCGAGTCGACCTCGCGCAGGAAGCGCATCGCGTTGGCGTGGTTCGTCGTCAGGATCGCGTCGGTGTGGTGCGAGCCGTAGCGGTTGATGCGCTCGATCGCTTCGTCCAGAGAATCGACCAGCTTGATGCTGATCACCGCCGCGAGGTACTCCTCGGACCAGTCGGCCTCGGTGGCATCGACGGCGATCGCGCGCGGCAAGCCGCTGACCAGCGCCTTGCTCAACGGACAACAGCGCATTTCGACGCCCTTGGCCGCGAACACCGCACCGATGCGTGGCAGGAAGGCAGCCGCCACCTCGCGGTGCACCAGCAGCGACTCGGCCGCATTGCACGGGCTGTATTTCTGCGTCTTGGCGTTGTCGGTGACGCGCACTGCAAGGTCGATGTCGACCTGGGCGTCGACATAGACGCAGCAGTTGCCGTCCAGGTGCTTGATCACCGGCACCTTGGCCTCGGCGCTGACGCGCGCGATCAGGCCCTTGCCGCCGCGCGGGATGATCACGTCGACAAACTCGGGCATCGCGATCAGGCGGCCGACCGCGGCGCGGTCGGTGGTGGCCACCAGTTGCACCGCCTCGGGCGGCAGCCCGGCGTCGACCAGCGCGGCCTGCACCACCTGGGCCAGCGCCAGGTTGCTGTGGATCGCCTCCGAGCCGCCGCGCAGGATCGCCGCGTTGCCGCTCTTGATGGCCAGTGACGCGGCCTCGATGGTCACGTTGGGCCGGCTCTCGTAGATCATGCCGAAGACACCCAGCGGCACCCGCATGCGGCCGACGGCAATGCCGCTGGGCCGGCGCTGCACGGCACTGATCTCGCCCACCGGGTCGGGCATCGCCGCCAACTGCTCGCAGCCTTCGGCCACGGTGTCGATGATCTGCGGCGTCAGCTTGAGGCGGTCGATCAGCGGCGCGGCCAGGCCGGCGGCGAGCGCGGCATCGATGTCCTTGGCGTTCGCCGCTTGCAGCGCGCCCGTGTCGCGCCGCAGCCTGGCGGCCAGCGCCAACAAGGCGACACCCTTGGCCCGGGTCGAGGCCGCCGCCATCGCCCGCGACGCACCGCGCGCGGTGGCGCCGACATGGGCCATATAGGCGTTGATGTCGTCGATCTGCATGGCGCAATTGTCCCTCACGCCGGCAGCGCCAGCATGCCGCGCGAAGCGCCGGCCGAATCAGGCGAACCACGCCAACAGCGCCAGCCAACCCGCCAGCGTGACCACAAAGGCCAGCGTCGAGAAGACGATCGCCGCCGTGGCCTCGGCCTGTAGCGTGTTGTAGCGCTGGGCAAAGATCAGCGGGTTGCTGCCCACCGGCAGCGCAGCCATCACCACCAGCACGGCCAGCGGCAGGCCGGTCAACCCGAAACCCCAGTGCGCCACCGCCAGCACCAGCGCCGGCATCAGCACCAGCTTGGCCAGCGACAGGCCGATCGCGCCGCGCAGGTGGCCCTGCACACCGTAGTAGGCCAACGACAGGCCGATCAACACCAAGCACACCGGCACCACCGCCGAGCCGAGCACGACCAGGGTCTCGTCGGCCACCGGATGCAGGCCCAGGCCGGTGGCGTTCCAGGCCAGGCCGGCCAATACCGGCAGCACCACCGGATGGATCACGGTGTTGCGCGCGGTGGCGGCCAGCGTCGACGCCAGCGCTGACTGCGCACGACCGGGGGCCGGCACGCGCGCGGAGTCGAGTTCGGCCAGCGCCGTGCATGCCGACAGCAAGATCAGTGCGTGCAGGCTGACCAGCCCGACGTGGATGGCCAAACCCTGCTCGCCGAACAACGCGGCCGCGAGCGGGATTCCCAGTTGCACGCTGTTGCCGAAACTCGCCGACAAGGCCCGCAGCGCGGGGGCCGCCGCGCCGTGGCGCTCGACCGCGCCGCGACCTCGCTGCCAAACGTACACCGCCAGCAGCAGCGCGACGACGGGCAGAAAGTAGGCCCAGACGGCACGCCACGGCAGGGTCGCGAAATCGAGCCGGATGGTGGTGCGCAACAGCAGTGCCGGAATAAAGATGTAGAAGGCGGCGTTGCTGAGCACGCGTGTCGGGTCGCTGCTCTCGGTGCCGGCACCGAGCCAGCGCATGCGCCCGGCAACCCAGCCGAGCGTCACCGTGAACAGGATCGCCAACAGTTTGTAGACAATCGCGGCAGTCACTGCATCAATGCGGCGCTCGGCGCACCCGGTGCGCCGAGCGCCGGGCAATCCATCGGCGATGCCCGGCCGGCCGGGTCAACCGGGTGAACGTCGCGCAATGCAGCGCACCCGGCAGGCCACAGGCGCAGCAGCAGTTCGGCAGTAGCCCGCGTTTCGAATGTTGCATGGTGGTGCACGGCGCGTTCGATGTCGAAGTGATCGAGCCATTCGTCCAGCGAATATCCCCACACCTCGCTATGGAGCACGTTGGCCACGGGTTCGAAGTCGAGCCAGCGGCTGGGCAAGGTGCGGCCCAGCACTTCATTCATCGCGCGCTCGATCATAGTCGGGTCGAACGCGGCGTGGATGGCGCGCAGCGGCGCATCGCCGAGCCCGTACTCGAACGCAGATGGGCAGTGGCAGTGGGCCGCTGATGCGGCGCACCGGCATGACGAAGTGGTGGGGCGACCGCTACCCGCGCACCGAAATCGTGGCCCGGTTGTCGGTGGTGCCACAGGTCGTACGCGTGATGCTGGCCGGCCGAGCGATACGACCATGGCCGGCATCGCCCCCCACGACACCGGGCGTTCGTTAACCTTTTGGCAGAATTCCAACATCAGGCTCGGGCACTTGCCCTGGCGCGCCTTAGCATTCAGCTTTTGATTGTCTGTCGCGTCCGACCCGGACGCAGAGGTCGCCAATGAACGCACAGTCGGCTCGACGCTTTGATCAATTTTCACAAAAGCGATCTGCGTCTCGCGTCCAGCATTGGGGCCGCGTGCGCAGCGGTCTGGCCGCCATGCTGATCGGCGTGGCTCTTCCCTCGATGGCCTGGGAGCCGACCGCGCCGGTTGAACTGGTGGTGCCGGCAGGCACCGGCGGCGGTGCGGACCAGATGGCGCGTTTCATCCAGCAGGTCGTGACCAAGCATGGCCTGATGAAGCAGCCGCTGTCAGTGGTCAACAAGTCGGGCAATTCGGGGGCCGAAGGGCTACTCGACGTGAAAGCGGCGCGCGGCAACCCGCACAAGCTGATCATCACGCTGTCCAATCTGTTCACCACACCCTTGGCCACCGGCGCCGACTTCAACTGGCGCGATATCACGCCGGTGGAGATGCTGGCACTTGACCAGTTTGTGCTGTGGGTCAACGCGGCGTCGCCGCACAAATCGGCCAAGGAGTTGCTGGACGCCATGCGCGCGGGCGCGCCCGGCAGCATCAAGCTCGGCGGCACCGGCAGCAAGCAGGAAGATCAACTGATCAGCGTACTGCTGGAGACGGCGGGCGAGACGCGACTGAGCTACCTGCCGCTCAAGGGGGGTGGCGACGTCGCGCGCTCGCTGGCTGAGCGCCAAGTCGACATCACCGTGAACAATCCTATCGAGGCCGCAAAGCTGTGGTCCGAGGGCAAGGTGCGGCCGCTGTGCGTGTTCGACGGCAAGAGGTTGGACTACCACGGCAAGGTTGCCGGCAACCAGACCTGGAATGACCTGCCGACCTGCATGTCCTTCGGCATTCCGGTGCAGTACCTGATGATGCGCGGCATCTTCATGTCACCGGGCGCGAGCGCAGATCAGGTGGCTTATTACGTCCAACTGCTGGACAAGGTCCGTGCATTGCCGGAGTGGAAGGATTTCATGGCCCAGGGCGCCTTCAATCAAACCGTGATGACCGGCGAGCCTTTCATCGTCTGGCTCGATCGGGCCGAGAACTTTCACCGCGTCTTGATGCGCGAAGCCAAGCTGAACTACACCGCGGCTGCGGCGGCGGCCGCGGCAGCGTCCGCCGTGGCGTCAAAGGGCGGGGGCGCCGCGCAAACCTCGCCCAAGGAAAAGAAGTAGGTCACCGGCTCGAGATTCACTGGCTGGCGCAAGAACGCGGCCAGGTCAGCCGCAATCGCGGCATAACGCGCACGGACGCGGGCGCGAAACGAGCGGATCATCGAAGAACTCACTGGCAGAAGGACGACTCGGTGAAGACTCAAGTCGCCCTTTTGCGGGCCACTTTCGCGCCGGCTGCCGGCTTGGCCGGCCGCGGCTCGAACTCGAAAACAACTTTGCCTTCCTTCTTGTCGTAGGTGAGGTAGGCCTTGAACTTGCGGCGGGTCTTGTTCGAGACGAAGTTCTCGAGCAAGGCGGTCTTGCCGCCGGCCAGCAGCCGCGTCATCTCCTCGCGCGGCACCGGCTGTTGCAGGATGATCTTGCCGCTCTTGAAGTCGCAGGTCACATGCGCTCCGACGGCGTGCTCGCAGACGTAGCTGCTGCCATGCTCGTAGACATGACCCTGGCACTTCGGGCAGGGGCCCAAGCTTTGCTGGCCGGCGAAGTCGACCGGCTCGCCGTCGCCCTGCTTGGCGTCGTCGCCGAAATCGAACTCGAGCTTCCAGTTGTCGATCTCGGCGTCGCGCACCAGTTTCATCTCGGCCGTGAACGGCCAGCCGGCCTTGGAGCGGAAGCCCTCGAGCGGGCCGATCTTCTTTTCGCGCAGGAAGGCCTCGGCCTCGGCGATCTCGAAGGCGCGGCCGGCAGGAATCTTGGTGATCGAGAAGGGGCATTTCTCGCAGGCGAAACGGCGGTAGTTCTCTTTCACCACGCCGCCGCAGTTCGGGCACGGCGTGGCCAGCGTCGCGTAATCGCCGGGGATGGTGTCGCGGTCGTACTCCTTGGCCTTCTTGACAATGCGCTCGGCCATCGCCGCGATCTCGGCCATGAAGGCGCTGCGCTTGAGGCGGCCATGCTCCATCTCGGCCAGTTGGTACTCCCAGTTGCCGGTCAGCTCGGGCTGGGTCAACTCATCGATGTCCAGGCCGCGCAGCAGGGTCATCAACTGGAAGGCCTTGGCGGTGGGTACCAGTTCGCGGCCGTCGCGGTACATGTACTTCTCCAGGATCAGGCCCTCGATCACCTGCGCCCGCGTCGCCGGCGTGCCGAGTCCCTTTTCGGCCATCGCCTCGCGAAACTCGTCGTCGTCGATCAACTTGCCCGCGCCTTCCATCGCCGACAACAGCGTGGCTTCGGTGTCGCGCGCGGGGGGTTTGGTCTTCAGGCCGTTGACGTCGATGGACTCGGTGCGCACGACTTCACCCGGCTGCACCGCGACCAGGTTGGCGTCGTCTTCCTGCGCCTCCTTGCCGTACACCGCGAGCCAGCCGGGCTTCACCAGCACCTTGCCATTGGTCTGGAAGGGGTACTCCTTGCCGCCGACCTTGACGCTGGAGATGCGCGTCGTGACCATCGACTCGGCGCTGGGATAAAAGACCGCGAGGAAGCGCTTGACCACCAGGTCGTAGAGCTTGGCTTCGATCTCGGTCAGGCTCTTGGGCGCCTGCAGCGTCGGGATGATCGCGAAGTGGTCCGACACCTTGGCGTTGTCGAACACGCGCTTGATCGGCTTGACGTAGCCTTCCTTCAGCGCCTTCGCGGCATGGGCGGCCAACGGGCGAAGGTTCACGAGTGAACCGCTCGCGGCTCCCGGGCCGGGCAGGTCTGCCTTGGCGAGCATGGTCATCGTGTCCTTGACCACCTTCAGGTAGTCCTCGGGCAGCGCGCGCGAGTCGGTACGCGGATACGTCAGCACCTTGTGCTTCTCGTACAACGCCTGCGCGATCGACAGAGTGGTTTTGGCCGAGAACCCGAAGCGCGAGTTGGCCTCGCGCTGCAATGTCGTCAGGTCGTAGAGCAGCGGGCTGGCTTGCGTGCTCGGCTTGGCCTCTTCGGTCACGCTGGCGGGCTGGCCGCGGCAGGCTTGCGCGATCGCCTGCGCATCGGACTCGTTCCACCAGCGGTCGGCGCGGCGCTCGGCATCGTCGCTTTTCTTGAACTCCGGATCGAACCACTTGCCTTCGTACTCACCCCCCAGTGCCGCGAAGCTGGCCTTGACCTCCCAGTACGGGCGCGACACGTGCTTGCGGATTTTTTCCTCGCGCTCGACCACGATCGACAGCGTGGGCGTCTGTACGCGGCCGACAGTGGTGAGGAAGAAGCCGCCATCGCGCGAGTTGAAGGCCGTCATCGCCCGCGTGCCGTTGATGCCGACCAGCCAGTCGGCCTCGCTGCGGCTGCGCGCGGCGTCGGCCAGCCCCCGCATCTGCTTGTCGCTGCGCAACTGATCGAAGCCGTCGCGGATCGCCTGGGGCGTCATGCTCTGCAGCCACAAGCGCTGGATCGGTTTGTCGATCGGCTTCTTCTCGCCGCCGGCGTACTGCACGATCAAGCGAAAGATCAGCTCGCCCTCGCGGCCCGCGTCGCAGGCGTTGATCAGTTCGGTCACGTCCTTTCGCTTGACCAGCCTGACCACGGCGTTCAGCCGCGACTTGGCCTTGTCGATCGGCGCCAGGTCGAAATGCGGCGGCACCACCGGCAGGTGCGCGAAGCTCCACTTGCCGCGCTTGACGTCGTACTCCTCCGGCGCCTTGATCTCGACCAGGTGGCCGACCGCCGAGGTGACGACATAGCGCTCGTTCTCGAAGTGATCGTCGTGCTTGTCGAACTTGCCTGCGCTGGGGGTCAGCGCGCGCACGATGTCCTGCGCCACACTGGGCTTCTCCGCAATGATCAATGACTTGCTCATGTTCTCCGGTGTCTTCCTGCCCAAGTGCACCGCCGCGACGGCGCCCCAGGCTGACCTGCCTACAATCCATCGTCTCGCGCGCACGCACCCACGCGCGCGCACCCATGAGTTCAATGTACCGAATGAAAACAGACACGCAAGCCGTCGCCCCTTTGACCCTCGATGACAGTCGCACTGCGGATGGGCGGCCGAGTGCGGGCCGGCGCATCCCCGTGCGCCGTGCACCAGGCGGGCGGCGCATCCAGGTGCGCCGTGCATCAGGCGGGCGGCGCATCCAGGTGCGCCGCTCAGGCATTCACGGCAAGGGCGTTTTCGCGCTCGTGTCGCTGGCCGACGGCGAGGCCGTGATCGAGTACACCGGCGAGGTCATCACCTGGCGTGAGGCGCTGCGCCGCCACCCGCACGATCCGAGGGACCCCCACCACACCTTCTACTTCCACATCGACGACAAGCATGTCATCGATGCCAAGCATGGCGGCAATGCGGCGCGCTGGATCAACCACGCCTGCAGCCCCAACTGCGAGGCCGACGAGCAGGGCGGCCGGGTCTTCGTCAAGGCCCTGCGCCACATCGAAGCCGGCGAAGAGCTGTTCTACGACTACGGCCTGACTATCGACGAGCGCTACACCCCGGCGTTGAAGAAACAGTACGCCTGCCGCTGCGGCACTGCCGGCTGTCGCGGCACGCTGCTGGCGCCCAAGCGGTGAGCCCCGGGTGAGTACCGGGCCGATGGACGACCCCGCCGCCGCAGTCCCTGCACCGTCAGCGGCCGGCGTCGTGGCGCCGACGCACCTGCACTGGCGCGCCGAGGCGCTGTGGCAGCAGCTCGAGCCCTACCTGCCCGGCCTGTCGGTCGAGGTGCTGGCCCGCGCCGAATCGACCAACACCCTGCTGCTCGAACGCGCGCGGCTGGGAGCGGGTCGTCACGACGCGCCCGTCACGACGCCCGGCCAACTGGAGGCGATGCGCTCGCGCGGCGACACCCCCACCGAGGGCGGCGGGCCGTTCGGCCGCCGCCTCGGTGATACCCAGCCGGCGCTGCTGGTGGCCGAACACCAGACGCTCGGCCGGGGCCGTCAGGGTCGCGCGTGGCAGGCCAGCGCCGGCGCGTCGCTGACGTTTTCGCTCGGCCTGCCGCTGGCGCCGCGTGATTGGTCGGGCCTGTCGCTGGCCATCGGCGTCACGCTGGCCGACGCGCTCGAGCCGCCCGAGCCCGGGCGCGGCCCGCGCTTGCAACTGAAGTGGCCCAACGACCTGTGGCTGGTCGATGCGCCGGCAAGCTCCACGGTCGGTCGCAAAGTCGGCGGGGTGCTGATCGAAACCGTGGCGGTGGGCCGGCAGCGCATGGTGGTGGTGGGCGTGGGCCTGAACATCGCCCCGCTGGCGCTGCCGCAGCCGCGCGAGATGAGCAGTGGCTTTGCCTGCCTGCAGGAGATCGACGACGCCGCCAGCGCGCCCGCAGCACTGCACCGCGTGGCCTTGCCGCTGGTAAAGGCCCTGCGCCAGTTCGAGCGTGAAGGGTTCGCCGCCTTTGCGACGGCCTATGCGCTGCGCGACCTGTTGCGCGGCCACCGCGTGACCACGCAAGACCCGAGCGCCAGCGACGCCGCGCTCGAAGGCACGGTCGAAGGCGTGTCGGGCAGCGGCTCGCTGTTGCTGCGCGTGGGCCAGTCGCTGCGCCTGGTGTCGAGTGGCGAGGTCAGCGTGCGCATGGTCGACAACGAGGCCGGCGACGCCGGCTGAGCGACCATGCTGCGCACGCTGGTTGCCGTGCTGCTGCTGGCCAATCTGGCCTTCTGGGCCTGGAGCGCGGGCGCGCTGGAGGGCATCGGCCTGGCGCCCGCCCGCGAGCGCGACCCGGCGCGTCTGGGCCTTCAGGTGCGACCCGATGCCGTGCGCGTGCTGTCACCCGGTGCGGCCGCGGCCGCGCTGAGCGCGGCGAGTGTGCCCACCCGCGCGGCCCGCACCACACTGGTGTGTCTGGAGGCCGGGCCGTTCGCCCCGGCGGCCATCGAGGCCGCCGAGCGGGCGCTGGCCACCGTGGCGCTGTCCGACAGCAGTTGGGTGCGCACGAACCACGACATCGCTGCGCAGTACGCCGTGGTGCTGGGCCCGTTTGCCAACCGCGATGCGCTGCAAAAAAAGCGCGAAGAGCTGGGTCGCCTGCGCGTGCCCTTCGAGGCGCTGGACCTGCCCGGCGACGGTGGCGCCGGGGCCCCGGCCCAACCCGGCTTTGCCCTCGGCCGCTACGACAATCGCGATGGCGCCCAGAGCGCCTTGGCGTCGTTCAACGAACGCGGTGTGCGCACCGCCCGGGTGGCCGAGTTGCGGCCGGCCGGCAGCGAGATCCGCCTGCGCATCGAGAGCGCCACGCCTGCGCAGGTCGAGCAGTTGCGCGCGCTCAGCGCGGCGGCACTGGGCGGCGGGTTTGCGCCCTGCGCGTCGCGCTGAACGGTGCCCGCAGCGCCCCTGCCGCCAGCGCCAGCGCCAGCAACCAAGTGCCCTGCATCGCGCCTCCACCGCCGCCCGGGCTCGGCGGCGGCGTTGGGCTGTTGGCCGGGCGATCGGGGCCCACTGCCACGGCGGCGCGCAGTTCGGGCGTGTCCAGGCTCACCTGCGGCCAATTCGGCGGCGTATAGGTCTGTGGAAACTGCGCAAACACCAGCGCCTGCGCCGCATCGAGGATGCCGGCGCCGCAGGTGCTGGTGGTGCACAGGCAGCGGCCCGGGTTGGCGTCGCTGCAAGTACCGAAACCCGCGACAGTGGAGGTCACATGCGGCCGCGCCGAGCGCGCCAGGCCCTGCTCGATCTGGCTTACCGTGAGGGCCGGGTTGACCGACAGCATCAGGCTCAGCGCGCCGGCCACGATCGGCGCCGAGAAACTGGTGCCGAAGTGGCTGAAATAGCAGGTCACGCCCGGCAGCGTGCAATCGGCGGGCGCCGTTCGCCCCTCGTTGCCGATGGTCAGCACGCCGCTGTCCGCAAGCAGCGAGGCCCAGGCGCCACTGTCCCCGACATTGTCGTCACCGCCGACGGTGGCGATCGCCAGCGTCGCGCCGAAGCTCGAATAGTTGGTTTTGAAGCCATCGCGGTTGAGCGCGGCCACGCCGATCACGCGCTGGCAGTTGGCCGGCCGCGACGGCGCGCCCCAGCCATTGCCGGCCGCAGCCACAACCACCGCCCCGCCGCCGGGCGCGGCGCGCAACTCGTCGATGGTCTGCTGGTACTCCGGGCTGCAAGCCGCGCTGCCGCCGAAGCTGATGTTGACGATGCGCGCCGGATGTTGATTCGGCGGCGCGAACTCTGTGCAAACGCCGTCCTTGTCGATGACATTGCATACCGCAAGCCCGGCTGCCCAACGCATCCCGTCAATGATGTCGCGCACGGCGGCACCGCACTTGCCCGCCACCCGCACCGGCAGCACGCGGCCGTTCCAGTTGATCGCGGCCACGCCCACCCCGTTGTCGGTTTGCGCCGCCACGACGCCCGCGACGATGCTGCCGTGCCAGGAGCTGTCTTCGACCTCGCAGCCGCTGTAGCGCGCGGGGTCGGCGCTGCGGTCGTCGGCGCTGACCCAGTCGCCACGGTCGCGGGGGTCGGCGTCACGACCATCGCCGTCATTAGCGTAGCCGCTATCTGAGACAAAGTCATAGCCCGGCAGGATCGCGCGGCCGAGGCAGCCCGGTGTGCTGTTGCCCAGATCGGGGTGGCAGGTGATGCCCGAGTCGAGCACGGCCACCACCGCGGTGCTGTTGCCCTTGCTGTGATTGAGCCAGGCCGGCAGGAAACCCGGCACGCCGCGCAGCCGCGCCTTGATGTCGACCGTGTCATTGCTGCCCTGCACAGGCTGTAGCCACCACTGTTGCGTCAGTCCGGGGTAGTACGGGTCGGTCGGCGCGTTGGTGGCCGTGGCCAGTCGCCGCTCGCGCACGTTGGGCGCAACCCACGCCACCTCGGGCCGCGCCGTCAGCTTGGCCACCACGCGCTCGGCCTGCCCAGCCGTCAGTGGCCGCGCAAAGCGCAACAGTTGCGCGCTGGCGCCGACCGGGTCGCGCTGCGGGGCTGCGTGGGCCCACATCGGCAGCTCGCGCAGCACGTCCTTGTCGCCACGCAAGTCGGCCACCAGGCGCTGCCAGCGCGCGGCTTCGCGCGGCACCACGGTGGCGTCACGGCCAAGTGCGCGTTCGCGGGCCAAGGCCACATGGCTCGGTGCGTCGTGCAGTTGAACGATGAGCCCGTGCACCGGGGACGGCGTCGCGGCGCTGCGGTTCTGTGCCAACGCAACGGCCGCCGCGGTCGCCAGCGCGAGGCCCGCGACAGCACAAACAACGGCATGGCGCAGGGTCGGGTGAAGGTGCATGGCGAAGATTATCCGCCCGCCGTTGCAGGAGTTCGCGGTATTCAGCGCCGGCGCGACCGTGGCCGAGCGAGCGCCATTGTCGCCAGCGACAAGGCCAGCAGCCACAACCACGACATCGCGCCGCCGCCACCACCGCTCGGAGTCGGCGGCGCTACCGGGGCGGCTGCCACCGCAATGCTTAGTTGGGTCGCGACGGCGACGCCCAGGTCGTCCGTGATCACCAGGCGCACCGTCGCGGTGCCGGCGGCCGCGGGCTGTAGCGTTGCACTCGGGCCCGCGGTGCTGCCGCTGAACGCACCGCCGGTGCTGCCGGCATCGACCAGCGACCATTGCCAGCCGGCAATGCTGCGCCCCGGTGCCACCGTTGAGCTGCTGCCCGACAACGTGACCGGCTGGCCCGCGATCGGCGCGGCCGGGTTCACGTCGACGACCACGCGCACGCCGAGGGCGGCACGCACCGCCGCACCGGCGTCGAGCATGCCGGCGCCGCAGGTGGTCCTGGTGCAGTAGCACTGCAGTTGCTCGACGGTCGTCGGGGCATGGCAGGTCGGGACCTGGCCGGTGTCGGGGTCGTCGGGCACGCCACTGCTCGGGAACGGGCGAGCCGTCGCCTGCAGCGCACTGCGCACGCCAGCCGGCGTGAGCGAGGGTTGCACCGAGAGCATCAGGGCCGCCGTGGCCGCCACCAGCGGCGACGAAAAGCTGGTGCCGACGCTGGCGTCGAAGCTGTCGCTGTAGATCGACGACAGCGGCACCGTGCTGCCGCTGTCGAGGGTGGTCATGATCGGGTACAGGCACGCGCCGGTCAGATTGACGCAGTTGCCCCCCGGCGCGGCAATCGACAGCTCGGTACCGACATCGGAGAAGCCGACCTTGGTGCCGACATGCCGAAGCGCGGCCACGCCGATCGCGCCCGGGCAATTGGCCGGCGAGTTGGCCGCCAGCCCGGCGGTGTTGCCCGCGGCCACCACCACCAGCGCACCGGCGGCGTTGGCCTCGGCGATTGCACTGCGCTCCTCGGGACTGCACGCGCCACTGCTGCCCAGGCTGAGGTTGATCACGCGCGCCGGATTTGGGTTGACCGGCAAACCCGGCACCGCGATGCCCGCGGCCCAGCGGATGCCGGTGATGATGTCGGAGGTGTAGCCGAAACACTTGCCGAGCACGCGCACCGGCAGCACGCGCACATTCCAGCCGGCGCCGGCCATGCCCGCGCCGTTGTCGGTCGCCGCGCCGATGATCCCCGACACCTGGGTGCCGTGCCAGGAGCTCGTTTCCCCGCTGTAGCGGCCCGTCGTTGGGTTGAGAGTGCCGCATTTGTAGAACGGGCCATTGGAATCGTTGGCTTCGGCTTCCGTGGTCCAGTCGCCGGGGTCGCTCGGGTCACCGTCGCGGCCAGGCTGGTTGTCGTTGGCAACCGCGTCGTCGCTGACCATGTCGTAGCCGCTGAGCAGCTTGCCGGCCAGGTCGGGGTGGTTGAAGCGCACGCCGGTGTCGAGCACGGCCACCACGATGCTGGCGCTGCCGGTGGTCGTGTCCCAGGCCGAGACCGCGTCGATCGACGACGCGACTTCGCCGGCCGGCGCGCGCAGGTACCACTGGCCGACGGCGGGGCCATTGCCGGCGACGCTGACAAAGCGCGGATCGTTGGGTACCAGCACGCGGCGGGCGCGACGATCGACTTCGGCGTATTCGACATCGGCATCGCTCGCCAACCGGGCCGCCAGCGTGCGCGCATCGACACCGTCGGCCTGCACCACCTGCACCCGGTCGGTCAGCGCGGCGCCAGCCGTCAGCCGCAGGCCCAGGCGCGTGCCGAGTACGGCCGCACGCTGATCGAGCGTGATCGCGGCCGCAGCCTTGCCGCCCGTCGCACTGAGGGCATGCGCACGCAGCAGCGACGCACCGGCTTTGAATTTGACGATCACCCGAGCGTTGCCGGCGTCGACCAGTGGCATCGCGCGCGGCGGCGTGCGCTCGGCAAAAGCGCCGTTGGCGCAGAACGCGAACAGCAGCGCGCACAGGGGCAATGGCAGGTGCTTCATCGGGGAAGTCTATGCAGCCGAGGCAGGCGTGATGTTGCGGAGTGTGAAGGCAAAGCGTGCTTTCACCGCTGCCGTGAAAAAGGCCGCACGCGCGGCCCTGGTTCATTCAGCGCGGCGATTGATCGCAGGGTGCGCCGGGCCGCTTTCCGGCTGCCCGCGCTCCCCTTTTGGGGGCGCGAGCCAAGCGTGCTTGGGGCGGTCATTTCGCGATGACACGCACCATCTCCAGCACCTTGTTCGAGTAGCCCCACTCGTTGTCGTACCAGGCCACGACTTTCACGAAAGTCCGGTCCAGCGCGATGCCGGCGTCGGCGTCGAACACGCTGGTGCAAACCTCGCCGCGGAAATCGCTGGCCACGACCTTGTCATCGGTGTAGCCCAGCACCCCCTTCATCGGGCCGGCGGCTGCCGCCTTAATCGCGTTGCAGATGTCTTCGTAGCTGGCTTCCTTGACCAGCTCGACGGTCAGGTCGACCACCGACACGTCCGACGTCGGCACCCGGAACGCCATGCCGGTCAGCTTCTTGTTCAATTCCGGAATCACCACGCCGACCGCTTTGGCCGCGCCGGTCGAACTCGGGATGATGTTCTCGAGGATGCCGCGGCCGCCGCGCCAGTCCTTGTTGCTCGGGCCATCGACGGTTTTCTGCGTCGCGGTGGCGGCGTGCACCGTGGTCATCAGGCCGCGCTTGATGCCGAAGCTGTCGTTCAGCACCTTGGCCACCGGGGCCAGGCAGTTGGTGGTGCACGAGGCGTTGGAGATGATGGCCTGGCCGGCGTAGGTCTTGTCATTCACGCCATAGACGAACATCGGCGTGTCGTCCTTGCTCGGCGCGCTCTGGATCACCTTCTTCGCGCCGGCGTCCAGGTGCTTCTGGCAAGTCTCCTTGGTCAGGAACAAGCCCGTGGCCTCGACCACCACGTCGACGCCGACCTCGCCCCAGGCCAGTGAGGCCGGGTCCTTCAGCGCAGTCAGGCGGATGCGCTTGCCGTTGACGACCAGGGTGCTGCCATCGACCGCGATCGAGCCCTTGAAGCGGCCGTGCACCGAGTCGTACTGCAGCATGTAGGCCAGGTAGTCGGGCTCGAGCAGGTCGTTGATGGCCACGACCTCGATGTCGCTCGCAAAATTCTGCACCGCGGCGCGAAACACCATGCGCCCGATGCGGCCGAAGCCGTTGATGCCTACCTTGATCGTCATGGTGCGTGTGCTCCGAAACTCGAGTGGGTGGAAAGAGGGTGAGGCGCCAGGTCAGGCCTTGCAGCCGAGCTGGCCCTTGAACTTGTTCTCGAAATAGCCCAGCGGCGCCGCGCAGTCGAGCTTGGTCGCGGGCAACGGCGCACCGATCTTGGCGCCGCAGGTGTAGGCGCCGCTCTTCTTGTTGACGGTCTTCGCGTCGAGCTTCCAGCCCGGTGGGCACTGCGGCACACCGGCCGCCGTCTTGGCGCCCGCGGGTGCAGCGGCCACGGTCTGCGCCGCCGCCACCACGTTCAGCATCGCAGTCTGGTTGGCGCCCACGCACTTCATCATCGGCAACGCGGTCTT
>JANMSR010000194.1:0-4031 GCA_031389565.1 Burkholderiales bacterium
CGTCGTCACTTGGAAAGCCGCTTCATCATGAAGTACACCATCGGCAGCACCAATGGCAGCGTGACCACGATCGAGGCCATCGCCAGCTCGATCTGGTCGAGCCGCAGGTAGCGGATGCCCTGGGTGGCCAGCACGTGCGTCAGGTCGGCCGGCCCGCCGCCGGTGAGCAGGTAGACGCTGTTGAAGTCGCCCAGCGTCCAGATCATCGACAGCAGGGTTGACGTAAGGTACAGCCCCCGCATCGACGGCCAGGTGATGTAGCGGAACTTCTGCCAGTTGGACGCACCGTCAACGCTGGCGGCTTCGTACTGTTCGCCCGGAATCGACATGCGCCCGGCCAGCAGGATCAGTGTCCAGAAGGGCAGCGACTTCCAGATGTGCATGAGCATCGACAAGCTCAACGCCAGCGTCGGGTCGTTCAGCCAGTTCGGGCCGTCCAGGCCGGTGAGGCGAAAGATGGTGCTGTTGATCACGCCCCATTCCGGGTTGAGCATGAAACGCACCGACAGGATGGTCGGGATCGACGGCACCGCCCACGGCAGGATGAACAGTACCGCCAGCACCTTGATCCACCAGCGTGTGTGCAGGAAGAAGCCCGACAGGTACAGCGCCAGCATCATCTTGATGTTGATCGCCACCACCAGAAACACCACGGTGTTGATCGCGGTGCGGAAGAAGATCGGGTCTTCGAAGAGCTTGGCGTAGCTGGCCGGGCTGCGCGCCAGCCACAGGCCGTAACCCACGGGGAAGAGCACGAAGATCACGAACACCAGCAGGTAGGGCACGACGAACGCACGGCCCCAGAAGCCCCAGATGCCGAGGGGCTTGCGGGGCCGGGCTGCGTCAAGCGTGGCGGCGTTCAAGTCCGGTCCTTCGGCAAAGGCCTTGCAGGGTCACGAATTTGACAAACCGCGCCGGGCGGGACAGCCCGGCGCTTCGGTTCAGGCTCAGTTCGCAACGACCTTGATGCGCGCGATCATCTCGTCCACCGCCTTGTCCACCGGCACCTTCTCGCTCAGGATGCGGTTCATCGCCTTGGCCCAGACGTTCTCGTTGTTGAGCACGGTGAACTTGTAATTCTTCGTGAACTCGAAAGGCGTGGTGCCGGCCATGAATTGGTTGTACACGGCGGTGCGGTGCGGGTCGGCCTTCCAGAAGGCGCTCTGCTGCGCGGCCTTGGTCACCGGGAACCAGCGGCCGAGCGAGCCCTCGACATACGGCGTCAGGTTGGCGTCGTCAAGTATGAAGGCGACAAAGGCCTTGGCGCCGGCCTTGTTCTTCGCCTCCTTGAAGATCACTCCGGTCTTCACAGCGGCGCGGTAGGTCATCTTCGTGCCGTCCGGCTTGTTCGGGAAGAGGCCGGTGGCGATCAGCTCGGTGTAGTTCTTCTTCGCCTGTGCGCGCTGCGCTTCGGTCAACGTGGCGTTGTTGGAGTCGTCGAGAAACTTGGCGACGATCGAGATCGTCGCGTTGTGCGTCAGCACGGTGGTCTTGTTGTGAAAGTTCGAGTTGTTGTCCGGGTCCTTCCAGGCGGTGGACGACGGCGGCGTGCAACCCTTGCCATACACGTAGGTGTAGTCGGTCATGGCCTTGATCAGGCCGTCACGCACCGACGGGTCGTCGACCAGCAGCTTGCCCGATTCGCTGACCAGCTTGACGTTGTACGCGTCCATGAAGGTCAGGAACGAAAAGAAGGAATCGCTCGAATCCACGCCCATCGGGAAGCCGGTGCCGAAGGCGCGGTTACCGCTCTTCTGGCGGTAGCCCGCCTGGACTTTGTCGCACCAGAAGTTCCAGTAGCCTTTCCAGTCGCTGGGGATGTCGCTGGCTTTGAACCCGGCATCCGTCAGCATGTCCTTCCAGTACTGGATGTGCATGGTCTGCTGCTTGATCGGGAAGGCGTAGTAGGCACGGCCCTGCGTTGCGTTGTTGTAGAGGAAGGTGGTCGACAAGGCCGAAGGCTCGAACTTGGCGCGGATCGGGTCGATCACGCTCGACACGTCTTCGAGCTTGCCGTCGTAAGCCCACTTGGCGGTCACCTGGAAGTCGTAGACGTCGACATAGGCGACGTCGGGCGGGTTGCCGGCGTCGAGTGCGGCCACGCTCTTGGGGATCATCTCCTGCGGCGCGTACAGCGAGAGCTCGACCTTGACCTTCGGGTACTTGGCTTCGAACTTCTTGATGGCCGCAAACAGCGCATCGTCTTCGGCCTTGTAGAAGCCTTTGCCCCACCAGACGGTGAGCTTTTCTTGCGCAAAGGCGGGGCTGGTGCTGATCAGTCCGGCGGCCACCAGTGCAGCGGCGAGGCATGTCTTCAGTTGCATGGGCTGTGTCTCCATAAATGAACTTGGGGAGCCCGCGACAGACACCAGCCTGGACGCGGATGGTCTTATCGTATGATGATTGAAAGACGTCGGGCGCTCGGGGTTTCCCGAATGTGATGTGGCTCCAGCGCGTCCAGCAGCTCCTTCGGCTCCTTGGCGTCAAGCCATGCCGGCGGCACCTTGCACCGCTGCTGCCGACACCCCCAAGTGCACGGCTCCATCGACGATCTGCTGCCAGGTGGTGGCGTCCACCGGCACCCCGTGCGCTTCACGCCGTGCGCGCGACTCGCGTTCGGGTTCGCCGGCCAGGCGCACATGGTCGACACCGTCACGCGGTGGCGACGCACGCACCCAGTCTTCAAAGGCCATGGCTTCGCGCTCGAAGCTTGCGACATCACCCAGCGCCGCCGGGTCGATCAACACACTGAGCATGCCGTTGAGCACGCGGCGCTGGCCCTGGTCGGGTGCGTGGTAGGTCATGCCCGCGGCCAGCGCACCACCGAGCAGTTCACACAACACCGCCAGGCCAAAACCTTTGTGTGCGCCGAAGGTGAGGATGGCGCCCAGCGGCGGGATCACCGAATAGCGCGGGTTGGTGGTCGGCTGGCCAGCGTCGTCGATCAGATGGTCGGGCGGCAGCGATTCGCCCTTGTTGTGCGCCACGCGCGTCTTGCCCTGCGCGATGACGCTGGTGGCGAAGTCCAGCAGAAAGGGCTCACGTCCCGGCAGCGGCACACCGGCCGTGAACGGGTTGGTGCCGAAGCGCGCGTCGGCACCGCCAAAGGGCGCCACGATGCTGCGCGAGACGACGTTGACGAAGTGCAGCGAGACCAGGCCCGCGGCCGCCGCCTGCTCGGCCCAGGCCCCTATGCGGCCGAGGTGGTGGCTGTTGCCCAGGCCGATGATGCAACTGCCATGCGCCTGGGCGCGCGCGATGCCGAGTTCCATCGCCTGGCGGCCGATGACCTGGCCGAAGCCCGCCTGACCGTCCAGCCGCAGCATCGCACCGCCGTCGTGCACGATGCGCAGGTTCGCGTTCGGTATCAGGCCGCCTTCGAGGTAAGCCTCGATGTAGCGCGGCAGCATGCCCACGCCGTGCGAGTCGTGGCCGGTGAGGTTGGCCTCGACCAGGCGCTCGGTGACGTCTTCGATCTCCGCCTCAGAACTGCCGAAACCGGCGACCACCAGGCGCACGGCGGCACGCAACCTTGCCGCTTCGATGAGGTGCATGTCGACCATGACAGTCCCTTCAGCGGCACTCGGGCACAGGGGTCTTCACCGGCTGGCCGGCAAAGTGCAAACGCAGGTTGTCTGCCGCCAGGTCGGCCATCGCCTGCCGCGTCGCCGCGGTGGCGCTGCCGATGTGCGGCGCCAGCACGACATGCGGCAGCTTGCGCAGACGCTCGGGCACCCGTGGCTCGTCTTCGAAGACATCCAGCCCGGCGCCGGCGATGACACCACGCTCCAGTGCGTCTATGAGTGCGGCTTCATCGACCACCGAGCCGCGTGCGACGTTGACCAGGATGCCCTCGCCTTGGCCTTTGCCCAGCGCCGCCAGGACCTCGGCGTTGATCAGCTTGCGCGTGCCGGCGCCGCCCGGCGTGATGAGCACGAGAAAGTCACTCACCGCCGCCAGCGCCGTGGCCGTGGCATGGAAGGCGAAGGGCAACTCGGGCTTGGCACTGCGCGCGGTGTAGGCCACGCTCA
>JANMSR010000206.1:0-4965 GCA_031389565.1 Burkholderiales bacterium
GTTGCGTGAACCCGACGCCCCCGCAGCGGCGTCCACGGGCACGGCCCCCAAGCAGGGCACGCGCAAGCCCTCGGCGGCCGACGCCACCGCGCCGGCCGGCGTGGTCGACCCGATGCAATGGTGGGGCGCCCTGACCCAACAGTTCACGCAACTGGCCGCCGGTGCGATGAAAGACAGCGCCGGCGACGCCGCCAAGTCGCTGGCCGGCAGCCTGGTCAAGCAGAGCTTCGAGGCTGCCGAGCAGACGCTGAAGAAGGCCGCGGCGGCGCCGATCAAGGCCGCGGGCGCAGTGGCCAAGGCAGCGGTTGCGGCCAGCGCCAAGCGACGCACGCCGCGCCGCTGAACGCACGCGAGCTGGCGCACACTGGGCGCCCCATGCAACGCTTCATCGTCGGCCACGCCAGCCATCCTGATTGGCGCGGCGCCGTTGCGCTCGCCGCGGCGCAAGTTGATGGCCAGCGCGCACGTGCCATCGGCGAGGCAGCCGAAGCCAGCCTCGGCTTCGTCTACGTCACTGACCACTACGCGCCGCACGCGCAGGCCCTGCTCGATACGCTGCGCCAGCGCTGGCCGGGGGTGGCCTGGGCCGGCACGGTGGGCGTGGGCGTGGCGGCCAGCGGTGTCGAGTACTTCGACGAGCCGGCCCTGGTGCTGATGCTGGCGGCCCTGCCGGTTGGCCGCTTCCAGGTGTTTTCGGGGGCCAAGCCGCTGGATCGCATCGAGGCCCACACCGCGCTGATCCATGCCGACGGCAACACGCCCGACCTGACCGACCTGTTGGGCGACATGAGCGCGCGTACCGCCTCGGGCTACCTGTTCGGCGGGCTCACTGCGTCGCGTACGGTGTCGTGCCAGTTCGCCGACGGCGTGCTGCAGGGCGGCCTGTCGGGCGTGGCCTTCAGTCGCGACGTGGCGCTCGTCTCGCGCGTGACCCAGGGCTGCCAGCCGGTGGGGCCAGGGCGGCGCATCACGGCCTGCGTGCGCAACGTGGTCACCGAACTCGACGGCGAGCCGGCGCTGGCCTGCCTGCTGCGCGATCTCGACCTCACGCTCGATGAGCCGCAGCGCGCGATGAACATGCTGCGCGGCACCCTGGTCGGCTTGAGCGGGCCGCGCGAGACGCTGCGGGCCGGTAGCGGCGCAGCGGGCACCCAGGCGCGCTCGCGCGCCTTCGGTGAGGATGTCCGCGTGCGCCACCTGATCGGTCTGGACCCCGGCCAGCACGGCGTGGCCGTCGCCGACCTGGTCGAGCCCGGCATGCAACTGGCCTTCTGCCAGCGCGACGTGCAGGCCGCGCGCCGCGATCTGGTGCGCATTTGCGCCGAGATCCGCGACGAGTTGGTGCCTGATCCCGTGACTGCGGTGGCCGCAGTGGCCGCCCACGCGAGCGAAGACGCGGCGCCCGTCGACCCCCTGTCGCGCATCGCCGGCGCCGTCTACATCAGTTGCGCCGGCCGCGGCGGCCCGCACTTCGGCGCGCCATCGGCCGAGTTGCAGATCGTGCAGCACGCGCTCGGCGACGTGCCCCTGGTGGGCTTCTTCGCCGGCGGCGAGATCGGTCACCATCACCTGTACGGCTACACCGGCGTGCTGACGGTCTTCACGCGCGGCGGCTGATTGATGCGCCGCGCGCAAAGCCGTCCGGCGTGGCGGCGCCGCACTCGGCGCACGGCCGGCCTATACAGTCACTGCCATTGGAAGGCCTCGACGTGAACGCCCCTCTGCCCCCAGCTGCCCACGACACCTTCGACCGCGCCGAGCGCCAGCGCACGGTCGTCGCCGCGCTGGCGACTGTGTTGCCGGCGCACGCGCTGCTGTGGCACAGCGAAGACACGGTGCCCTACGAGTGCGATGGCCTCACCGCCTACCGCGAACGGCCGCTGGTGGTCGCGTTGCCAGAAACCGAGGCCCAGGTGGCCGGCGTGCTGCGCGCCTGCCACGCGCTGGGCGTGCCGGTGGTCGCGCGCGGCGCCGGCACGGGGCTGTCGGGCGGCGCGCTGCCGAATGCGCTCGGCGTCACGCTGGCGCTGGCCAAGTTCAACCGCATCGTTTCGATCGACAGGACCACGCGCACCGCAGTAGTCCAGTGCGGCGTGCGCAACCTGGCGATCAGCGAAGCGGCCGCACCGCTCGGCCTGTACTACGCACCGGATCCGTCGAGCCAGATCGCCTGTTCGATCGGCGGCAATGTGGCCGAGAACTCCGGCGGCGTGCATTGCCTGAAGTACGGCCTGACCCTGCACAACGTGCTGAAGGTGCGCGGCTTTACCGTCGAGGGCGAGGCGGTCGAGTTCGGCAGCGACGCGCTCGATGCGGCGGGGCTGGACCTGCTCGCCCTCATTGTCGGCAGCGAAGGCATGCTGGCCGTGATCATCGAGGTCACGGTCAAGCTGGTGCCCAAACCGAAGCTCGCGCGCTGCATCATGGCCAGCTTCGACGACATCCGCAAAGCCGGCGACGCGGTGGCCGCGATCATCGCCGCCGGCATCATCCCGGCCGGCCTCGAGATGCTCGACAAGCCGATGACCGCGGCCGTCGAAGACTTCGTCCACGCCGGCTACGACCTCACGGCCGAGGCGATCCTGCTTTGCGAATCCGACGGCACGCCCGAGGAAGTGGCCGAAGAGATCGAGCGCATGCTCGACGTGCTGTCGGGCAGCGGCGCCGCGCGCATGGAAGTCAGCAAGGACGAAGCGCAACGGCTGAAGTTCTGGAGCGGGCGCAAGAACGCCTTTCCGGCCAGCGGCCGCATCAGCCCCGACTACATGTGCATGGACTCGACGATCCCGCGCAAACGCCTGGCCGACATCCTTCTCGCGATCCAGCAGATGGAAGTCAAGTACGCGCTGCGCTGCTGCAACGTCTTCCATGCCGGCGACGGCAACCTGCACCCGCTGATCCTGTTCGATGCCAACGACGCGGACCAGTTGCACCGGGCCGAGCTGTTCGGCGCCGAGATCCTGGAAACCAGCGTGGCAATGGGCGGCACGGTCACCGGCGAGCACGGCGTGGGCGTCGAGAAGCTGAATTCGATGTGCGTGCAGTTCAGCCCCGCTGAGCTGGCGCAGATGTTGGCCGTCAAGCATGCCTTCGATCCGGCCGGCACGCTCAACCCGGGCAAGGTCATCCCGACGCTGTCGCGCTGCGCCGAGTACGGCCGCATGCATGTGAAGAAGGGGCTCCTGCCCTTCCCGGAGCTGGAGCGCTTCTGATGGCCGAACACGCCCCGGCGCTCGCGCGCCTCGTCGACCAGGTGCAGACCGCGCGCGCGGCGCAGGGGCATTTGCGCACCGTCGGCGGCGGCAGCAAGGATTTCTACGGCAACGCACTGCAAGGCGAGCCGCTGGACGTGCGGCCGCTGGCCGGCATCTCGAGCTACGAGCCGACCGAACTGGTGGTGACCGCGCGTGCCGGCACGCCGCTGGCCGAGCTCGAAGCCGTGCTCGCCGAGCGCGGCCAGCACCTGGCTTTCGAGCCACCGCGATTCACCTCGAGTGCGGGTGCGACGTCCACCGTCGGCGGCATGGTCGCGGCCGGTCTGTCGGGCCCCGCACGCGCCGCGGCCGGCAGCGTGCGCGACCACCTGCTCGGCGCCACCCTGCTCAACGGCCGCGGCGAAGTCCTCACCTTCGGCGGCCAGGTGATGAAGAACGTGGCCGGCTACGACGTCTCGCGCGTGCTGTCGGGCTCGATGGGCATCCTCGGTGTGATCTGCGAGGTGTCGCTGAAGGTGTTGCCGACACCGACTGCCACCGCCACGCTGCGCTTCGAATGCGACCAAACCACCGCGCTGCAAAGACTCAACGCCTGGGGCGGCGAGCCGCTGCCGATCTCCGCCAGCGCCTGCTGGAACGGCATGCTCGTACTGCGCCTGGCCGGCGCGCGCGCCGCCGTCGATGCCGCCGTCCTTCAGCTCGGCGGCGAGGCCATCGAGCCCGCGCTGGCGGGCGCTTTCTGGCTGGGCCTGCGCGACCAGACCGACGAGTACTTCGCCAGCGCGGCCAAGGCGGTTGAAGGCGGCGCCGCTTTGTGGCGCCTTGGCCTGGCGCAAACCGCCGCACCGGTCACGCTGCCCGGCGAACAGCTCGTTGAATGGGGCGGCGCGCAACGCTGGTTGTGCACCCCTGCGCCCGCCGCCCGCGTGCGTGAGGTGGCCACAGCCGCCGGCGGTTATGCCACCCTGTTTCGCGCCAGGGACAAGAGCGCGGGCGCGTTTCACCCACTGTCGACACCGCTGGCACGTTTTCACCGCGAGCTGAAGAAAGCCTTCGATCCCGACCGCGTGTTCAATCGTGGCCGGCTGTACGCGGAGTTGTGAGCTTGGTCCACAACATCGTCGAGGACATGCGCGGGTATTGCGCCCGCCAGCCGCAGTGGATCGCACACGGCCACGACTGGGTGCTCACCTACACGCTCGCCTGAATGCAAACCACCCTGGCCCCCGAATTCAAAGGCACCCGTGACGGCGACGCGGCCGAGGCGATCCTGCGCAAGTGCGTGCACTGCGGCTTCTGCACCGCCACCTGCCCGACCTACCAGTTGCTCGGCGACGAACTCGACGGGCCGCGCGGGCGCATCTACCTGATCAAGCAGGTGCTCGAGGGCCAGGCGCCGACGCGCGCGACGCAGTTGCATCTGGACCGCTGCCTGACCTGCCGCAACTGCGAGAGCACCTGCCCGAGCGGGGTGCAGTACGGGCACCTGGTCGAGATCGGCCGCAAGGTCGTCGAGGCCAAGGTCGAGCGCCCGCTGATCGAGCGCCTGACCCGCACCGCGTTGAAAGAAGGCCTGACCTCGCCGCTGTTCGGCCCGGCGATGAAGCTCGGCCAACTGCTGCGGCCGCTGCTGCCCGCGACGCTGAAGTACAAGGTGCCCGCCGCCGCCGGTGCGCGTGCGCACCAGTGGCCGACGCGCGCGCACCCGCGCAGGATGCTGATGCTGCTGGGCTGCGTGCAGCCGGCGATG
>JANMSR010000218.1:0-3111 GCA_031389565.1 Burkholderiales bacterium
GGGCCGGAACAGGTGCATCAGCCCTTGGCGTCGTGCGCCTCGATCATGGCGCGCATTTTGGCAAACACCTGTTCGGCGGGTATGCCTTCAACGAGCCCCGCGTCCAACTCTGCCACCCGTCGCGCGATCTCCGCTTCCCACCCGGGGTGCAGCGGCGGTGGCGGCAGCACCGTGTCGATCAAGCGCTCGATTAATTCGGCGCGCTCTTCTGCAGTGAGTTGTAGGGCAGCGGCTTCAACAATTTCCAACGATACGGTCATGGTGCACTCCGGTGTGCGGGCGTGCAGCCAGTTTAGCCGTTGCCACGCTGCGCCGTGAACATGGACGACCCCGATCCCATCCCCCTCTCGGCCCTGCAGCACTGGGCCTACTGCCCGCGCCAGTGCGGGCTCATCCACCTGGAGCAAGCGTTCGACGACAACCTGCACACGCAGCGCGGACAGGCGGTGCATGCGCAGGTGGACAAGCCGGGTGTCGAGGAACGCAAGGGCTTGCGCGTCGAGCGCGCGCTGCCGGTCTGGAACGATGCGGTCGGCCTCATCGGCAAGGCCGATGTGGTCGAGTTCGAGCCCGACGGCACGCCCTACCCGGTGGACTACAAGCACGGCTCGCGCCACAAGGCGGCCGAGATTGCCGCCTGCGACGACGTGCAGTTGGCCGCGCAAGCGCTGTGCCTGGAAGAGATGACCGGCCGCGCGGTGCCCGAGGGCGCGTTGTATTACGCCAGCTCCAGGCGGCGCCGCGTCGTGCCGATCGACGACGCGCTGCGCGCCAGGGTGGTCGAGACCGCCGGCGCGGTGCGCGCGATGCTGAGCGCAGGCCACCTGCCGCCGCCGACCGCCGACACCCGCCGTTGCCACGGCTGCTCGCTGCGCGAGCGCTGCCAACCCGAGGCGCTGGCGCGTCTGGCGGCGGGCGCCGGCGGCGATCCGTTCGACCCCGAGGCCTGAGCTCGTGCAGTGTCCATGCAACTGCTCAACACGCTGTACGTCACCGTGCCCACAATCCACCTGCGGGCTGGCAACGACACGCCGTAAGACGATGCCTTGCAACCTGCGAAACATCGAATCGAGAGCTGGCCAGCAGATGGCTGCGGACGCGATCGCCGGATCGCTCCCAGTACCAGTTGGCGGCCTCTTCGGCCTCGCGTACCGCTGGGCCGGTGAACGTGATCCGCATCTCGCGGCTCAACCGGGGCGCGTCAGGATGGTTCGCAGGCGCGCGAACACCTCATCACCGTCGATCATCTCGACTTCGCCCTTGTCCATGGCGTCAATTCGTCTGGCGATTTCCTCGTCCCATGCACGGGCGATCTCTTGCGGATCTGCGTCCGGATCGCGGTCCAGGCTGATGACCAGGCTTTCGATCAGCGCCCGCTTTTCATCGGGCGTGAGTTGCAGCGCCTGCTCATTGACGTTGGCAAACACGACGGCCATGGTGGTCACCTCTCTCAGAGACTCGGCGTGATGGTAGCAGCGCGGCGTCTCTCCTCTTTGGCAAAACAAGTGTGACTCTGCCGAGGGCCGAGATGCAACTGCTCAACACGCTGTACGTGACCACGCCCGAGAGCCACCTGCGGCTGGACAACGACACGCTGCGTGTCGTGGTCGGCGACGAGACGCGCCTGCGCGTGCCCTTGCACCACCTCGGCGCGGTGGTCTGTTTCGGCCACGTCAGCGTGAGCGTGCCGCTGATGCACCGCCTGGCCGACGACGGCATCGCGCTCGTGCTGCTCAACGCGAACGGCCGCTTCAAGGCGCGCCTCGAAGGCGCGACCAGCGGCAACGTGCTGCTGCGCCAGGCCCAGCACCGCACCAGCGGCGATGCGGCGTTCGCACTCGACCTCGGCCGCCACATCGTGGCCGGCAAGCTCAGGAACCAGCGCCAGGTGCTGTTGCGCGGCGCGCGCGAGGCCAAGGCCGGCGACGACGAGGCGGTGCTGACTCGCGCGGCACAGAATCTGGCCGCGAGCCTGCGCGCGCTGCCGGCGGCCGCCACCCTGGACACCGTGCGCGGCATCGAGGGCGAAGCCGCGCGCACCTACTTCGCGGCGATCAACCGGCTGCTGCGTCCTGACCTGCGTGAATCGTTCGGCATGGACGGGCGCAGCCGCCGCCCGCCGCGCGACCGCTTCAACGCGCTGCTGTCGTTCCTGTACGCGTTGTGGATGAACGACTGCCGCAGCGCGTGCGACGCGGCCGGCCTGGACCCGCAGGTGGGCTACCTGCACGCGCTGCGCCCCGGGCGCGCAGCGCTGGCGCTGGACCTGATGGAAGAGTTCCGCCCACTGGCGGATCGGCTGGCGTTGACCTTGCTGAACCGAGACCAGCTATCGAGCGACGACTTCGACGTGCGCGAGGGCGGCGCGGTTGCGCTCGGCGCCGACGCGCGCAAGACGGTGGTGGTGGCGTTTCAGGAACGCAAGCAGGAGCCGTTGACGCACCCGCTGCTGGCCGAAAGCGTGCCGCTGGGCGTGGTGCCACTCGTTCAGGCGCGGCTGCTGGCACGTACCGTGCGCGGCGAGACGGCGATCTACGTGCCCTTCACGCCGAGGTAGCAGCGCCGATGTTGGTGGTCGTCTGCTACGACGTGAACACCGAAACCCGGGCCGGCCGCCGGCGGCTGCGCCGGGTGGCCAAGGTGTGCGAAGGCACGGGGCAGCGGGTGCAGAAGTCGGTGTTCGAGTGCCAGGTCGATCTGATGCAACTCGAGGAACTGGAGCGCCGCCTGCTGTCGGAGATCGATGCGGATCAGGACTGCCTGCGCTTGTATCGCATTGCCCAGGCCAAAGGCTTTGAAGTGCGCGAGCACGGCAGGTTCAAGGCGATCGACTTCGACGAACCCCTGGTCTTATGATCGCTTCGCGCGTACCCACAGTGTCGGCCTGAGCCTCACGAGGTTCGCGCGCCACGCAAGTCATTGACAGAGAAAACCATTTGCCGATTTCCGTGTTCTCTTTGCGCGAATCCGACGCCATTCTTGGTGTGGTTCGCGCATCGCAAATCAAAAGTACGGCACGGCAAGTCACTTGCGCGCGTGGCGTCGCGCGCCCCTCACGGGGCGCGCGTGGATTGAAACAGCGAAGTCGAACCAATTGGAGTTGGTAATGGC
>JANMSR010000223.1:0-5395 GCA_031389565.1 Burkholderiales bacterium
GGCCGCAACAACTGGACCTGCGAGCGCGTGCTCGACACCTTCCCGCGCCTGAAGGAGCGGTTCACCCACCTCGGCGCGCAACTCTCGGGCGGCGAGCAGCAGATGCTGTCGATCGGCCGCGCGCTGATGACCCACCCCGAACTGATCATCCTGGACGAAGCCACCGAAGGCCTGGCGCCGCAGGTCGTGGCCGACATCTGGCGCGTCATCGGCGACATCCGTGCCAGCGGCATCACCACCCTGATCGTCGACCGCGACTACCGCAAGGTGCTGGCCTTCTCCGACCGCGCGCTGGTGCTGCAAAAAGGCCAGGCCGTGTTGCAGGGCGCGGCGAGCGAGGTCGCCGCCAGCGCGGCCCTGCCCACCTACCTCGGCGTCTGACGCGGGCCGCCGCGACGCTGCGCTGATCGCGCGATCCGATCGCCCTCTCCCTCCGGCGGGGTTGGGGTGAGGCCCTGCAATTGATCTGGGTCAACGCGCCGCATTCCAACTCAAACCAGCATGCCGCTCTCAGTCACAACACGAGGCCAGGGCAAGCAATGGAGCGTTCATTCGCGCGCGAGGTGGCCCTGCTCGAACAGGGCGATGGCCAGTTGTTCGTCGGCGAAGGCATCCTGGCGGTCACCAAGGCGTTGCTGCAATCGGGCGTCAGTTATGTCGGCGGATACCCGGGCTCGCCCGTCACGCACTTGCTCGACGTGATGGTGCAGGCGCGCGACTACCTCGACACGCTCGGCGTGCAGGTGCAGGAGTGCACCAACGAAGCGGCGGCCTGCGCGATGCTGGCGGCATCGGTCAACTACCCGGTGCGCGGCGCAGTCACCTGGAAGTCCATCGTCGGCACCAATGTCGCGTCCGACGCGCTGTCGAACCTGGCCTCGCCCGGCGTGATCGGCGGTGCGCTGATCGTCGTCGGCGAAGACTACGGCGAAGGCTCGAGCGTGGTGCAGGAACGCAGCCACGCCTTCGCGATGAAGTCCTCCATCTGCCTGCTCGACCCGCGGCCGGATCTGCCGCATGTGGTGCGGATGGTCGAGCACGCGTTTCCGCTGTCCGAAGCCTCGGCCACGCCGGTGATGCTGCAGTTGCGCATCCGCGCCTGCCACCTGCAGGGCAGCTTCGTCTGCAAGGACAACGTGGCACCGGCCCTCTCGGCCAAGCACCTGCTGGCCGCGCCGGCCGCGCACGACCCGAACCGCATGAGCCACCCGCCCTACACCTTCGCGCACGAGCGCATGAAGATAGAGCAGCGGCTGCCCGCCGCGCGGCGCTATATCGCCCTGCATGGCCTCAACGAAGTCTTCAACGCGGACGCGGCCGATGTCGGCCTCATCGTGCAAGGTGGTCTGTACAACAACCTGATGGCCGCGCTGGCCACCGCCGGCCTGGTCGACGAGCAAGGCGCGAGCCGCCTGCCAACCCTGGTGCTCAACGCCACCTATCCGCTGGTGCCCGAGCAACTGGTGGCCTTCTGCGCCGGCAAGCGTGCCGTGCTGGTGCTCGAAGAAGGCCACCCCGAGTTCATCGAGTTCGAACTGACCACCGTGCTCGCCCGCGCCGCGAGCATGTGCACCGTGCGTGGCAAGGCCACGCTGGGCCAGGCCGGCGAATACAGCGCCGAGGTCATGGTGCCGGGGCTGGTGCGCTTTGCCGCCGAGTTCATGCCCGCACTGTCCACCGCCAGCGCCGCCACCTGGCGCGATGAGGTCGACAGCGTGCGCGCGCGCGCCGCAGCGCTGCTGGCCGCGCCGGTGCCGGCACGGCCGCCGGGCTTTTGCATCGGCTGCCCCGAGCGCCCGGTGTTCAGCGCCTTGAAACTCGTCGAGCGCGAGCTCGGCCCGCGCCATGTGGCGGCCGACATCGGCTGCCATTCGTTCGCGATGTTCGAACCCTTCTTCATCGGCAACTCGATCACCGGCTATGGCATGGGCCTGTCCAGCGCGGCCGGCGTCGGCCCGATCAGCGGCACGCAACGCCCGCTGGCCACCGTGGGCGACGGCGGCTTCTGGCACAACGGTTTCCTCTCCGGCGTGACCTCGGCGGTCAAGAACGGGTCGGACTCGGTGCTGCTGATCTTCAAGAACGGCTACACCTCGGCCACCGGCACGCAGGAGCTGGTGTCCACCCCCGCCGCGGCCGGCCGCGAAGACGCCGGCGGCCAGAGCATGACTGCCAGCAACCAGACCATCGAGCGCGTGCTGAAAGGCGTGGGCGTGCACTGGCTGCGCACGGTGGACAGCTACGACGTGGCGCAGATGAAGGCCACCCTGGCCGAGGCCTTCACCACCGCCGAGGGCGGGCTCAAGGTCGTGATCGCCGACGGCGAATGCCAGCTCGAACGCCAGCGCCGCCTGCGCGGCTACCTGGCGCGCCGCGAGGCGGCCGGCGATCGCATTTCGCGCGTGCGCTATGGCGTCGATGCCGACCTCTGCACCGGCGACCAGGCCTGCATCCGCCTGTCGGGCTGCCCCTCGCTGACGCTGCGGCCGGCCCACAACCCGCTGCGCGCCGAGCCCATCACCACCATCAATGCCGATTGCGTCGGCTGCGGGCTGTGCGGCGAACTGGCGCAGAGCGCGGCGCTGTGCCCGTCGTTCTACCGCGTCGAGGTGGTCACGCGGGCAAGTGCGTGGGAACGCTTCATGGGCCGCGTGCGCGGCTGGGCCACGCGCGCGCTGCTGCCGGCATGAACATGAACAACCCCACCCAGCCCCTCACCGTGCTGATCGCCGCGTTGGGCGGCCAGGGCGGCGGCGTGCTCACCGACTGGATCGCCCACGCCGCCCGCGCGCAGGACCTCACGGTGCAGGCGACGTCCACGCCCGGCGTGTCGCAACGCACAGGGGCCACCACCTACTACCTCGAGATCGCGGCCACGCCCGCGCCCGGCGCAACGCCGCCGGTGCTGGGCCTGACGCCGATGCCCGGCCGCGTCGACATCCTCGTTTGCTCCGAAATGCTCGAAGCCGCACGCATGCTCGAGCGCGGCCTGTGCACGCCGTCGCGCACCACCCTGATCGCCTCGACGCACCGCGTCTACACCACGCGCGAAAAAATCACCGGCGGCGACGGCCGTTTCGACAGCCAGCGCATCACCGAGGCCGCGCACGCGCTTTCGCGGCGCGCCGTGCTGTTCGACATGGAGGCCGTGCGCATGCGCCATCGCGCGGCCATCAGCGCCGTGCTCTTCGGCGCGCTGGCCGGCAGCGGCGCGCTGGGTGTCAGCCGCGACGCCTGCGAGGCTGCGATCCGCAGTGCTGGTATTGGCGTGGCCGAGAGCCTGGCGGCGTTCGATGCGGCCTGGCAGATCGCGAGCGCGGAGTACCGCAGTGCTGCCGGCGCCGAACCCCCCAGCGCCGCGGCGGCAACGCCCATTGAGGCCGCGCTGCCGTCGCAGGTGGCCACACGCATTGCCACGCTCCCTGCGACGGTCGCTGAAATCGCACGGATCGGCGCGGCTCAGGTTTTTGCCTACCAGAATTTCGCCTACGCCACACGCTACGTCGATCGCGTCGAGCGCATCGCGCGCGCCGAAGCTGGCCACCCGCACCCCACCGCGCCGCACGCCGTGGCACGTGAGGCCGCACGTCACCTGGCGCTGTGGATGTGCTACCCGGACGTGATCCAGGTCGCGTCACGCAAGGCACGCACCGAGCGCCTGGCGCGCATCCGCCGCGAGGTGCGCGCGAGCGACACCGATGTCGTGCGCGTCTACGATCTCTTCAAACCCAGCAGTGAAGAGATCGCCGCCGTGCTGCCGCGGCGCATCGGCCTGTGGCTCGAACGCCGCGCCGCGGCGCGCAGCACGAGATCCGACACCGGCAAGGGCCTCACGCTGCAGACCTCGTCGGTCGCGGGTGCCCTGGCCCTGCGTCTGGCCGCCGCGCTACGGCCGCTGCGCCCGCGCTCGCTGCGCTTCGCGCGCGAGCAGCAGGCCATCGAGGAATGGCTGGCCCAGCTCGAGCACTCGCTCGGCGAAACAAGCCACGATGCGGCACTCGCACTGGCGCAACTACCCCGCCTGCTCGAAGGTTACGGCGAGACCCATCGCGCAGGCCGCGAGAAGTTCGAGCGGCTCGTTGATGCACCGCTCGACCGCGGTGGCACCGCTGCGGACAACGCGAGCCCGGGGCCACAGCCGGTGGCCTGGCTCGAACGAGGCTAAGGGCCTCGGCGCGAGACGTCGCCGGTCTGCACGCAGGACGGTCCACGATAGTCGACCGTGTCGCTCGCCGCCGACGGCCTGCGGCACCTTGCCGACGCCGCCGTTGACGATCAACGGCGCTCGGGCGTCTATGGCTGTCGGACATCAACGGCTCGGCCCTGACAACGACGTGGCCATCGTTACGTGCGATTGCGCACAGACCCCGAGTCGCGGCGCAGGCAATCTGCCGCTTCAGCCGCAAGGCCACAACTTCCCACCCGCCGCCAGCGCGCGGCACATTCGACAAAGGAACAGCCATGAGCAGCACATTGGTCGGCGTGTTCGACAGATCCAGCCAAGCGCAAGCGGCGTACTCGAAACTCGCGGCCGCGGGCATCGACAAGCAATCCATGCGCCTGAGCGGCGGCGAGTTCGATTCGGACGCACGCCTTGCGCAAGACAGTACCGAGGACAGCGAAAAACCAGGCGCCATCAGCCGCTTCTTCTCGGATCTGTTCGGCATGAACGACGATGCAGCGACCTACACCGAAGCCGTACAGCGCGGCCATGTCGTATTGACCGTGAGCCTTGCCGATCAACAGCGCAGCGAAGAAGTCAACGATATCCTCGAGGACTGTGGTGCGGTCGACGTCGACGAGCGCGTCGAACAGTGGAAGGCCGACGGCTACGTCCCGCAGCGCAGCCTGCTGCCTGACGAAGGGATGGGGCGGCCGGCACAACGCTATGCCGGCGCGGAGCGCCGATTCAACAGTGGTGCCGGGTATGCGGGCGCCGAGCGGCGCGCGGGCCCTTGAAGGACAAAGTGCGCCCGACCGCGGGCTGCGAGAACCCGGCCATGGTGCGTATCGAACTGCAGATCGAGTTGAACTACGTGGTCGACGCGCAGGGCGCCGACTTCATCGTCAACATCCACGCCGCGCGCACGCCGTGCCAGACGGTGGTTGAAGAAAGCCTGTTGCTGAGCCAGGCCATCGCGGCGCCGGTGCACACCGACCCGGTCACCGGCAACCGCTACCTGCGCCTGCGCGCGCTGCCCGGGCCGCTGAAGGTGGTGTACGCAGCCGCGGTCGAACTGGCGCACCACCGCGACGACCCGGCGCAACTGGCCGAGGTGCCGGTGGCCCAGTTGCCGGCCACGGTGCTGAGCTACCTCTACCCGAGCCGCTACTGCCAATCGGACCGCCTGATCAAGCTGGCGACCCACGAGTTCGGCCACCTGCAGCAAGGGCA
>JANMSR010000278.1:0-9574 GCA_031389565.1 Burkholderiales bacterium
TGTCGGTCTGCCCGGCAACGCCGCCTACCCGGCGGTCGATGGCCGGCGCAACGTGATCGCGCGCCATGCCGGGCGGCGCATCGTCGACATGGTCCACGAAGACCAGAAGCTGTCGTCGGTGCTCACGCGCGAAGCCTTCGAGAACGCGATCAAGACCCTGGCGGCCATCGGCGGCTCGACCAACGCCGTGATCCACCTGATCGCCATCGCCGGCCGCCTCGGCCTCAAGCTCACGATCGAAGACTTCGACCGCCTGGCCAGCGAGCTGCCGTGCCTGGTCAACCTGCAGCCCAGCGGCCAGTACCTGATGGAAGACTTCTGCTATGCCGGCGGCCTGCCGGTGGTGATGAAGGAGCTCGCCGCGGTGCTGCACACCGGCATCGTCACGGTGACCGGCAAGACGGTGGCCGAGAACATTGCCGACGCACAGAACTGGAACACCGAGGTCATCAAGACCGTCGCGGCGCCCTTCAAGGCCAGGGCCGGCATCGCGGTGTTGAAGGGCAACCTGGCACCGCGCGGGGCGGTCATCAAGCCCAGCGCCGCCACGCCGGCGCTGATGCAGCACACCGGCCGCGCGGTGGTGTTCGAGAACATCGAAGACTTCCACGGCCGCATCGACGACGACAACCTCGATGTCGATGAGACCTGCGTGCTGGTGCTGAAGAACTGCGGCCCCAAGGGGTACCCCGGCATGGCCGAGGTCGGCAACATGCCGCTGCCGCCCAAGGTGCTGAAGAAGGGCATCACCGACATGGTCCGCATCAGCGACGCGCGCATGAGCGGCACCGCCTACGGCACCGTGGTCCTGCACACCGCGCCCGAAGCCGCGGCCGGCGGCCCGTTGGCCCTGGTGCAAAACGGCGACCTGATCACGCTCGATGTGGCCGCGCGCAAGCTGCACCTGCACGTCGACGACGCCGAACTCGGGCGCCGCCGCACGGCGTGGCAGGCGCCACCGCCGCCGCTGGCCTCAGGCTACTGGAAGCTCTACACCGACACCGTGCTGCAGGCCGACGAAGGCGCCGATCTCGACTTCCTGCGTGGCAAGCGCGGGGCGTTCGTGCCGCGGGACAATCATTGACGGCCACGGCGTCAATGATTGCGGCGCAGTCAGTGATTGCGCCGCAGGCTCACTTCGAGCAGCGTGCATGACTGCGTGAGCGGTAGTACGCTGGTCGATAGCAACCACTTCCCAAGCCCGTGACCGACCCACCGCAACAGCTCGACATCTTCGCGCACAGCCGCGACGTGATGCTGCGCAACGATGTGCTGCGAGCCCTCGAGCGGCGCGATGCCGCCAGCGCCCGTGCCGCGTGGCGCGCGCTGGCCGCTGAGATCGACGCCGACCTGGCGCTGCCGCCGCTGGACGTGTTGACCCGCGTGCTGGAGCAGCGCGACGACAGCCCGGTGCCCGACCACGATGCGCTGGCCCGCGAGCGCCACGCGCTGGCGCAAGAGGTGGCGACCGCTGCACGGCAGGCGCTCGGGGCAGAGGCTGGCGACACCTGGCTGCGGCCGCTGTGGGCTGCACTGGCGGCGCGCTGCGAGCGCCTGCCCTTCAACCCTGCGCGGCCTGACGACCATGCCGCCGCGCTGTGGCTGCGCGGCGGCGACTGGGACGCCGCGGTGCAGGCAGTGGAGCGCATCGAGTCGTGGCGCCGCGTCCCGGCGCCGCTGGCCTGGATGCTCGAAGCGCGCTACCGGCTCGGCGGGCTCGACGAATCCTGGGCGCTGCTGGCTGAGCTGGCTTGGCTTGCGCCGGGTCGCCTGGATGCGCTGCTACGCCACTTGCGCGACCCGCTGCTGATGCGGCTGCACAAGCGCTTCGACGCTGCGTTCGACAGCGATGGCCAAAGCAACGAACTGGCCTGGTTTGTGGCCTGGCTGCTGACCCAGACGCCGGCGCTGGCGCCGCGCCTGGCCCTGGCGCAACCGGCGCAGCACAGCGACGCCGAGCGCGGCATGCGCCTGCTGCTCGAACTGCTGGGCCTGGAGCGCCAGGGTCGCCATCACGATCTGGTGCAACGCCGCCGCAGCTTGCGCGAACTGCACGGGCCGCTCTACGCGGCGTACATGGCCACGCGCTGAAGCCGGCGCGCGACCGCCGCGGCGTTCAGAACGGCATGTCGAATGGCAAGTCCGCGTCCAGAGCCTGCTGATGGCGGCGCATGCGTGCGAGCCAGCGTTTGGCCGAGGCCGGGTCGTCGAGCTGGCGCAAATCGCGTTTGGCGTCGACGATCATGGCGCGCATGTCGCTCACCTCGTGGTCGAGCAGCGCGCCGAACTTGTGCGGGTTCAGGTGCAGGAACGGGTCGATCTCGAAATCCATGCAGAAGGCCGTCTGGCGCGCCTGGACTTCGGCCTGCAGTTCGGCCAACTGATCCGCCAGCACCCGGTTGTAGTGCTGTGTACGCGCGGCGGTGGCACGCGCCAGATGTTCAACATCGACCTGTTCGATCTCGAGCTGCAGCGCAAAGAGGGCCAGCAGGTCGCGGGCGCCGTAGGCCTGGTTCACGCGCTGCATCAAGGCCGTGCGGGCGATCCGGTCCGCATCGCCGTCGGCACGGTCGGGGTGCAGGGCGCTGGCCAGCTTGCGATAGACCTCGCGCACCGACTGCGTGGCCTGCTCGGCCTGGGCTTCACGGCGGCGCTCGGCGGCGCTCGGGCGCCGGGCTTTGGCAGGCGCCTGGCCCTGGTTCTGTTCCCGAACCTTGGCCCGCAGTCGCTCCTCGGTGCGGGCATACAAGTCTTCCTCCGTCTCCAGTGTGTCGTCGCCCAGGCCGACCCCGGTCATGCTCTCGAAGAGGCCTTTCATCGCCGCGACGGACTCGCGGTTCTCGGTGTCGAAGTCGGTGTCGGCGTGCTTGTCATACAGCGCCTTGATCTCGGCAGCCAGGGTGGCGTCGGTGCGCTCGTCCTCGATCAGCAGCCCGGCCACGTCGCACAAAATCTGCCGCATCGTGCTGCGCTGCGCCTGGGTCCAGCCTGGGTCCGCGAGCAGGGCGTCGAGCCTGCGCACCATGGCCTCGTGGCAGGCGGCAAACTCGCCTTGCAAGGGCCGCATGCGCTGGTCATGGCCCTGCGCGAACAGCGGCGCCTGTTCCTGCCAGGCCAGCAATTCGGCGCGAACCGACTCGATCTTGCGCACAAGCTGGTTGAACTTGCGCTGGGCCGGCGTCAACGGGCGCTCGGCGCTGGCGGCGATCGTCAGGTTCGACGAGGTCTTCATGGCGCTGCGCGGGCTCAGGGTTTCCGGTTCACCCCTGGTTGGACTCAGCGAGCCAACAACTGCCAGGCAATCGCCGCCTGCGCGAAGAAGCCCACCGCAAAGGCCAGCGTCCTGACCCACGGCACCGCCAAGGTGTAGGCCAGGGCGTGCACGATGCGCGCCCAGAAGTACACCATGCACGCGGTTGCGATCGTGCTGTTGCTGATACCGACCGCGTGCGCCACCAGCACCAGGGCGGCGAACACCGCCAGGTTCTCAATCGCGTTGGCATGCGCCTTCATCAGGCGCCGGGCCCAGGGCGACTGCGGCTTCGGGTTCTCCGGGTAGCCGACGGCGTCGACGATGCCGCGCACTGCCAGCCGGTCGAGGATGTAGGGCAGCCACATCAGGCCGGTGAATGCGGTCACCAAGGTCAGGTAGAGCAGCTCGGTCTTCATCGTTGTCTCCTGGGATCGAGGCCGGGTTGTTGATCGATGACAGGCAAGCGGCGAGGCGCCAGTGCGCTGACCAAGCGCTTCCCGCTCACGACGGCATCAGGGCTTCTTCTTTGCCGCTGCAGCGGGCTTGTCGTCTTTCGACGCGCGGGCCGCCTGGTCCGGCTTGTCGTCGCCGATCACGCCCTTGACCGGGCAGACCGAATACACCAGGCACTTCTTGCAGCCCACGGCAATTGCAATCGGGCACAGCGTCATGGTCGGTCTCCTGGTTGTCAGGCGGCCGATGCTACTCGCACCCGCAGCGCATGGATCGGGCGGCGCCTCAGCGCGCGCGCGGCAGCGCAGCGTCAGATCAGGGCCGCCACCGAGTCGGCCGGTGCCTGCGCGCGGTCGCGCAGGCCGTAGTCGCGAATCACGGCGGCCACGCGCAGGCGGTAGTCGGAGAACACGCTGCTGCGCCCTTCCTGCTGGCCCGCGCGGTGTCCTTGCTCGTTGCGCCAGCGGCGCACGGCGTCCTCGTCGCGCCAGTAGCTCAGCGACAGGTAGCGCCCTTTTTGCGTCAGGCTCTCGAAGCGCTCGACCGAGATGAAACCGTCGCTCTGTTCGAGCGCCGGGCGCAGCGCGGCCGCGATCTCGAAGTAGCGTTGTTCCTGGCCGGCTCGAGGCTCGAGCTCGAAGATGACCGCGATCATGGCGCGACCGGCGGCGCCGGCTGCTGAAGAGTTTCGGGCACGACTTCGGTGAAGCGGTCGACTTCGCCGCCGCTGAAGCAGGTGATGGTCGGGGCCATGGCGGTCTCCGTCATTGCACGGTCGCCACTGTACGCAGCCTGGCGCCCGCCTTGTTTCGGTGCCGACCGAAGCGTCGTGCGTCAGGGTCGCCCCGCTGGACAGGGCATGAGCCTTGCATACAGTCAGGCACCTCTCGTCCCGCAAGCCAAGGAGCCTCTCCCATGCGTCATGCCTTCAAGCCGGCCGTACTGGCTGCCGCCGTGTCCGTGGTCGCCATGCTGGCGCCCGTGCCGGCGGCCGCGCAGCAGAAGTTCATCACCGTCGGCACCGGCGGCGTCACCGGCGTGTACTACGCCGCCGGCGGGGCGATCTGCCGGCTGGTCAACAAGGACCGCGCCAAGCACGGCATCCGCTGCTCGGTCGAGTCGACCGGCGGCTCGGTCTTCAACGTCAACACCATCAAGGCCGGCGAGCTCGACCTGGGCTTCGCGCAGAGCGACGTGCAATACAACGCCAGCAAGGGCGCGGGCAATTTCAAGGACGCCGGCGCGTATGGCGATCTGCGCGCTGTGTTCTCGGTCCACCCCGAGCCGTTCACCGTGGTCGCGCGCAAGGAGGCGGGCGTCAAGGCCTTCGCCGACTTCAAGGGCAAGCGCTTCAACGTCGGCAACCCGGGTTCGGGCACGCGCGCGTCGCTGGAGGAGTTGCTGGTCGCCACCGGCGGCAAGCTCGGCGACTTCTCGCTGGCCTCGGAGTTGAAGGCCGATGAGCACGGCCCGGCCCTGTGCGACGGCAAGATCGACGGTTTCTTCTATGGCGTGGGCCACCCCAGCGCCAACATCCAGGATCCGACCACCTCGTGCGGCGCGTTGTTGGTGTCGATCACCGGCCCGGCGGTCGACAAGCTGGTGGCCGACAAGCCCTATTACGCCAAGGCCACCATTCCCGGTGGCCTGTACCCGAACAATCCCAACCCAACGCAGACCTATGGCGTGCTGGCCACGGTGGTGACCTCGGCCAAGGCGCCGGCCGAATCGGTGTACCAGGTCGTCAAGGCGGTGTTCGACAACTTCGACGAGTTCAAGAAGCTGCACCCGGCGCTGGCCAACCTGAAGCCCGAGAACATGGTCACGGACGGCCTGTCGGCGCCGCTGCACGAAGGCGCGCTGCGCTACTACAAGGAAAAGGGCTGGGTGAAGTAGGCCCGGCGTGGCAACGGCCGCCGAACTCGACCAGCTCGTCAAGGAGGCCGACCTCGGCGGGCGCGAGCCCACCGGCACGGCCGGCCTCGGTCTGGCGGTCCTGGCCGCGGCGTGGTCGCTGTTCCAGGTCTGGTACGCGTCGCCGCTGCCCTTTGCTTTCGGCTTCTTCATCCTCAACGACACCGAGGCGCGCGCGATCCACCTCGCGTTCGCGGTCTTCCTCGCCTTCTGCGCCTTTCCGGCCTGGAAGAGCTCGTCGCGCAGCGTGGTGCCGTGGTCAGACTGGGCGCTGGCGCTGATCGGCGCCTTCTGCGCCGCCTACCTGTTCCTGTTCTACAAGGAACTGGCCACCCGGCCCGGTTCGCCGACCCGGATGGACATCGCGGTCGGCCTCACCGGCGTGGTCATCATGCTCGAAGCCACGCGCCGCGCGATGGGCTTCGGCATGTTGGTGACGACCGGGCTGTTCATGCTCTACGTCTTCGCCGGGCCGTTCATGCCCGAGGTGATCCAGCACCGCGGCGCGTCGCTGTCGCGCTTCCTCTCGCACATGTGGCTGACCACCGAGGGCGTGTATGGCGTTGCGCTCGGCGTCTCGGTGCAGTTCATCTTCCTGTTCGTGCTCTTCGGCACCCTGCTCGACATCGCCGGCGCCGGCAACTACATGCTCCAGGTCTCGCTGGCCCTGCTCGGCCACCTGCGCGGCGGGCCGGCCAAGGTGGCCGTCGTGTCCTCGGCCTTGAACGGCATCGTTTCCGGGTCGTCGGTGAGCAACGTGGTCTCGGGCGGCATCTTCACGATCCCGCTGATGAAGCGCACCGGCTACTCGGGCGTCAAGGCCGGTGCGATCGAGGCCGCGTCGTCGATCAACGGCCAGATCATGCCGCCGGTGATGGGCGCGGCGGCGTTCCTGATGGTCGAGTACGTCGGCATCCCCTACTCCGAGATCATCAAGCACGCGGCCCTGCCGGCCGTCATCTCGTATGTCGCGCTGTTCTACATCGTCCATCTCGAGGCGCTGAAGTACGACCTGCAGCCGCTGGTGCGCAAACGCATTCCGGGCTGGCGCGAGCGTCTGATCGGTTGGGGCCTCGGCCTGTCGGGCACCTTCGTCGCGCTCGGCGCCATCTATGCGCTGATCAAGGGCGTGCAGGCGGCGGCCGGGCCGGCGGCGGGTTGGGCGCTGGCGGCGCTGGCGCTCGTCGCCTACCTCGTGCTGATGGCCTATTCGGCGCGCCATCCCCCGGTGCCGATCGACGATCCGAACGCGCCCGCCATCCACCTGCCCGAGCCCTGGCCGACGGTGCGCGGCGGGCTGCACTTCTTCATCCCGATCGTGGTCCTGCTGTGGTGCCTGATGGTCGAGGAACTGTCGCCCGGCCTGTCGGCCTTCTGGGCCACGACGACGGTGATGGTGATGGTGCCCTTGCAGCCGCTGGTGCTGGCGCTGTTCCGCCGCGAGTCGAGCGTCGTGGGGGCGCTGCAGCGCGAGGACCTGTTGAGCCGCGCCTTGCGGCGCGGCTTCGCCGATCTGTGCAAGGGCCTGGTGCTCGGCGCACGCAACATGATCGGCATCGGCGTGGCCTGCGCCAGCGCCGGCCTGATCGTCGGCGTGATCACGCTCACCGGCATGGGCCTGATGATGACCGACTTCGTCGAGCTGGTTTCGGCCGGCAACGTGCTGGTGATGCTGCTGCTCACCGCTGTCATCTGCCTGATCATCGGCGCCGGGGTGCCGACGACGGCGAATTATATCCTGGTGGCCACGCTGATGGCGCCGGTGATCGTCGAGCTCGGCGCCCGCTCCGGGTTGGTGATCCCGTTGATCGCGGTGCACCTGTTCGTCTTCTATTTCGGCATCCTCGCCGACGTGACGCCGCCGGTCGGCCTGGCGTCCTACGCCGCCGCCGCGATCTCGGGCGACGACCCGAACGCCACCGGCCTGCAGGCCACCTGGTACAGCCTGCGCACCACCGTGCTGCCCTTCGTCTTCATCTTCAACCCACAGATCCTGCTGATCGGCGTGTCGTCGTGGCTCGAGGTGGTGATCGTCTGCGTCACCGGCACGGTCGCTTCGCTGTTGTTCGCGGCGGCGACGATGAAGTGGTTCCGCACCCGCTGCAACTGGCCCGAGGTGGCCGTGTTGCTGCTGGCCACCTTCCTGTTCTTCCGCCCCGACTGGGTGATCGACCGCATCGCGCCGAAGTACGTCAGCGCGCCCGCCGCCGACCTCTACAAGGTCGCCGACACGCTGACCGAGGACGAGTGGCTGGTGGTCGGTATCGCCGGCTCCGACCTCGACGGCGATGCGATCACCAAGACCGTCGCGATCCCGATGGGCAAGGGGGCCAACGGGCGCGAGCGGTTGCGCGACGCGGGGGTCACGCTGTCGCAACTCGGCAACGACATCGAGATCGCCGCCGTCAAGTTCGGCAGCCGCGCGAAGAAACTCGGCGCCGAACAGGGCTACCGCATCGCCGAGTTGAAACTGCCCAATCCGGCACGGCCGTCGCAGCAATGGGTGTTCATTCCAGCCGCGCTGCTGGCACTCGCGGTCTGGTGGTTTCAGGGGCGACGCTTGAAAGGCAGGGCAGCATGAGTGAGCCATCCACGCATATCGTCCATCGCAGCCTGCGTGCCACGCCGCCCGTGGCGGTCGGCGGCGAGGGCATCCACCTCATCGATGCCGCCGGCCGGCGCTACCTCGACGCCAGCGGCGGCGCCGCGGTGTCCTGCCTCGGCCATGGCCATCCTGATGTTCTCGCCGCGATGCACGCGCAGATCGACCGCCTGGCCTACGCGCACACCGGCTTTTTCACCAGCGAGCCCGCCGAGCAACTGGCCGACCACCTGGCCGCCCATGCCCCCGGGGGCCTGACCAAGGTCTACTTCGTCAGCGGCGGCTCGGAGGCGATGGAAGCGGCGCTCAAACTCGCGCGCCAACACGTTGTCGAGCGCGGCGAACCCGGGCGCACGCTGTTCATTGGCCGCCGCCAGAGCTACCACGGCAACACGCTGGGCGCGCTGGCCGTCGGCGGCAACGAGTGGCGGCGCAAGCAGTTCGCACCGCTGTTGATCGACGTGCTGCGCGTGTCGCCCTGCTATGAGTACCGCGACCGCCGCGACGCTGAATCGCAAGCGGCCTACACCCAGCGCCTGCTCGACGAACTCGACGCGACGATCGCCGCCGCCGGCCCCCAGCGGGTGATCGCCTTCTGCGCCGAGACGGTGGTCGGCGCCACCGCCGGCGCGGTGCCGCCGACCCCCGGCTACTTCAAAGGCGTGCGCGAGATCTGCGACCGCCACGGCATCCTCTGGATCGCCGACGAAGTGATGTGCGGCATGGGCCGCACCGGCACGCTGCACGCCGTGGAACAAGAGGGGGCGGCACCTGACCTGATGATCATCGCCAAGGGCCTGGGCGGCGGCTACCAGCCGATCGGCGCCGTACTCGCCCACGAGCGCGTGATCGCGCCGCTGCGCGACGGCAGCGGCCTGTTCCAGCACGGCCACACCTACCTCGGCCACCCGACGGCCTGTGCCGCCGCGCTCGCCGTGCAGCGCGTGATCGAGCGCGACGGCCTGCTGGCCAAGGTGCGCGAGCGCGGCGCGCAGTTGATGGCCGCCTTGCGCGAGCGCCTGGGCGCGCATGCGCATGTCGGCGACATCCGCGGCCGCGGCCTGTTGGTCGGCGTCGAGCTGGTGCGCGAGCGCGCCGGCAAGGCCCCTTTCGATCCGGCGAGAAGGCTGCACGCCCGCATCAAGGCCCGCGCCTTCGCCAACGGCCTGCTGGTCTACCCGATGGGCGGCACCATCGACGGCCAGCGCGGCGACCATGTGCTGATTGCGCCGCCCTTCATCGTCAGCGCGGCCGAGGTGAACGAGATCGTCGAGCGCCTCGCACGCTCGATCGACGAGGCCCTGGCCGAATGAGCACCGATCGCCTGCCCCCGATCCCGCAAGAGCGCTGGA
>JANMSR010000288.1:0-1896 GCA_031389565.1 Burkholderiales bacterium
CGCGGCCGGCTTCTGGGTCGAGCGCGGGCGCATCGTGCACCCGGTGCACGAGGTCACGATCGCCGGCAACCTGCGTGACATGCTGAAGAGCATCGTCGCGCTGGGCGCCGACACCTACACCTATGGCAGCAAGACCCTCGGTTCGATACTCGTCGAGCGCATGAAAGTTGCCGGGGCCTGAACAGCCCGCCATGCCCTGACGCCGACGGGGGAAACCCGGTGCGGCCGGCGCGGACCCGGCTCCTAGAATCATGGCTGTTTCCTTTCACGGGCACTTGCCCAACACTTTCAGGAGATCCATCCATGGAACGTCGTTCCTTTGTACACGGTGCCGGTCTGGCCGGCGTGCTGGCCGCTGGCGTGGCGCCGGCAGTGCATGCCCAGGCAGCGATCCGCTGGCGCCTGACCTCGAGCTTCCCGAAGTCCCTCGATACGCTGTTTGGTGTTGCCGACGTGTTCGCCAAGAAGGTCAGCGACATGACCGGTGGCAAGTTCGTGGTCTCGACCCACGCCGCTGGCGAAATCGTTCCGGCTTTCGGCACGGTCGATGCGATCCAGCAAGGCACGGTCGAATGCGCCAGCACGGCGCCGTACTACTACTTCGGCAAGGATCCGACCTTTGCCATCGGCTGCGCCATCCCATTTGGCCTGAACAGCCGGCAGATGACGGCCTGGATGTACGACGGCAACGGCTTGAAGCTGATGCGCGAGTTCTACCGTCCCTACAACATCATCAGCTTCCCGATGGGCAACACTGGCGCCCAGATGGGCGGCTGGTGGCGCAAGGAGATCAAGTCGCTGGCCGACGTCAAGGGTGTGAAGTTCCGCACCGGCGGCTTCAGCGGCAAGGTCTTTGAGCGTCTGGGTGGCGTCGCGACGAACATCCCCGGCGGCGAAATCTATGCCGCGCTGGAGAAGGGCACCATCGATGCGGCCGAGTGGGTCGGACCGTACGACGATCAGAAGCTGGGGTTCCAGAAGGTGGCGCAGTACTACGCCTACCCCGGCTACTGGGAGGGCGGCCCGCAGCTTGACCTGCATGTGAACATCAAGGCCTACGACGCGCTGTCGGCCGAGTACAAGGCCATCGTCGAATCGGCTGCGGCCTATGCCCACACCGACATGCAGGCCAAGTACGACGCTCGCAACGCCGCCGCACTCAAGCAACTGGTGGCGGGCGGAACCAAGCTGTTCCGATTCCCGAAGGACCTCATGGACGCGGCGTTCAAGGAGTCGATGGCGCTGTACGGCGAACTGTCGGCCACCAACCCGGCCTGGAAGAAGGTGTACGAGGACTACTCGGCGTTCCGGCGCGATGTGAATTTGTGGTTCCGCTTCACCGAAGCGGGCTTCGACGACTACATGCAAAACGCGAAACTGTAGTCGCGGCACCGCGCCGCCCGACGGGCGGGCGGAACCGAGCGAGGGTTCGCGCGGGTCAACACGACAAGAGGGGCTGCGGCACTGCCGCAGCCCCTCTAGCTTTGGAACGGCGCTTGCGCGCGCTACTTTTTCACCTTGTCCTGCTCCAGCGCGCGCTTCACCGCTTCCATCGGGTCCTCGTCGGCCGATGCGGCGCCCGCCGGGGTCAGGCCTTGGGCCACATCCGGGCTGGGTGAAGGTGTGTGAGTGCGCCCGCCGCCCATCTGCTGGATCATCTCGCTGGCCTTGTCCAGGTCGAGCACCTTTTCCTTATCGAGAAACACGGTCACGGTCTGCGGGAAGAAGATGACCACCGCCACCAGGATTAGCTGGATCACGATGAAGGGGATGGCGCCCATGTAGATGTCGCGCGATTCGACCTTGCGCGGCAGCGACTTGTTCCTGAACAAGGTATCGGCAATGCCGCGCAAATAGAACAGCGCGAAGCCGAACGGCGGGTGCATGAAGCTGGTT
>JANMSR010000307.1:0-6800 GCA_031389565.1 Burkholderiales bacterium
CCAACGCCGGGCCAGCGCGTTGTCGGTGCAAGCGCCGGCGTCGCGCAGCACACCCAGCACGTCGTCGCTGTCCAGGATGCTGAAGTTGGGTTTGAGCCCCACGTGGGCACCGTCGGCGCGCAGCATGCGCACGCCCAGCGAGTGAAAGGTGCTCACCGCCAGATCCTTGGCGGCGCGCGGCCCGACCAGGGCCTTGGCGCGCTCGCGCATTTCTTGCGCCGCCTTGTTGGTGAAGGTGATGGCGGCGATCTGCGCCGGCGCCAGCCCGGCCTGCAGCAGGCGCGCGATCTTGTGCACGATCACCCGCGTCTTGCCCGAGCCGGCGCCGGCCAGCACCAGGCACGGGCTGCCGAGGTGATAGACGGCTTCGAGCTGGGCGGGGTTGAGGGTGTCGGACATCGATGACATGGGCGGGGCGGCGGATCGTACCTGCGGCGCCGATCGCCGCCTGTGCTAGGGCGCGCCGGGGATACTGCGCACCCGATGCAGGCCATCCTCGCCGTCACCGTTCCGTTCTTCGCGCTCGTGCTGTGTGGCTACCTGGCTGCACGGCAACGCGTGCTGCCCGAGTCGGCGATTCCCGGCCTGAACGCCTTCGTGCTGTATTTCGCGTTGCCGTGCCTGCTGTTTCGCTTCGGTGCGAGCACACCGCTGGGCCAGTTGCTCAACCCGGTCGTGCTGGTGGTGTACCTGGCCAGCGCACTGGTGATCGTGGCCTTCACCATCGCGGTCACGCTGTCGGTCGCGGTACCGATGAAGGACGCGGCTTTCGGCGCCCTGGTCGCCGCGTTCCCGAATACCGGCTTCATGGGCGTGCCCCTGCTGGTGGCCCTGCTCGGCGCGGCCGCCGCGGGGCCGGTGATCAGCAGCGTGCTGGCCGATCTGTTGGTCACCAGTTCGCTGTGCATCGCGCTGGCGCAGGCGCACGAGGCCAAGGCCGCGGGCGCAAAGGCCGCGGCGGCCAAGGCGCTGCGCGGCACGCTGGCCAACCCGCTGCCATGGGCGATCGCACTCGGCGCGGCCTCGTCGGCCGCCGGCGTGAAGCTGGCCGGCCCGCCCGACGTGATCGTGCGCATGCTGGCCGACGCGGCCAGCCCGGTGGCGCTGTTCACCATCGGCGCGGTGCTCTGGCGCGCGGGCCGGCATGCGCACACGCGCACGCCGCCCGAGTTGTACCTGCCGGTGGCCGCGATCAAGTTGTTCGTGCATCCGCTGCTGGTGTTCACGATGTGCGCGGCGGCCCGATCGCTGGGCGCGCCGCTGTCGGCCTTCGAGGTCACGGTGTTGACGCTGGCCGCGGCCTTGCCGAGTGCCAGCAACGTGTCGTTACTGGCCGAACGCTACGGCGCCGACAACGGCCGCATCGCGCGCATCATCCTGGCGTCGACGGCGCTGGCCTTCGTCAGTTTTTCGCTGCTGGCCTGGGCCTTCGGGGTCGACGCACCGCGCTGACACGAACGGCTGCGGCGCGGCGATATTGCACACCGCATGCGGATGGCGCGCCCCGTGGTCGATGCCCTGGTCATCGCCTGGCGGCAGACTGGCGTTTCCTTGCAAACCCCAACAGGAGCTAGCCTTGAAGACAATTTCCTTGACCCTGGTGGCCGCCGTGGCGGCCGTGAGCGCCGCGCCGGCCTGGTCGGCGATGGATGTGGCAGTCGGCATCACGATCCGCGAACCCGGCATGTACGGCCGCATCGAGATTGGCGCGCAACCCCCGCCGCCGTTGATCTACACGCAGCCGGTGATCATCCGCCAACCGGCGGTGGTGGTGCAGCAGCCGCCGCTGTACCTGTATGTGCCGCCCGGCCACGCCAAGAACTGGGGCAAGCATTGCGGCCGCTACAACGCCTGCGCGCGGCCGGTGTACTTCGTGCAGGAAACCTGGATTCAGGATCGCCACGACGAGCGTCACGGCAAGGGCCACGGCAAGTCCAAGAACAAGAACAAGGGCAAAGGCAACAAGCACGACGACTGATCGTCGCCCCGATCACGGCCGACATCAGATCGCCAGCGGATCGACATCCACCGCCCACCGCAGCACGGCGCGGTGGGTTTTGTCTTTTTGGCGCAGTGCATGCAACTGCGGCAACCACTGCGCGAGCAAGCGCTGCAAGGCCGCGCGTGAGCGCGATTCGACCAACATCTGCATGCGCTCGATGCCCGCCACCCGCGCCACCGGCGGCGGCACCGGCGGGTAGACCATCACGCCGGCCGCATCGGGCAGTGCGGCGGCGGCCGACGCCGCGGCATGCAGGAAATCGGCCGCGGCCTGCGCGCTCTTGGCCTCGGCGCGCAGCAGCGCCAGGCTGGAAAACGGCGGCAGCCCGGCCCCCTCGCGCTCGCGCAACTGCGCCGCCGCGAAGGCTGCGTAATCGTGTGCCAGGAGCGCGGCATACAGGGGGTGGCGGGGGTGCCAGGTCTGGACCCACATTTCGCTGCGGCTTGCCTGTTCGGCGTCGCGGCCGGCGCGGCCGGCGGCCTGCATCAGCAGTGCGAACAGCCGCTCGGGGGCGCGGAAGTCGCTGGCGAACAAGCCACTGTCGGGGTTGACCGCAGCCACCAGGGTGATACGGCGGAAGTCATGGCCCTTGGCCACCATCTGGGTGCCGACCAGGACATCGACTTCGCCGGCGTGCATGGCGCCGAGCTGGGCTTCGAGCGCGCCCTTGTGCCGCGTCGTGTCGGCGTCGATGCGGGCCACGCGCGCGCCGGGCAGCGCCAGCGCGAGTTGCTCTTCGAGCCGCTCGGTGCCGCGGCCAACGGGCTGGATGTCGAGGTTGCCACAGTCGGGGCAGGCCCGCGGTACGCGTTCGGTGTAGCCGCAGTGGTGACAGCGCAATGTGCGATCGCCTTTGTGGAATACGCGCCAGGCGCTGCAATGCGGGCAGGCGCTCTTCCAGCCGCAGGCCGCGCAATGCAGCACCGGCGCATAGCCGCGGCGATTGAGCAGCACCAGGCTTTGTTCGCCACGCCCGATGCGCGCCTGCAGCGCCTCGAGCAGCGGCGGCGACAGCGCCGAACCGCCGGCCTGATCGCTGCTCGGCAGGCGGTTCATGTCGACCAGCCGCACCCGTGGCAGTGCGCCGCCGCCGATGCGCTCGGGCAGCGCGAGCCGCCGGTACGCGCCCTGCTCAGCTCGGTGCCAGCTCTCGAGGGAGGGCGTGGCCGAGCCCAGCAGCACCGGCAGCTTTTCGAGCCGGCCGCGGTAGACCGCCAGGTCGCGCGCCGAATAGCGCGCGCCTTCCTGTTGCTTGAACGACGGGTCGTGCTCTTCGTCGACCACGATCAGCCCCAGTCGCGGCAGTGACGCAAACACCGCCAGCCGGGTGCCCAGGATCAGGTCGGCTTGGCCGAGGTGGGCTGCCAGCCAATGCCGCAAGCGCTGCGCCGGCGTCAGGCCGCTGTGCAGCGACACCAGGTGGTGACTGGCAAAGCGCTCGGCCAAACGCGCCTCGAGCTGCGGCGTGAGGTTGATCTCCGGCACCAGCACCAGCACCTGGCGCCCGGCGGCCAGCGCCTGCGCCGCAACGTTGAGGTAGACCTCGGTCTTGCCGCTGCCGGTGACGCCATGCAACAGGTGCGTGGCCGGCGCGTCGCCGAGCAGCGCGGTAACGGCGCCGGCCTGGTGGGCCGTCAACTGCGGCGCCGGTGGATTGCCGCAGTGGGCAGGGGCCGAGGCCGTGAGCTTGAGGCGCGCGAGGCGGCGGTCGAGCTGGGTGGCGTCGAGCCGGCGCAGCTCGGGCGGCAGCACGGCCAGCGCCAACTCACCGAGGCCGCGCTGGTAGTAGCCGGCGGCAAAGGCGACCAGTTGGCGCCAGGCGTCTGACAGCGGCGGCAGCGTCGTCAGTGCCTGGCGCACCGCACGCAGCTCGACCCCTGCGGCAGCCGTGCCGCCCGCCTGCCACACGATGCCCGGCACGTCACGCTTACCCAGGGGCACGCGCACCAGTGTGCCCGGCGCGAGCGGCTGCTCACTGGCGTAGTCGAGGCAGGCAGCCAGCCCGGCGTGCTGGGGCGTTTCGACGGCGATGCCGAGGACGGGCAGGGCCGCTGCGTCATTCATGGCGAGGTTGCGCGCCACATCTCGGATACATCTCAACGATCGGCGCTAAGCCTCTGATTTCAAACATCAAACAAGGATTTCACCCAACCTGTGGACAACTTTGTGGGCAAGCTGCTCAAAGATGGCCCTGGATGCCTGCTACAGCCAGCGCAACACTGCAATGCCCGCCCGTCGGGCAGTCTGGGTGTTTCAATGAAATCAAGCACTTACAACGCCCTAGGGGAATACCTGATGGCGCATTCGCAGGTCATTCCGGATGGCGCACCGCACCGTTTCAGATGGGGATAAGTTGGTCTGAGCGCTCACTTACCTGCCGTGCCTGCAACGCGCAGCGCGTGCGAATAGCGGTGCACTTCGTCGACGAGCGCAGCGACCGATTCGGGCGGCGTGAGCTGATGGATGCCGTGGCCGAGGTTGAAAATGTGGCCGTCGTGCCCGCCATCCATGCGCCGCGGCGGGCCGAAGCGATCGAGCACGCGGCGCGCCTCGGCGCGCACAGCCGCCTCGCCGCCGAACAGCACCATCGGATCGAGATTGCCCTGCAAAGCGACCCGCAGCCCGACGCGCGCACGTGCCTGGGCCAGGTCGACCGTCCAGTCGACACCGACGACATCGGCCCCGCTGGCCGCGATCGGCTCCAGCCACGGGCCGCCGCCCTTGGTGAAAACGATCGCCGGCACGCTGCGGTCGAGCTGATCGAGCACGCGCTGGGTGTAGGCCAGGCTGAAGGCCTGGAAGGCACCGTCGGCGAGCACGCCGCCCCAACTGTCGAAGATCATCACCGCCTGCGCGCCGGCTGCGATCTGCGCGTTGAGGTAGGCCGCCACCGCCTGCGCGTTGATGCCCAGGATGCGGTGCAGCAGATCGGGCCGGCCATAGAGCATCGACTTGACGAGGCGGTATTCGTCGCTGCCGGCGCCCTCGACCATGTAGCAGGCCAGCGTCCAGGGGCTGCCGGAAAAACCGATCAGCGGCACCCGCCCGGCTAGGGCCTTGCGGATCGACGCGACCGCATCGAAGACATAGCGCAGTTTGTCCATGTCGGGCACTTCGAGCGCGGCCACCGCCGCCTCGTCGCGCAGCGGGTGCGCGAAACGCGGGCCCTCGCCCTGCGTGAATGACAGGCCCAGGCCCATCGCGTCGGGCACGGTCAGGATGTCGGAGAACAGGATCGCGGCATCAAGCGGGTAGCGGGCCAGCGGCTGCAGCGTGACCTCGGTGGCGTAGTCCACGTTGGTAGCCAGCCCCATGAAGCTGCCGGCCTTGGCGCGCGTGGCGACGTACTCCGGCAGGTAGCGGCCGGCCTGTCGCATCAGCCAGACGGGGGTGTGCAGCGTGGGCTGGCGGCGGCAGGCGCGCAGGAAGCTGTCGTTGACGAGCGGTGCAAACATGCGGCCATCATAGGGTGCGCCACCGGCGAAGCGGCACTGTCGCGGGCGCCCGAGGCTGAGTTGGCGGTGCTGTCGCTGCCGCGCGCTGAGGCGGCAGCGCCATCCGTGTTCGTCTACCGAGTCGAGCGACGCGAAGTGAGGTGCAACAGGCTGTCCATGCGAGCCCCTGCAGATTCATGGCATCGTAGCGGCATGAACGACAGTTCGCGCGAGATGCCGCGCACGCTCAAGCTGGTGACGGTGTGGCTGCTGCTCGGCGCTGCAGTGTTCGTGGCCGTGCAGACCTGGCAATCGCAGCAGCAACGCGCACGCTTTTCGGTTGACGGCGTCAGCGGCGCGATTGAACTCCGGCGCGCGGCCGACGGTCACTTCCACTGGCCCGGCACGGTCAACGGCATTGCCGTCGACTTCCTGGTCGACACTGGTGCCACCGGTACTGCGATCCCGCAGGCGCTGGCCGAGCGGGCCGGGCTGGTGGCCGACGGCACATTGCGATCGTCCACCGCCGGCGGCGTCGTTCAGGGCACCCTGGCGCGCGCCGACGTGGCCTTGCAAGGCGGCGTGCGCGCCGAGCGGCTGCGCGTGGCGGTGCTGCCGCGACTCGAATCACCACTGCTGGGCATGGATGTGTTGGCCAAGATGCGGTTCACGCAAAGTGACGGCGTGTTGCGCCTGGAGGCGGTGCGCTGAAGCGGCGCTTCAAGGCCTGGCGGTGCGTGGCCTCGAACAGCTCGAACCAGGCAGCGTGCAGCGCGTCATCACCCGTCTGGCCGACGCCCGGGGGCCGAGATGGGCGCCGATGAGCACTGGTGCGATTGCGTCACCAGGGACGTCGAGCGCCTGGCCTTGCAGTAAGCGCTGTACTGGGCACAATCACCGCACCCGCCGCAACAGGAGTTCCGCATGGCCGACAGCAGCCCCAACGCCGCCTTCACCAAGCTCGTGCCCGGCTTCGACTTCCTGCAAGGCCTGGTGAAGAATGCCGGCGCCGCGTTGCCCAACTTCGGCCAGTGGGTCGCGCCGACCCTCAACCCCGAAGAGCTGGAAAAGCGCATCGAAGAGTTGCGCACGGTGCAGTTCTGGCTGGAGCAGAACGCGCGCCTGCTCGGCGCCACGATCCAGGCCCTCGAAGTCCAGCGCATGACGCTGTCGACGCTGAAAACCATGAACGTGCAGATGAGCGACCTGCGCGATTCGATGAAGTTGCGTGAACCCGACGCCCCCGCAGCGGCGTCCACGGGCACGGCCCCCAAGCAGGGCACGCGCAAGCCCTCGGCGGCCGACGCCACCGCGCCGGCCGGCGTGGTCGACCCGATGCAATGGTGGGGCGCCCTGACCCAACA
>JANMSR010000310.1:0-1866 GCA_031389565.1 Burkholderiales bacterium
TCGTCGCAGGCGTAGCCGAACATCAGGCCCTGGTCGCCGGCGCCGGTGTTGAGGTGGTCGTCGCTGGCATGGTCCACGCCCTGGGCGATGTCGTTGCTCTGCTTGTCGTAGGCCACCAGCACGGCGCAGCCCTTGTAGTCGATGCCGTACTCGGTGTTGTCGTAGCCGATGCGCTTGATGGTGTCGCGCGCGACCTGGATGTAGTCGACATGCGCGTTGGTGGTGATCTCTCCGGCCAGCACCACCAGGCCGGTGTTGCACAGCGTTTCGGCCGCCACGCGGCTGAGCGGGTCCTGCTTGAAGATCGCGTCGAGGATCGCGTCGGAGATCTGGTCGGCCACCTTGTCGGGGTGACCTTCGGAAACGGACTCGGACGTGAAAAGGAAATCGTTGGCCACTCTTAAACTCCAGTTGGGTTGCACGGCGCGTTGCCGGCCTGGGTCTGGAGGAGCGGCGAACGCTTTAGCAGGATTTGTTGAGCTTCTATGCCCGGCAGGCCCCGCGTAGCGCGGTTCCTGCGTCGCCCCGCAAGTAGTTCATAACTCGGCGATGGCCCGATTATAAGAAGGATGTTGACCGTGTTGCGCTGGCTGTCCCGCCGATCCCTGGGGTTTTTGCACGCGCTGGGCGCGTTGCTGGGCTGGGCCGCCTATGCGCTGTCGGGCAGCTACCGGCGGCGCCTGCGCGCCAATGCGGCGCTGGCGGGTGTTGGCGCGGCGCAGCGGCGCGCCGCGGTGGCCGAGGCCGGCCGCATGGTGGCCGAGTTGCCGCGGCTGTGGCTGCGGCCGGCCGCGCTGCCGCTCGAGCCGGCCGTGCAGTGGCAGCACGCCGAGTTGATCGAACGCGCGCTGGCCGCCGGCCACGGTTTGGTGATGCTGACCCCGCACCTGGGGGCTTTCGAGGTCATCGCCCAGGCCTACGCCGAGCGCTTCGGTGCCCGTCAGCCGATGATGGCGCTGTACCGACCGGCGCGCAAAGCCTGGCTGCGCGACCTGGAAACCACCGCGCGCAAGCGTCCCGGGTTGTTGACGGCACCTGCCTCGCTGGCCGGGGTGCGGCAGATGATCCGCGCACTGCGCCACGGCCAGACGGTGGGCCTGCTGCCCGACCAGGTGCCGCCTGAAGGCATGGGCGCTTGGGCACCGTTTTTCGGCCGGCCGGCCTACACGATGACCCTGGCTTCGCGGCTGGCGCTGCAGACCGGCGCCGCCGTGCTGCTGACGCTGTGCGAGCGCTTGCCGCGCGGCGCGGGCTGGCGTATCCGCGTCTTCGAGCTGCCCGAACCGCTGCCGGCGGCCGCCTCGTTCGCCGGCGACGACGCCGCGCATCAGACAGAATGCGCCGCCGTGATGAACCGTGCGATGGAATTCCTGATCCGACTCTGCCCCGCGCAGTACCTGTGGGGTTACCACCGCTACAAGGCGCCGCGCAGGACATGAGCCCACCCCCGAAGCGGCTGCGCCGCTCCCCCTCCAGGGGGTCGAGGCCCGCGGCTCCAAGCCGACCTGCGTCGGCTTGGACGGGCCGAGGAATGGCCGCGTCTCGCGGCCATGCGGCCTGCAAGGCACGCCAGCGGACCGGCGAAGCCGGATCCGCGGCGGCTGCTTGGCTGCAGTGGCTTGTGCGGCCTGCAAGGCACGCCAGCGGACCGGCGAAGCCGGATCCGCGGCGGCTGCTTGGCTGCAGTGGCTTGTGCGCTGGGGCTGGCGCGTTGGCGTCATGGATCACTGAGTTGGGCGCGCGCCTCGCACTCGGCTTGTTGTGGCTGCTGCAATGGTGGCCGGTGCGCGTGCAGGCAGCCGTGGGCAGCGCCGTCGGCGCGCTGGCGCATGCCCTGGCCGCCGACCGGCGGCGCATCGCCACCCG
>JANMSR010000328.1:0-11154 GCA_031389565.1 Burkholderiales bacterium
CACTTCGCGCACCACGCTGGTCGGCAACTCGACCGAGATCGCCTTGCCGTCGTAGAACACCACTTCGACCGCCATGCCGTCCTCGAGGTAGTTGAGGGCATCGCCCATGTTCTCGGACTCGACCTCGAACTGGTTGTACTCGTGGTCCATGAAGGCGTACATCGGGTCGGCGAAGTAGGAGTAGGTGCACTCCTTCTTGTCGAGCACGATCTGGTCCATCTTGTCGTCGGCCTTGAACACCAGTTCGGCGCCCGAGCCGTTGAGCAGGTTCTTCATCTTCATGCGCACGGTGGCCGAGTTGCGGCCGCCGCGGCTGTACTCGGTCTTGAGCACGACCATCGGGTCACGGCCCTGCATGATGACGTTGCCGGCGCGGATTTCCTGAGCGGTCTTCATGGTGTTTTGCGATCGTGAAAGTGGGGTGCGGCAGGCGGTCGTGCCCCGGCGCAAAGCCTGCAATTCTAGCGTCTTGTGTTCACGAAGCGAATCAACTGGCTCGTGAGGTCGCTCTGATCGGCCAGGCGTTGGCGCCAGGCAAAGCACAGGCTGCGCCAGGCCGCCGCGTCGGGCAAGTGGTCGGGCCAGTCGACGATGCCGTTCCAGGCCCGCCACAACCGGCGCACGCAGGCCGACAAGGCCGGGTCGCTGTGCGCGGTGAGTCGATCGAGCAGCGCGTCGAGCTTGGCCGCATGGGCACCGTCGGGTTGGGCATAGATCTGCCAGACGAAGGGCGCGCCGGCCCACATCGCGCGCACGATCGAATCTTCGCCGCGAGCGAAGTTGAGCTCACAGGCGCGCAGCAACTGGTCGTAGCCGGGCAGGTCGAACCACGGCAGCGCGTGGGCGCGCAGGTGGCGTCCGCGCCGCCGCTGGTCGTCGAACAGCGCCAGCGCCGGCGCTTGCGCCGCGCCGGCTGCCAGCAACACCAGGGTGGGTTCGCTGTCCAGCCGATCGAACAGCGGCGCGAGCGGCGCATCGGCATAGGCGAACAGGCTGACCCGTCGCTCGCCCTGGCGCACCGGCACGCCCTGCGCGGCCAACCAATCGGCGCTGCCGCCATCGAGTGCATGCGCCTCGCGCAGCAGGCCGCCGGTGGCGGGGGTGAAGCCGGGGTAGAAGAACCACTTGGTGAGGCCCGCGCCCGGGCCGGCCTGCTGCGGCGACGCCAGGCCGTGGCAGCGCTCGACGTAGGGCTCGGCGCTGAGGTATTCGAGGTTGATCCATGGCGGCGGTGGCTGGCGTGCCGCCATGCGGGCGACGAAGGCCGCTGGCGGCTCGCAGCCGAAAGCTTCGACCACCACGTCACCGGGGTCGAACCCCGGCAGCGGATCGACCCAGCGGATCGCGCTGACGCCGCGCGCGCCCTGCGGCGCCATCCAGGCCAGCGCCAGCGGGTCGTCGACCCACAGCCGCACGTGCTCGCCGCGCGCGCCGAGGTCGGCGGCCAGGCGCCAGCACACGCCCAGGTCGCCATGGTGGTCGATGACGCGGCAGAAAATGTCCCAGTGCACCTGCCGATTATCGACACCGATAATCGGCGCGCATGACGGACCCCCTCGTCGCTTCCCCGACCACCGCACCCAGCGGCCACCGTGAGCGCCTGCTCGCCGAGGTGGCGGCATTGCCGCAGCGGCCGGGCGTGTACCGCTACTTCGACGCGTCCGGCGCCGTGCTCTACGTCGGCAAGGCGCGCAACCTGAGAAAGCGCGTCTCGAGTTACTTTCGCAAGGACCACGGCGGCACGCGCATCGGCCTGATGGTCGAGCGCATCGCGCGGTTCGAAACCACGGTCGTGCGCAGCGAAGCCGAGGCCCTGCTGCTCGAGAACAACCTGATCAAGGCACTGAGCCCGCGCTTCAATATCCTTTTTCGCGACGACAAGAGCTACCCGTACCTGAAGATCACGGGTTCGCGGGCACAGGGCGGGGAGGGGGCCCCGCCCGCATCGCAGTACCCCAGAGTCGCCTACTACCGCGGGTCGGTCGACAAGAAGCACCGCTACTTCGGGCCCTATCCGAGCGCGTGGGCGGTGAAGGAATCGATCCAGTTGATCCAGAAAGTCTTTCGCCTGCGCACCTGTGAAGACACGGTGTTCGCCAACCGCTCGCGGCCCTGCCTGCTGTACCAGATCCGGCGCTGCACAGGGCCCTGCGTCGGCCTGGTCTCGGCCCCGGACTATGCCCGCGACGTGGCCGACACCGAGCGCTTCCTGCGCGGCGACACCCAGGCCGTGCTCGACGACCTGCAGCGGCGCATGACGGCCCACGCCGAGCGGCTCGAGTACGAGCAGGCGGCCGAGCTGCGCAAGCAGATCGAGTCGCTGGCGCGCGTGCTGCACCAGCAGGCCGTGGACGTGAGCAGCCTGAGTTCGCTCGACAAGGACGTGGATGTGCTCGCGGTCAAGGTCCAGGGCGGTCGCGCCTGCGTCAACCTGGCGATGGTGCGCGGCGGCCGCCACCTCGGCGATCGGGCCTACTTCCCGACCCATGTCGACGACGCGGCCGCCGTGGCCGAAGCGGCGTCGCCCGAAGTCCAGGTGCTCGAAGCCTTCATCGCCCAGCATTACCTCGACGGCTTCGTGCCGCCGCAGCTATTGATCAGCCACGCCGTGGACCCCGCATTGCTCGATGCACTGGCCGAGCACACCGGCGTCAAGGTCACGGCCCAGCACCAGCCCAGAGAGCAGCGCCGCGTCTGGCTCGAGATGGCCGCGAACGGGGCGCAGATCGCCCTGGCGCGGCTGCTGGCCGAAGAAGGCTCGCAGCGCGAGCGCACGCGCGCGCTGGCCGAGGCGTTGGCGCTCGACGTGGCCGACCTCGACACCTTGCGTATCGAGTGTTTCGACATCAGCCACACGGCCGGCGAGGCCACGCAGGCAAGCTGCGTGGTGTTCGAGAACCACCAGATGCAGAGTGCGCAATACCGCCGCTACAACATCGACGGCATCACCGGCGGCGACGATTACGCCGCGATGCGTCAGGTGCTGATGCGCCGCTACGGCGAGCTGGCCGAGGCGCTGGCGGCATTGAACGAAAGCGGCGAGGCGGTGGTCAAGGTGCGCCTGCCCGACCTGGTGCTGGTCGACGGCGGCCGCGGTCAGGTGTCGATGGCACGCGAAGTGTTTGCCGAACTGGGCCTGGACCTGGCCCTGATCGTCGGTGTCGAAAAGGGCGAGCGCCGCAAGGTCGGCCTCGAAGAACTGGTCTTTGCCGACGGCCGCGACAAGGTTTACCTCGGCCATGATTCGGCGGCGCTGATGCTGGTGGCGCAGATCCGCGACGAAGCGCACCGCTTCGCGATCACCGGCATGCGCGCCAAGCGCGCCAGCGTGCGCACGGGCGCCAGCCAGCTCGAAGAGATCGCGGGCGTGGGCCCGAGAAAACGCGCCCGCCTGCTGCAACGCTTCGGTGGCGTGCGCGGGGTGGCCAATGCGAGCGTCGACGACCTGGCCAGCGTCGATGGCATCTCCAAACCGCTGGCCGAGGAGATTTACCGTGCGTTGCATTGACCGCAATGACCCACCCCCGAAGCGGCTTCGCCGCTCCCCCTCAAGGGGGCACCGCCAGCGGCCTGGCGGAGCCAGTTCCGCGGCGGTTGCTTGGAGCGGCTCGCTGTTTGCGGCCGTTGTCAGTCTGTTGCTGCTCGGCTGTGCGCCGTCGCGAATGCCTGCTACAACGGGCGCGCCGGGCGCCACTCCCTCATCCCCATTACCCCCTATGACCAGCACCACCCGCGCACGCAATTGGGAGGACTACAAAGTCATGGCCGGGCGGCGCCTGGTGGCGACCAACCCGAGCGGCACCTACGGCGGCGAAGTGCCGCAACCCTTGCTGGCGATCCCCGTGCTCGAGATCGAGGTCAACGGCGACGGCAGTGTGCGCAGCGTGCGCGTTCAGCGCCCGCCCAGCCAGGCAACGGACACGGTGCAACTGGCGATCGACGCCGTCAACCGCGCCGGTCCCTTCGGCGACGTCACGCACTTGCCCAAGCCGTGGAAGTTCAGCGAGGTGTTCTTGTTCCGCGAGGACCGCCGCTTCAAGCCGCGCTCGCTGGACCAGTAAGCGCCCCGCCAGCCGAAGCGGCTAGGATCGACCCATGTTCTTCAACCTGCCGATGCTGCTGACCTGGGCTCGGATCGTTGCGATCCCGCTGATCATCGGCGTGTTCTACCTGCCGCTCTCGGCGGCCGAGCGCAACCTGATCGCCACCGTGCTGTTCGTGGCCGTGGCCATCACCGACTGGGCCGACGGCTACCTGGCGCGCAAGCTGAACCAGACCTCGTCGTTCGGCGCCTTCCTCGACCCGGTGGCCGACAAGTTCCTGATCTGCGCGGCCCTGCTGATCCTGCTCCAGCTCGACCGCGTCGACGCCTTGATCGCCTTCGTCATCATCGGCCGCGAGATCGCGATTTCGGCGTTGCGCGAATGGATGGCCCAGATCGGCGCCAGCCGCAGCGTGGCGGTGCACATGCTGGGCAAGGTCAAGACGGTGGTGCAGATGGTGGCGATCCCGTTCCTGCTCTTCCATGGCCGCCTGTTCGGCATCATCGACACGCGGCTGTGGGGTACGGTGCTGATCGTGATCGCGGCGGTGCTGACCATCTGGTCGATGGTCTACTACCTGCAAAAAGCCCTGCCGGAGATCCGTGCCAAGGGCCGCTGAGCGGCAGCAGGCGCTGCTGGCAGCGATGCCTGTGGTGTTCGTGCTGATCTGGAGCACCGGTTTCGTCGTCGCCCGTTACGGCATGCCGCACGCGCCGCCGCTGGGCTTCCTGGCCTTGCGCTACGCGTTGTCGGTGTTGGCGTTCGCACTGTGGATTGTTTGCGCCCGCGCCGCTTGGCCGCGTGGGCGTTGGCAATGGCTGCATCTGGCCCTGGCCGGCATCCTGATGCACGGCGGTTACCTGGGCGGCGTGTGGATGGCCGTCAAGGCCGGCATCGGTGCCGGGACCGTGGCGCTCATCGTCGGCCTGCAACCTGTGTTGACGGCGGCGTGGCTGTCGGCGACCGGCCGCACGCATGCGGTGGCGTCGCGCCAGTGGGCCGGGCTGGGGCTGGGCCTGCTGGGCTTGATGCTGGTCGTCGGCAACAAGCTCGGCGTGGGCGAGGTCACGCCGTGGAACCTGTCGCTGTCGGTCATCGCACTGCTGTCGATCACCACCGGCACGCTGTACCAGAAGCGCTTCGTCGCGCCCTGCGACGTGCGCACGGCCAACACCGTGCAACTGACGGCGGCGTTGTTGGTCACCGCGCCGCTGGCCTGGCTCGAAGGCGGCACCTGGGACGCGCACGCCGAACTCATCGGCGCGATGGCCTGGTCGGTGTTGGTCTTGACGCTGGGCGGCAGCTCGCTGCTCTACCTGCTGATTCAGCGCGGCGCGGCCACGCGGGTGGCCAGTCTGATGTACCTGGTGCCGCCGTGCACTGCAGTCCTGGCAGCCCTGCTGTTCGGCGAAGCCCTGAGCCTGAGTGTGCTGGCCGGATTTGCGCTCACCGCCGTCGGCGTCTGGCTGGTCGTGCAGCGCCGCGCGGCACAATGAGGGCGACCATGTTCGACGCCTTCACGCCGCATGACATCGACCACGCTGGCGTGCGCCTGCGCGTGCTGCGCGGCGGCTCGGGTCCGCCGCTGCTGCTGTTGCATGGCCACCCGCAGACCCATGCGATGTGGCATGCCGTGGTCGGCGGGCTGGCCGGGCGTTTCACCGTCGTGGCGATGGACCTGCGCGGCCGCGGTGACAGCACGCGATTGCCAGCTTCGCCTGACCATGCGCTGTACAGCAAACGGGCGATGGCTGCCGATGCGCTGGCCGTCATGCGCCACTTCGGCTTCACGCGTTTCGCGCTCTGCGGCCACGACCGCGGCGCCCGCGTGGCCCATCGGCTGGCGCTCGATCACCCGGCGGCGCTGTCGCGGCTGATGCTGCTCGATATCGCTCCGACCTTGGCGATGTACGAAGGCACCACCGAGGCCTTCGCGCGCGCCTACTGGCACTGGTTTTTCCTGATCCAGGCCGCGCCGACACCCGAACGCGCGATCGAGGCCGACGCGGTGGCCTGGCTGCGCGAAGGCATGGGCAGCCGGTTCGCCGGACTCGCGGCGTTCGCCCCGGCTGCGCTGGCCGAATACGAGCGCTGCATGCTCGTGCCCGGCAGCGCCACCGCGATCTGCGAGGACTACCGCGCCTCGGCCACGATCGACCTCGAGCACGACCGTGCCGACCGCGCTGCCGCTCACCGCGTGCAAGCCCCGCTGCGCGCGCTGTGGGGCGCGCAGGGCGTGGTCGGCCGCTGCTTCGACGTGCTGGCGTTGTGGCGGGCCGCAGCCACCGAGGTCAGCGGTCGGGCGCTCGATTGCGGCCACTACATCGCCGAAGAACAACCCGCCGAATTGCTGGCCGACATGCTCAACTTCTTTGGAGTCGAATCGTCATGACCACACCCCACCGCATTGCCGTCATCGCCGGCGACGGCATCGGCCAGGAAGTGATGCCCGAGAGCCTGCGCGTGCTCGATGCCGCCGGCCGGCGCTTCGGCATCTCGCTCGAGCCGCAGACTTTCGATTTCGCCAACTGCGCGTACTACGCGCGGCACGGCAAGATGATGCCCGACGACTGGAAGGCACAGTTGGAGGGCTTCGACGCGATCCTGTTCGGCGCCGTCGGCTGGCCGGCCATCGTGCCCGACCATGTCTCGCTGTGGGGCTCGCTGCTGAAGTTCCGCCGCGAGTTCGACCAGTACGTCAACCTGCGCCCGGCGCGGCTGATGCCCGGCATCCGCTCGCCCCTGGTCGACCGCGCCGGCCGGCCGCTCGAGCCCGGCGACATCGACATGCTGATCGTGCGCGAGAACACCGAGGGCGAGTACTCGAGCATCGGCGGGCGCATGTACGAGGGTACCGAGCGCGAGATCGTGGTCCAGGAAACGGTGATGTCGCGTGTTGGCGTTGACCGCGTCTTGAAATACGCCTTCGACGAAGCCATGAAACGCCCGCGCAGAAAGCTGACCTCGGCGACCAAGAGCAACGGCATCTCGATCACGATGCCGTACTGGGACGAACGTGTTGCCGAGATGGCGAAATCGTATCCAGGCGTGGCCGTCGATCGCTTCCACATCGACATCCTGACCGCGCATTTCGTGCAGCGCCCGCAACAGTTCGACGTGGTGGTGGCCAGCAACTTGTTCGGCGACATCCTGTCCGATCTCGGCCCGGCTTGCACCGGCACCATCGGCATCGCGCCCTCGGCCAGCCTGAACCCGACACGGCAGTGGCCGAGCCTGTTCGAGCCCGTGCACGGCTCGGCGCCCGACATCGCCGGGCAGGGCGTGGCCAACCCGATCGGCCAGATCTGGTCGGCCGCATTGATGCTCGATTTCCTCGGCCACCGCGATGCGCACGATGCCATCGTCGGCGCGATCGAAGCCGTGCTGGAACCGACCAGCGCTGGGCCACGGACCCCCGATCTGGGTGGCCGCGCCACCACCTCCGAGCTTGGGCGCGCGGTGGAACAAGCGCTGCTGCGCGGCAGTTGATTGCGCATAGAATCGCGCTCCCGCCGAACGAGCCTTGACACCCGGTAGGGCCACGGCTGTAATGATCCGGTTTGCTGAGCAGCGATGTGCGCATGTCACTGTGATGGCCGGCTCCGCAAAAAGAACTCCGCGCGACAACCCAATTGACGAACGAGGGGACCCTTTCGTGAACAAGTCAGAACTGATCGAGCACATCGCCAAGCAAGCCGACATTTCCAAGGCCGCCGCGACGCGCGCACTCGAAGCCGTGATCGGTGGCGTGAAGACCACGCTCAAGCGCGGCGGCAGCGTTTCGCTGGTCGGCTTCGGAACGTTCACGGTCACCAAGCGCGCGGCGCGGGCCGGGCGCAATCCACGCACCGGCGCGGCGATCAAGATCAAGGCCGCCAAAGTGCCCAAGTTCCGTCCGGGCAAGGGGCTCAAGGACGCCCTGTGAAACCTGGTTGCGGCGGCGCTCCAGGCCACCGCAGCGCCCGGCCCCAGTCTCCGACAAGGCTGGGTGCTTAGCTCAGTTGGTAGAGCGGCGCCCTTACAAGGCGTAGGTCGGCGGTTCGAGCCCGTCAGCACCCACCAGGCGCGGCGCCGAGCTTGCGCTCGGCTAGAATCGAGCCACTGCAAAGAGGCCCGCAGCAGCAGCAACGAAGGCGAACCCCGGTTCGCCTTTGTGCCGTCTGGAGCCCGCGCCGCGCATCGCATCCCGCACGAGGTACCGCTTCCATGTTCGATTTCATCCGCAATCACAGTCGCGTGCTGTTCTTCGTGTTGGTGCTGCTGATCTTCCCGTCGTTCGTTTTCTTCGGGGTGCAGGGCTACACCCAATTCAACGACCCGGCCGGCGTGACCGTGGCCAAGGTCGACGGACAGAAGATTTCGCGCGCCGACTGGGACACCGCCCACCGCCGCCAGATCGAGCAGATGCGGCGCCAGATGCCCAACTTCGACGCCGCCTTGTTCGACAGTCCCGAGGTCAAGCGCGAAACGCTCGACACCCTGGTGCGCGAGCGGGTGCTGGCCACGGCCGCCAACCAGGCGCACTTTTCGGTCAGTGACGATCGGCTGCAGCGTGAAGTCATGTCGATCCCGCAACTGGCCGCGTTGCGCCGGCCCGATGGCAGCATCGATGTGGCCGCCTACAAGGCCATGCTCGCTGCGCAGGGGCTGACCACCGAAGCCTTCGAAGCCAACGTGCGCCAGGGCCTGGTGCTGGGCCAGGTGCTGGGCGGCGTGAGCAGCAGCGTGCCGCCCGGCGGCAGCCCCGGTCGCAGCGCGCTCGACGCGTTGTTGCAGCAGCGCGAGGCGCAGGTGTTGCGCTTCGACAGCAAGGAACAGGTGGCCGGTCTCAACCCCGGCGACGCTGAATTGGCGGCATACCACAAGGCGCACGAGGCGCAGTTCCGTGCCCCGGAGCAGGCGAGCATCGAGTACGTGGTGCTCGACCTCGATGCGCTTTTGGCCGGGATCTCGGTGCCCGAGGACGACCTGCGCAAGTACTACGCCGAGAACGCCGCGCGCTACACCGTGGCCGAGGAGCGCCGCGCCAGCCATGTGCTGATCGGCGCCGCCAAGGACGCGCCGGCGGCCGAGCGCAGCCAGGCCAGGGCCAAGGCCGAGACGCTGCTGGCCGAGCTGCGCAAGAACCCGGCAAGCTTCGCCGACGTGGCGAAGAAGAACTCCAGCGACACGGCGTCGGCCGAGCGCGGCGGCGACCTCGATTTCTTCGCCCGCGGCGCGATGGTCAAGCCGTTCGAAGACGCGGCCTTCGCGATGAAGCCGGGCGAGATCAGCAATCTGGTCGAGACCGATTTCGGCTACCACATCATCCTTCTGGCCGCGCTGCGCGGCGGCGACAAGAAGCCGTTCGACAGCGTGCGCGCGGAGATCGAGGCCGAAGTCAGGAAGCAACTGGCGCAGAAGAAGTTCGTCGAGGTCGCCGAGCAGTTCACCAACACCGCCTACGAGCAGGCCGACAGCCTGCAGCCGCTGGTCGACAAGCTGAAGCTGAAGAAGCAGACCGCCACCGTGCAGCGCACGCCGGCCCCCGGCGCCACCGGCGCGCTGGCCTCGGCCAAACTGCTCGCCGCCGTTTTCGGCAACGACGCGGTGAAGAACAAGCGCAACACCGAAGCGGTCGAGGTCGGCCCCAACCAACTGGCCGCCGCGCGGGTGCTGCAGTACCAGCCGGCGCGGGTCCAGGCCTTGGCCGAAGTGCAGCCGCAGGTGCGTGAGCGCGTCATCGCCGAGCAGGCGGCGGCGGCGGCGCGCAAGGCCGGCCAAGCCAAGCTCGCGGCCTTGCGCGGCGGCGCCGATGCGTCGGCATTGCCGCCCGCGGTGGTGTTCTCGCGCGCCAGTGCGCAAACCCAGCCGCGCGCCCTGGTCGACGCCGTGCTGCGTGCCGATGCCTCCAAGCTGCCGCAGTGGCTGGGCGTCGATCTCGGTGACGCCGGCTACGCGGTGGTGCGGCTGACATCGGTCAAGCCGCTCGCGGCTGACGCGCCCGAACTGACGCAACTGCTGCCGCGCTACACACAGGCCTGGGGCGCTGCCGAGGCGCAGGCCTACTACAACGCGCTGAAGGCCCGCTACAAGGTCGACATCAAGCTCGATGCCGTGGCCGCTGCGGCCGCGGCATCGGCCGCTGCGAACTGAGGGCGCTCGCGGGGCACGCTCGCTATAATCAACGCCTCTGCGGTGGCTGTAGCTCAGTTGGTAGAGTCCCAGATTGTGATTCTGGTCGTCGTGGGTTCGAGTCCCATCAGCCACCCCAAGATTCCGCTCCATACGGTTTCATACAGACCCAACCTCCACGCAAAATCAACGACTTAGCAGGTCGTTTGTGTCAGGAGGGTTCCTGCCAACTCATGGCAGCGCAGCGAATCCGGCGGAACATCTGGGGGAACGGATGGCAGTTTTTCTGCCGATCCGGAGTTTGTTCCCCCATGCTCACCGACAAACAGTGCAAGACGCCTTCTGTACCGAGGGCAAGGTCCGTGTCCGTCTCGCTGACGCGAGCGGCCTCTACTTGGAGGTCCCGTCATCGGGTTCGAAGCGTTGGTTCTGGAAGTACCGTTTCGATGGCAAGGAGAAGCGCCTTGCGATCTGCGGCTATCCCGACGTCGGGCTGAAAGAGGCCCGTACCGCTCGCGACGATGCGAGGAAACAATAGCAGCGTGGCCTCCGAGGCGCGCTGAGGCAAGAAGGTCAAGCAGCCGAAGGTGGCAACGAGCACGGATCAGAAGGTCTCTCCCGTCAGGACCACGAAGCTCGGTGCAGTCCTGGGATTACCTGCGACGGAAACATGATGGGCGCAGAGGCTGGCCAAAAGCCAGTCGCGGTCGAACCCATGGACTACCGGGCGAGATGGCGTATCGCCAGAACAGTGGCGTGGCCAAAGTGTTGTGCGAGCCAGATCACGGGAAATAATGAAATTATTATAGCGACTTTATATGTTTGTAGCTAGAATATTGACATTATGGCCAAAAAGACTGCACCCCTGATGCCAGCGACCGACGAGCTCTTGCAGCGGTTCGGCGAGCGACTGCGTCTGGCGCGCCGACGCCGACGCCTGTCGTCCAAGCAGGTGGCCGAGCGGGCTGGCATGGCACCGATGACATTGCGCAGCCTT
>JANMSR010000333.1:0-17604 GCA_031389565.1 Burkholderiales bacterium
GCCATTCGCATCCTCGCTCGCGCCTGGTTGCGAGTGATCTGGCGTGCCTGGACCGACCGCAAACCCTATGACCCCAAGCTCCACAACGCCGCCCTCAAGCTCGCTCCAAGCGCGGGGGGTTGACACCGGATGTCTCATGCCACTTCGGCGATCAACTCGATCTCGACGCAGGCGCCCTGCGGGATCTGGGCCACGCCGAAGGCGCTGCGGGCATGCGCGCCGACCTCGGGGCCGAACACCTCGCCGAGCAGCAACGAGCAGCCGTTGGTCACCAGGTGCTGCTCGGTGAACGTGGGCGTGCTGTTGACCAGGCTCATGACTTTGACGATGCGTCTGACGCGGCCGAGGTCGCCGCCCACCGCGGCTGCCAGCGTGCCCATCAGGTCGATTCCAATCGCGCGCGCCGCGGCCTGGCCCTCGGCGGTGGTCATCGTCAGGCCGAGCTGGCCGACCCAGGCCTTGCCGTCTCTCTTGGCGATGTGGCCGGAAACGAAGACCAGGTTGCCGGTGCGCACAAAGGGCACATAAGCGGCGGCCGGCACCGCCAGCGGCGGCAATGTGATGCCCAGCGATTGCAGGCGTTCGGTGATGGTGGTCATGGCGTGGTGTGAGGCGAAAACGCGCGTCGCGGCGATCCTACACTGCGCCGATGGGAGGCACACCCGACACCTGGGGTCTGCGCGCTGCGACGTGGGCTGCGGCCGGCATCGGCGGTGCGGCCGTGCAGTTGCAGCAAGCGGCCTTGTGGTCGGCGCAGGCCTACGGACTGCTGCTGGCGACAGCGGGGTTGTGTTTCGGCTTGGCCGCACTCACGTTGCGCGGGCGAACCACAGCCCTGTGTGTCGGCCTGGCTTGCGCGATGTTTGCGGCGACGGGCCTGCGCGCCGGCCTGCGCCTGGCCGATGCGCTGCCCGCCGCGCTCGAGGGCCAGGATCTGGTTGTCACCGGCGTGGTCGCCGAGTTGCCGCGTCTGCACGCCGACGGCGTGCGCTTCACGTTCGAGATCGAGAGCGCCACGCACGACGGCCTGCCCGCCGCGGTGCCGCAGCGCATTGCGCTCGGCTGGTACCGCGGCTGGGACGACGATGCCCTGATCGCCGCTCCGTTCGAGGCCCTGCGCGCCGGCCAGCGTTGGCGTTTCACGGTGCGGCTCAAGCAGCCGCACGGCACGCTCAACCCGCAGGGTTTCGACACCGAGCTGTGGTTGTTCGAGCAGGGCCTGCGCGCCACCGGCACCGTGCGCGCCACCGAGCGCGGCCCGGCGCAGCGCCTGGACGACAGCGCCGCGCACCCGGTCGAGCAGTTGCGCCAGCGCGTGCGCGACGCCATCGTGCTGCGCGTGGCCGACCCGCGCGCCGCCGGCGTGCTGGCGGCCTTGGCCGTCGGCGACCAGGCCGCCATCGAGCGCAGCGACTGGGAGCTGTTCCGCACCACCGGCATCGCGCACCTGGTCAGCATCAGCGGGCTGCACGTGACGATGTTCGCCTGGCTCGCGGGCGCCCTGGTCGGCTGGCTGTGGCGGCGCAGCGAGCGCGCGATGCTCACGCTGCCGGCGCCGGCAGCGGCGCGCTGGGGTGGTGTGGCCTGTGCCGCGCTGTACTCGCTGCTCGCCGGCTGGGGCGTGCCGGCCCAGCGCACGGTGTGGATGCTGGTCACGGCCGCCCTCCTGGCCAGCCTGGGTGTGCGCTGGCCGTGGCCCCTGGTGCTGCTGGCCGCCGCTTCGGTGGTCACCGTGATCGACCCGTGGGCGCTGCTGCAGCCGGGGTTCTGGTTGTCGTTCGTGGCGGTCGGCCTGCTGATGACCTCGGCGCCGGTGCACCCTGAGCGAGCGGCTGTGGCGCGCCGCTGGCAGGCACTGGCCGACACCCTGCGCCACGGCCTGCGCACCCAGGTGGTGGCCACGCTGGGGCTGGCGCCGCTGACCTTGGTGTTTTTCGGGCAGGTGTCGGTGGTCGGATTCATCGCCAACCTGGTTGCGATCCCGCTGGTCACGCTGTTGATCACGCCGCTGGCCCTGCTCGGCGTGCTGCTGCCGCCGCTGTGGCAGGTCGGTGCGTGGGCGGTGCAGGCGTTGTCCGGCGGCCTGGCCTGGCTGGCGGCCTGGCCTGGCGCGGTGTGGACCGCGGGCGCGGCGCCGCTGTGGGCGCAGGCCGCCGGCCTGCTCGGCGCGGTGCTGTTGGTGGCCCCGCTGCCGTGGCGTGTGCGGGCCCTGGCGCTGCCGCTGATGTTGCCGCTGTTCGTGCCGCCGATGGCGCGGCCGGCCGAGGGCGCGATGCACGTCACCGTGGCCGACGTGGGCCAGGGCAGCGCGGTGCTGGTGCGCACGCGCCACCACCTGCTGATCCACGACGCGGGTCCGCAGTATTCGCGCGACAGCGAGGCCGGCACGCGGGTCCTGCTGCCGCTGCTGCGCGGCCAGGCCACGCGTCGCATCGACCTGCTGGTGCTGAGCCACCGCGATGGCGACCACGTCGGCGGCGCGGCCGCCGTGCTCGCGGCCCTGCCGGCGACTGCGCTGTGGTCGTCGCTCGACGCCTCGCACCCGCTGCGCGCCGGCGCCGTGCCGCACACCCGCTGCGAGGCCGGCCAACACTGGCAGTGGGACGGCGTGGCCTTCACCGTGCTGCACCCGCGTGCCGAGGACTACGAGCGCCCGGCTTTGAAGCCCAACGCCATGAGCTGTGTGCTGCGCGTGGCCGACGCGCAAGGCCACAGCCTGCTGCTGACGGGCGACATCGAGGCCGAGCAGGAGCAGCGCCTGGTGCAGACCGACGCGGCGGCGCTGACCAGCAGCGTGCTCGTGGTACCGCACCATGGCAGCAAGACCTCGTCGACCGCGGCATTCCTGGACGCCGTGGCGCCAAGCGTGGCGGTGGCCCAGGCCGGCTACCGCAGCCGCTTCGGCCACCCGGCGCCCATGGTGGTGGCGCGCTACGCCGAGCGCGGCATCGCGTTCGTGCGCTCGGACGCCTGTGGCGCCTGGACCTGGCGCACCGACCAACACGCCAGCCTGGCCATGCGCTGCGAGCGCGACACCGCCGCCCGATACTGGCACCATCGCCTCGATCGCGATGGCGCGAATGTTGCGAGCCGTTGAAGGCCTGCCTTGTTGTCCGGAGATCGCCCTTGTCCATCCATGTCGCTCTGACCCATGTCACCCACTACCGCTACGACCGCCGCGTGGCGTTGTCGCCCCAGGTCGTGCGCCTGCGCCCGGCGCCGCATTGCCGCACGCCGATCCTGGCCTACGCGCTGCGCGTCGAACCGGCCGCGCACTTCATCAACTGGCAGCAAGACCCGTTCGCCAACCACTTGGCGCGGCTGGTGTTTCCCGACCCGACCGCCGAGTTCAAGGTCAGCGTCGACCTGGTGGCCGAGATGGCGGTCTACAACCCGTTCGACGTCTTCCTCGAGCCGGGCGCCGAGACCTTCCCGTTCGGCTACGGCGCCGAGCTCGAACACGAACTGGCGCCCTACCGGGTCAAGGGCGAGCTGACACCGCGATTGGCCGCGCTGCTGGCCAGCATCGACCGCCGGCCGCAGCGCACGATCGACTTCCTGGTCGGCCTCAACCAGCGCCTGCAGCACGACATCCGCTACCTGATTCGCATGGAGCCCGGCGTGCAGACGCCCGAGGTGACGCTGGCCAACGCCAGCGGTTCGTGCCGCGACAGCGGCTGGCTGCTGGCGCAACTGTTGCGCCACCTGGGTCTGGCGGCGCGTTTCGTCTCGGGCTACCTGATCCAGTTGAAGCCCGACGTGAAGGCGCTCGACGGCCCGAGTGGTACCGAGGTCGATTTCACCGACCTGCACGCCTGGTGCGAGGTCTACCTGCCCGGCGCGGGCTGGATCGGCCTGGACCCGACCTCGGGCCTGATGGCCGGCGAGGGCCACATCCCGGTGGCCTGCACGCCCGAGCCGTCGAGCGCGGCGCCGGTGAGCGGCGCGGTCGATGAATGCGAGGTGACGTTCGAACACCGCATGACGCTGACCCGGATCCACGAATCGCCGCGTGTGACGAGACCCTACAGCGACGAACAGTGGCAGGCCATCGTCGCCCTCGGCCACGCCGTGGATGGCGAACTCGAGGCCGGCGACGTGCGACTGACGATGGGCGGCGAGCCGACCTTCGTCTCGGTCGACGACCGCGAAGCTGCGGAATGGAACACCGACGCCCTCGGCCCGACCAAGCGCGGGTTGGCGCAGGGCCTGACGGCCAAGCTGCGCGACCGCTACGGCGCCGGCGGCTTTCTGCACTTCGGCCAGGGCAAGTGGTACCCGGGTGAACAACTGCCGCGCTGGGCGCTGTCGATCGGCTGGCGCGCCGACGGCCAGCCGTGCTGGACCGACCCGAGCCTGTTCGCCGATGAACGCGATCCGCAGCACGCCACCAGCGCCGATGGCGCGCGCTTCCTGGCCACGCTGACGAACAAGCTCGGGCTGGATGCCCGGCACGTGCAGCCCGCGTACGAGGACACCTGGTACTACCTGTGGCGCGAGCGGCGGCTGCCGGTGAACGTCGACCCCTTCGACTCGCGCCTGGACGATGAACTCGAGCGCCTGCGCCTGCGCCGCGTCTTCGACCAGGGCCTGTCGCATGTCGTCGGCCACCTGCTGCCGCTGCGGCGCGACGATGAAGCGGCGCCGGGCCGCCCGCGTTGGCTGACCGGCCCCTGGTTCCTGCGTGACGAGCGGCTGGTCCTGTTGCCCGGCGATTCGCCGATGGGCTACCGGCTGCCGCTCGATTCGCTGCCCTGGGCCAAGGCGGCCGACATGCCGCATTCGATCGAGCAGGACCCCTTCGCGCCGCGTGGCAGCTTGGCGGCGCAAGTGATGTTGACGCGGCAGTTCAGTCCTGCCGAGGGCAGCCCGGCCAAAGCAATCCCTGCCCAGCCAAAACGTTTCGAGAGCGCCGCCGAAATCATTCGCACCGCGCTGTGCGTCGAGGTGCGCGACCCGAGGCGCATGAGCGGGCCGAAGGCCGAGGCCTCGGCAGCCGCCGACAAGCGCGGTGTGCTCTACGTCTTCATGCCGCCGCTGACCACGCTCGACGACTACCTCGAACTGCTGGCCGGCATCGAAGCCACGACCGCCGAGCTGGGCCTGAAGATCGTGCTCGAAGGCTACCCGCCGCCGCGCGACCCGCGGTTGAAGCTGCTGCAGGTGACACCCGACCCGGGCGTGATCGAGGTCAACATCCACCCGGCGCACAACTGGGACGAGTTGGTCGACCACACCGAGTTCCTGTACCAGGCGGCGCACGAGACGCGGCTGGCCAGCGAGAAGTTCATGCTCGACGGCCGCCACACCGGCACCGGCGGCGGCAACCACTTCGTGCTCGGCGGCGCCACGCCGGCCAACAGCCCGTTCCTGCGCCGGCCCGATCTGCTGGCCAGCCTGCTCACCTACTGGCACAACCACCCCAGCCTGTCCTATCTGTTCTCCGGGCTGTTCATCGGCCCGACCAGCCAGGCGCCGCGGCTGGACGAGGCACGCACCGATCAGGTCTACGAGGTCGAGCTCGCGCTGGCCGAGCTGGAGCGGCAGTTGAAACTCAACGGCGACCAGCTGCCGCCGTGGGTGGTCGACCGCACGCTGCGCAACCTGCTGATCGACGCCACCGGCAACACCCATCGCGCCGAGTTCTGCATCGACAAGCTGTACTCGCCCGACGGCCCCACCGGACGCCTCGGCCTGCTCGAACTGCGTGCCTTCGAGATGCCGCCGCACGCGCGCATGAGCCTGGCTCAGCAGTTGCTGCTGCGTTCGCTGGTGGCCTGGTTCTGGCGTGCCCCCTACCGCGGCCGTGGCGCGACGCGACTCACGCGCTGGGGCACCGGCCTGCACGACCGCTTCCTGCTGCCGACCTTCGTGCAGATGGATTTCGACGATGTTCTGGCCGACCTGCGCGGCGCCGGCTTTGCCTTCGAAGCCGCCTGGTTCGCACCGCACTTCGAGTTCCGCTTCCCGCGCATCGGCGAGGCGGCGGCGGGCGGCGTGGCGCTGGCCCTGCGCAACGCGCTCGAACCCTGGCATGTGCTGGGCGAGGAGGGCGCGCCCGGCGGCACCGTGCGCTATGTCGATTCGACACTCGAGCGGCTGGAGGTCAAGGTCAGCGGCCTCAACGGCAACCGCCATCGGGTGACGGTCAACGGCCGCGCATTGCCCTTGCAGCCGACCGGCCGGGTGGGCGAGTTCGTCTGCGGCGTGCGCTTTCGCGCCTGGGCGGCAGCGTCGGCGTTGCACCCGACGATCAAGCCCCAGGCGCCGCTGACCTTCGACGTCGTCGACGCCTGGTCCGAGCGCTCGCTCGGCGGCTGCCGCTACCACGTGGCGCATCCGGGCGGCCGCAGCCACGACACGTTTCCGGTCAACGCCTACGAGGCCGAGAGCCGGCGCCTGGCGCGCTTTTTCGCCCTCGGCCACAGCCCGGGCCGGATGGTGGTCGAGCCGGCGACACCGAGCCGGGAATTCCCGTGCACGCTCGACCTGCGGCTGGGCTGAAGTGAACCACCCCCGTAGCGGCTTCGCCGCTCCCCCTCAAGGGGGCGCCGCTGGCGGACCGGCAAAGCCGGATCCGCGGCGGCCGCTTGGAAAGACATCGGTTCATGCGGCAAGGGTGGTTATGGCCGCGATGGAAAACTAGCCCGCATATTTCACGTAGCGACCACTGTGCGGGTTGATGGGCGGTCCGGGCGCTCGTTGGAGGGCTCGATGAGTGCCTTTGCGGTCATTGCGTGACCTGCGAGGTGTAGTGCGTGGTGATCGGTGCGCAGGAACCCCCACCCCGGCTTGGATTGCGGGCCATTTTTGTGTCATCGCGAAGGCCAGGCGCTGTATGAAGTTCAGGGTGAGCGCAATTGGCTCATCGCGTGGGCGAAGATCTCCGCGCTGGGCCAGTGTGAAGCCAGGTACAGGCGAATGCGCCGGGTGTTGCGAGTGACCACCGCGGCCACCTTGAGCAGCTTGATGCGCAAGGTATCCACCTGGGCCGACGCCAGCGCCGTGCCTTGCAAGGCCAGCGCGCGCAGTCGCTCGATGAGCACGTAGCCGAGTGCGGCCAGCAGCATGCGCAGTTGGTTGCTGCGCATGACGTGGCAACTCGTGCGGGTGGCGAACAGCCCGACCTGCGCCTCCTTGATGCGGTTCTCCGCCTCGCCGCGCTGGCAGTACAAGTCGTCGTACAGCGCCTGCGCGGGCCCATCGAGGTTGGTGACGATGAAGCGCGGGTTGCAGCCCTGCTCGCCCCATTCCAGCCGCGTGATCACGCGCCGCTCGTGCGCCCAGCTCTGCGCGGCGTAGCTGAACTCGTCGACCAGGCGCTGCTTGAGCCCGGTTTGCTCGTACTGGTCCTTCATCGCCAGTTGCGCATACTCGACCTGGGCCTCCAGGCGCGTGTTGCGCGCCAGGCCCACGATGTAGTGCACGCCTGAGCGCTCGCACCAGTTGATGATGCGCTGGCGGCAGAACCCCGAGTCGCCGCGGAAGATGATGCGCACGTCGGGCCACACCTGACGCAGCCGACGCACCAGCAATTTGAGGATCGCCGCAGCGTGCTGCGCGCCATCGATGCGGCTGGGACGCAGGTACGCGCACAGCAGTTGCTGACCACAGAACACGTACAACGGCAGGTAGCAGTAGCTGTCGTAGTAGCCGTGGAAGAAGCGGCCCTCCTGCTGGCCGTGCAGCGGGTTGTCGGTGGCGTCGAAGTCCAGCACCAGTTCCTCGGGCGCGCTGTCGAAGCTGGCGATGAACTGCTCGACCAGTACCTGGTGCAAGCGCCATGCGGTGGCGCGGTCGGCCCACTTCTCCAGCCGGCACAGCGTTGGGGCACTGGCCACCTCGCGATCCACGCCCACGGCCGTCTGCATGGCAACGTCCTGGCGCAGCGCGCCGTGGTCGTTCAAATCCTCCCAGCCCAGCGCCAGCCCGTACACGCGCTGGCGCAGCATGTCGCGCACGGCGTGCTTGATCAGCAGCGGGCTGCGTGGGTCGGCGATGCAACGCGCGGCTGCTTCGAGCAGCCCGAGCTTGCGATCGACCTCGCCCAGCAGCATCACACCGCCGTCACTGGTCATGCTGCCGCCGTCGAATCGGCCCTCCACGACACGCCGGCCGAGACGGCCGAACTCGATGGTCCCAACGTCAACTTCTTCGGTACAGTTTGGCTTCGGCATTGCCCGCTCGCTCATCAAGATTCGATACCTCGATAAACGGGCATTCAAAGGGCAATGCCGTCCTCGCTTCTACGGGGGTGGGTGAAATATCCGGGCTAGGTTGGACCGGGCAGAATCGCACCATGTGAACAGGGAGCGCTCATCAACATGACGTCCATCTTCACGCTACTTCCGCTTCTGCTCATGGCGATCATGTTCACCGCTTTGGTCAAGCTGTCGGCCTTTGCTTACCGCCGTACCGCGCTGCGATGGCGCCATGCGTTTGTTTATTTCCTGCTAGTGCTCGCTACGGTAGCCATACTGGGTGGCTTTCACAAGCTGCTTGGCTCACCTCTGCCGCTTGTGCGTCTCCTCGTCGTATCGCTCGTGGCCCAAGTCAGCATCGGTGGCTGGTACCGTGGCCCAAGAGCCAAAACAAACCAAGGCGTTCCCCTCGCGTTTCGGGGTGGTGCGCTGCTCGCGGCGTTGGCGTACTTCATCATCGTCGCTGTTCTCGTGCTTCCAGCGCTCGTCCATTTCTCCGTCCGTGGCACGAGAGCGGTCTAGCCCTTACATCGAGCGGAAGTCTTCGAGCTGGCTGCGCCAACCCGAAGTCGCCGGTCATGTCAATTGATGAACGACTTGTCCAGCCTGCCCGCCTCCAACCCCGCCGCGCCGCCGCTGGCCTTCGAGCCCGCCGAACCGGCCGCCGCCGAAAGCTGGGACGAGTGCCGCCAGGCCGACGGTTCGCTGCGCCCCGTCTGGCGGCGGTTCTTCGAGGCCGTGCCGTCGCTGCGCGACGACGCGGCCGCGACCTTCGAGCGCCAGCGCGCGGCGATCGCACAGCAGATCCGCGCCGACGGCGTGACGCACAACCTGCATGCGCCCGCGGCCTCGCCGGACGCCGCCGCACGGCCCTGGTCGCTCGAACCGCTGCCGCTGATCGTCGAGCCCGGTGACTGGGCGCAGATCGAGCGCGGCGTGGTCCAGCGCGCACGCCTGCTCGGGGCGATGCTGGCCGATCTCTACGCTGCGCAGCGCCTGCTCCACGGCGCCCTGTTGCCGCCGGCGCTGGTGTTTCGCCACAGCGGCTACCTGCGCCCATTGCATGGCGTGGTGCCGGTCGGCGGCATGCACCTGCACATCGTGGCCTTCGATGTGGCCCGCGGCCCCGACGGCCGCTGGTGGGTGATCTCGCAGCGCACCCAGTCGCCCTCGGGCCTGGGCTATGTGCTGCACAACCGGCTGATCGTCTCGCGCCTGGTCCCCGAAGCTTTCCGCGAGCTGCGCGTGCAGCACATCGCCTCGGGCTTCCGGCGCCTGCTCGATACCGTGCAGCAGCAGGCCGCCGACGTGGCCGCGCGGCTGGGGGACGGCAGCACACCGCGCGTGGCCGTGCTGACACCGGGGCCGTACAGCGAAACCTACTTCGAACACGCCTACCTGGCGCGCTATCTCGGCCTGGCGCTGGTCGAAGGCGCCGACCTCACGGTCCGCGGCGAGCGCTTGTTCCTGCGCACCGTCGAAGGTCTGCAGCCGGTGCATGCGTTGTTGCGGCGGCTGGACGACGACTATTGCGACCCGCTCGAGTTGCGTCCCGATTCGGCCCTGGGCGTGCCCGGCCTGGTGCAGGTGCTGCGGGCGCAAAACCTGGTGCTGGCCAATGCCCTGGGCAGCGGCTTCCTCGAATCGAGTGCGGTGCAGGGCTTCCTGCCGGCGATCGCACGGTCCTTGCTCGGTGAGGAGCTGTCGCTGCCGTCGCTGGCCACCTGGTGGTGCGGCGAGGCGGCGGCCTGGGCCGCGGTGCGCGGCACACTGGCCGGTCGCGTGCTGCGGCCGGCGTTTCCCGGCAGCGGCCAGGGCGCGCGGCGCATCGACACGCACGAGATCCAAGCCATGCAACGGCGCATCGAAGCCGACCCCGACGCCTGCACGGTGCAAGGCCACCTGCCGCCGTCGCGCGCGGCGCTGCCGCTGCGCGGTGCTGCGCTGTCGGTGCGGCCGGCGCTGCTGCGCGTGTACGCGATTGCCGACACGGCCGAACGCTGGCATGTGCTGCCCGGCTGCCTGACGCGGGTGGCCACCCGTGCGCCGCTGTCGGTGTCGATGGCCCAGGGCGGCACCAGCCTGGACACCTGGGTGCTGACCGACGGCCCGGTCGATACCTTCTCGATGCTGCCGCAGCGCCTGAGCGTGACCGAGCTGTCCGCGCGGCGGCCCCCGGTGGCCAGCCGCACGGCGGAAAACCTGTTCTGGCTCGGCCGCTACACCGAGCGCACCGAGCAGGCCGTGCGCCTGGCGCGGGCCGCACTCGACCTGGTCGATGGCGACGACGACGTGCCCGCGCCGCTGCTGGCGGCTTTGTCGCGCCTGGCCGAGTTGCAGGCGCTGGTCCCGGCCGGCACGCCGGGCGCCGAGCGCTCGAGCGCGCTGTTTGAGCGCAACCTGCTGGCGGCCCTGACGCAGCGCGACGACGGGATTGGATTCAATCTGCAGGCACTCGCGCGCGCGGCCGGCGCGCTGCGTGACCGGCTCTCGTCCGAACAGTCGGGCCTGGTGCGACGCATGGGCGACGATTTCCACGGCCACTTCGAGCGCACGGGTCTGGCGCTGCCGAGCGCGGCGCAGGCGCTGCCGGCCCTGCAGCGCCTGACCTTGCAACTGGCGGCGGTCACCGGCAGCCAGACCGATCGCATGACGCGCGACCATGGCTGGCGCCTGCTGTCGGTGGGCCGCCTGATCGAACGCCTGGCGGGCATGGCCGCCACGCTGGCCACCCTGCTCGACGCGGCCCATGCCCGCGGCGGCTCGACCGCGGCGACCGAACTGCTGCTCGAGCTGTTCGACAGCCGCATCACCTTTCGCGCTCGCTACCAGCGTCACGAAGACCTGCTGGCCCTGGCCGACCTGCTGGTCATCGACGACACCAACCCGCGTGCCTTCGCCGGCACCTTGCGCCGGCTGCGCACCGAACTGGGCAAACTGCCGGGCGCCGACACGGTGCGCAGTGCACTGCGCGAGCTGCTGCCGGTGCACGGGTCGGGCCTCACGCTGACCGACCTGGCCGAGACCGAGGCCGAGGCCGATGACGCTGCGATGCGCGAGCGACTGGTGGCACTGGCCCGGCACCTGCACGCGAGCGCGGCCGCACTGAGCGACGCGGTGGGGCAGTGCTACTTCGCGCACGCCCACCGTGGCGATGGGCTGCAGCGGGTGTGAAGACATGAGCCGCATCGTCATTGCCGAGTTCATCGACGAACGCGCGCTGCCGCCGCTGCGGGCGGCGCACGAAGTGCTGTACGACGCCAAGCTGGTCGACGACGCGCCGCGGCTGCTCGCCGAGGCAGCGTCCTGCGACGCGCTGATCGTGCGCAACCGCACCCAGGTGCGCGGTGATCTGCTGGCCGCGCTGGCGCGCTGCAAGGTCATCGGCCGGCTCGGTGTGGGCCTGGACAACATCGACGTGCCGGCCTGCGCGGCGCGCGGCATGCAGGTGATCCCGGCCACCGGCGCGAATGCCCTGTCAGTGGCCGAGTACGTGATCGGCACGGCGATGCTGCTGCTGCGCGGCGCCTACCAGAGCACGGCCGTCGTCGCGGCCGGCCTGTGGCCGCGCACGGCGCTGTCCAACGGCCGCGAGACGGCGGGCAAGACGCTCGGTCTGGTCGGGTTCGGCTCGATCGGCCAGTTGACCGCCCAGTTGGCGTGCGGGCTCGGCATGGAGGTGATCGCGTTCGACGCGATGCTCGACGCCGGCAACCCGGTCTATGCCCGCAGCGGTGTGCGCGCGACCGACCTCGATGCGCTGGTGGCCCGCGCTGATGTCGTCAGCCTGCATGTGCCGCTGGTCGATTCGACGCGCAAGCTGTTCGACACGCGCCGCATCGCCGCGATGAAGCGCGGCGCGGTGCTGATCAACACCGCGCGCGGCGGCATCGTCGACGAAGTCGCCTTGGCCGCGGCGCTGAAGAGCGGTGCGCTCGGTGGTGCCGCGATCGACGTGTTCGGCACTGAGCCGGTGCCGGCCAGTGCGCATTTCGACGGCTGCCCGAACTTGCTGCTGACGCCGCACATCGCCGGCGTCTCGGCCGAGAGCAACGAGCGCGTCAGCTTCATGATCGCCGACAAGGTGCTGGAGGCCTTGCGGTGAGCCGGGTCAGCGGCGACGAGCTGCGCAGCCTGGTGCAGCGCGCCTTGCAGGCTGCCGGGGCCAACGAGGCGATGGCGTCGGCCACCGCGCGTGCGCTGGTGCTGGCCGAAGCGCAGGGCCTCGGCTCGCACGGTCTGTCGCGGGTGGCGCAGTACGCCACCCACTTGCGCAACAACCGCGTCAACAAAGACGCCGTGCCGCGGGTGGCCGCAGGGCGCGGCGGCGCGGTGCAGGTCGACGCCGTCGAGGGCCTGGCATTCGAGGCCTGCGAGTTGGCCGTGCGCGAAGCGATTGCGCGTGCGCGTGAGCACGGCGTGGCATTTGCCGGGGTGATCAACAGCCACCATTGCGGTGTCGTCGTCGACCACCTGCGGCCTGTGGCCGCGGCCGGCATGGTCGGCCTCGGATTCGCCAACTCGCCGGCGGCGATGCCCGCGGCCGGCGGCCGGCACCCGATCTTCGGCACCAACCCGGTGGCCGCTGCGTTCCCGCGCCGCAGCGGCGATCCGCTGCTGATCGACCTCAGCCTGTCCGAAGTCGCGCGCGGCAAGGTGATGCTGGCCGCCAAGGCGGGCCAGGCGATCCCGCCCGGCTGGGCGCTCGACGCCGCGGGCGAACCGACCACCGATGCCAAGGCCGCACTGGCCGGCTCGATGCTGCCTTTCGGGACCGGACCCGCGAGCGGGTCGGGCGCGGCGTCGAGCCCCAAGGGCGCGATGCTGGCCCTGGTGGTCGAGCTGCTGGTCACCGCCCTGATCGGCGCGCAGTTCGGCTTCGAGGCCTCGAGCTTTTTCGACGACGATGGCAACCGGCCGCGCATCGGCCAGGCTTTCATCGTCGTCGACCCCGGCGCGCTCGCAGGCTCGGCGCATTACCTCGACCGCATCGAGGTGCTGGTGGCCGAGATGCTGAAGGACGAGGGCGTGCGCCTGCCCGGCGCGAGGCGCGAGGCCTTGCGCAGGCAAGCCGAAGCTGAGGGCGTCGAGGTCTCCGACACGATGCTGGCGTTGCTGCGGGCCTGACTCAGCGGCAACCGCAGACCGCGCAAGCTGCGCTGCGCTGCAGGCGGATCTCGGTCCACTCCATCGTGCGTGCATCGAGCATCTGCAAGCGGCCGGCCAACGACGTGCCGACCCCTGCCAGCAGCTTCAGCGCCTCGGCGGCCTGGACCGATCCAATGATGCCGACCAGCGGTGCGAACACGCCCATCGTTGCGCATTGCACTTCCTCGAACGTCGCTTCGGCTGGGAACAGGCATGCATAACAGGGCGCCTGCACTTCGCGCGTGTCGTACACCGACACTTGGCCGTCAAAGCCGATGGCCGCACCGGCCACGAGCGGCTTGCGGTGGGCAACACACGCGGCATTCACGGCGTGGCGGGTGGCGAAGTTGTCGCTGCAATCGACCACCACGTCGGCATCGCGCACCAGGGCATCGAGGCGCGCGGCGTCGGCGCGTTCCACCAGTGGGCGCACCTGCACATCGGGGTTGATCGCGCCGATCGTGTCGCGCGCCGATTCGGCCTTCGGGCGGCCAACGCGTGACAGGTTGTGTGCGATCTGGCGTTGCAGGTTGGTGACGTCGACGCTGTCGTGGTCGACGATCGTCAGCCGCCCAACGCCGGCCGTGCCCAGATACAGCACCACGGGCGAGCCCAGGCCGCCGGCGCCGATCACCAGCGCGTGCGAGGCCAGCAGCCGCTGCTGGCCCTCGATGCCAAGCTCGTCGAGCAGGATGTGCCGCGAGTACCGTAGCAACTGGTCATCGGTCATCGGCACGCTACGCCAACAGGAAAAAAGGCCCGCCGGGGGCGGGCCTTTCAAGGGGGTGCGCTTCGCGCCTCACTCGGTCTTGGCTTCGGCCCGGCGCTCGACAGCGGTCTTAGACGCCATCACGGTCTTGCCTTGCAACTGGTTCAGCGCCTGGCGCAACGGGAAATCTTCGAGGCTGCCGAACTCGGGCAGCGGCTTGGGCGGCTCCTTGCTCTTGGCCAACTGGTCTTCGAGCTTCTTGCGCGCCTCGTCGCGGGCCTTGATGCGCGCGTCGTCCTTCTTCTCGTCGGGCTGGGTCAGGTGCTTGTCGAGATCGGCCTCACGCACGCGCAGTGCGGCGAACACATTGCCCTCGGCGGTTTCGTCGAGCCACACGTCGGGCACGATGCCGGTGGCCTGGATCGAGCGGCCCTGCGGCGTGTAGTAGCGCGCAGTGGTGATCTTCAGCGCCGTGTCGGCGGTCAGCGGGCGCCAGGTCTGCACTGAGCCCTTGCCGAAGGTTTGCGCGCCCATGATCGTGGCACGCTTGTGGTCCTGTAGCGCACCGGCCACGATTTCGCTGGCCGAGGCGGATCCTTCATTGACCAGCACCACCAGCGGCACCTTCTTGATCGCCTCGGGCAGCCGGCGCAACGGGTCGGCGCCGCGGCGGGCGTAGAACTCGGGCGCGGCCTTGAAGGTGGCCTTCGAATCGGCGACCTGGCCGTTGGTCGTGACAACCACGGTATCGGCGGGCAGGAAGGCGGCCGTGATGCCGATCGCGCCATCGAGCAAGCCACCCGGGTCGTTGCGCAGGTCGAGCACGAGGCCCTTCAAGTTCGGCTCGGCCTTGTAGATATCGTCGATCTTGCGCGCGAAGTCGTCGACCGAGCGCTCCTGGAACACGCTGATGCGCAGCCAGGCATAGCCGGGCTCGACGATTTTGCTGCGCACGCTTTGCTGGCGGATCTCTTCGCGCACCAGGGTCACCGGGAAGCTGCGCGACTCATCCTTGCGGAACACGGTGAGCGTGACCTTGGTGTTGGGCTCGCCGCGCATGCGCTTGACAGCCTGATCGACCGACAGGCCCTTCACGGGCGTGTCGTCGATGCGGGTGATGAGGTCGCCGCTCTTCAAGCCAGCACGGAACGCCGGCGAGCCTTCGATCGGGGACACCACCTTCACCAGGCCGTCTTCCATCGCCATCTCGATGCCGATGCCGACGAACTTGCCGGTCGTGCCTTCGCGGAATTCGCGGAAGCTCTTCTTGTCGAAATACTGGCTGTGCGGGTCGAGGCCGGCGACCATGCCGCTGATGGCGTCGGTGATCAGTTTCTTCTCGTCGACCGATTCGACGTAATCGCTCTTGATCATGCCGAAGACCGCGGCGAGTTGCTGCAACTCCTCCAGCGGCAGGGGCGCGAAGGTGCCGCGGGCAAAAGCCTGCAACTGCATCGTGGTCAGTGCGCCGGCCAGGGCGCCGACCGCCACGAAGCCGGCAACTTTCAATTTGGCGCCCATCGAGGTGCTCCTGTAATGCTTGCGGTGACTATACGCCGAGGCCCGCTTTCGAGCGTGTGAACAAGGTCAAAGTTCAACCCCCATTCAGATGGGGGCGACGGGCTCGCGGCCAAAGGTCACGACATGGTCGACCACGGCGCGGATGCCGATCCATTCGCCGACCTGGTGGTCGTGGTGGCTGGGCACATGTGCCAGCACCCGCTCGCCAGTGGCCAGGCGCAACGTGTAAAGAAATTCCGAGCCGCGGAAGGCCTTGCGTTCGATGCGGGCCTGCACCTTGGCTTCGTCGTCGTGGACGATGTCGTCGGCGCGCAAGAGCACATCGCATTCGCCGCCCGGGTACGCGCCGGGCAGCGGGCATTCGGTGGCGTCGGCCAGCGCGCCCAGCGGCGTCTGTACGCGCGGGCCATCGGCGGTGGCGACGATGCGCGCCGGCGCGAACACGCCGTGGCCGATGAAGTCGGCGACGAAGCGCGTCGCCGGCCGGTGGTACAGCGAGTAGGCGTCGTCCCACTGCTCGAGCCGGCCCTGGTGCATCACGCCGATCACGTCGCCGATGGCGAAGGCCTCGATCTGGTCGTGGGTGACGAACAGCGCCGTGGTGCCGGCCTGCTGCAGGATCGCACGGATGTCGTGCGCGAGGCGCTCGCGCAGGTCGACATCGAGGTTCGAAAACGGCTCGTCGAGCAGCAGCAATTGCGGCTGCGGGGCCAGCGCGCGGGCCAGCGCCACCCGCTGCTGCTGGCCGCCTGAAAGCTGATGCGGCGCGCGTTTGGCGGCGTGCGCCAGGCCCACCAGTTCGAGCACCTGCTCGATGCGCTGGTTGCGCTCGGCGCGGGACAGGTGGCGCACGCCGAAGGCCACGTTGTCGCGCACGTTGAGGTGCGGGAACAGGGCGTAGTCCTGGAACACCATGCCGATGCGGCGTGCTTCGGCGGGCACATGGGTGGCGGCCGAGGCCAGCAGCCGGCGGTCCATGCTGACGCTGCCGCCGGCCAAGCGCTCCAGCCCGGCCACCGCACGCAGCAGCGAAGTCTTGCCGCAGCCCGAGGGCCCGATCAAGACCCCGATCCGACCCTTGGCCAGCGCCAGCGAAACCCCCTGCACTGCGTCGTGCGAGGCGCGGCTGCCGGGGTAGCGAACGCCCACCTGGTCGAGGACGAGAAACATGCCCGTATGATAGCTTTTACATAAGAATGAGGATTGTTCGCATTTGCAGAGGTGCCTTCGGTGCCGGCCAGTGCGTCCCGCGATGCGCGTCCTGCTGACCCTGATCTGCCTGTTGCTTGCCCTGCCGGTGCTCGGCGTGCTCGGTGCCTGGCTGGCTTTCGACGCTGCGGCCTGGGCTGTGCTGGTGCACCAGGCCCAAACGGTGCTCGCCGGCTATGCGCTGCAATCGCTGCTGCTTGCAGGATTCGTCGCCCTCGGCGTGGCCCTGCTCGGCGGTGGCGCAGCGGCTGCCGTGGCGCTGTTCGAGTTTCCGGGCCGACGTGCCTTCGAATGGGCACTGCTGTTGCCGATGGCGATGCCGGCCTACGTGCTGGCCTATGCCTACACCGACTTTCTGCAGTTCAGCGGGCCGCTGCAAACCGCGCTGCGCCAGGTGACTGGCCTCGAAGGGGCGCTGTGGCCCGACGTGCGCAGCCTGCCCGGTGCGGTGGTGTTGTTCGTGTTGTGCCTGTACCCCTACGTCTATCTGCTGGTGCGCACTGCGCTGGCCGAACGCGGGGTGCAGATGATGGAGGCCGCGCGTCTGCTCGGTGCGGGCCTGTGGCGGCGCATCGGCGCGGTGGCTCTGCCGCTGGCGCGGCCGGCGCTGGTGGCCGGCGTGGCGCTGGCCTTGATGGAAACGCTGGCCGACTACGGCGTTGGCGCCTACTTTGGCCTGACCACTTTTTCGACCGGCATCTACAAGGCCTGGCTGGTGATGAACGACCGCATCGCCGCGGCCCAACTGGCCTCGTTGCTGTTGATGCTGGTGGCCGCGCTGTTGTGGGCCGAGCGCCATGCGCGGCGCCACCTGCG
>JANMSR010000339.1:0-3193 GCA_031389565.1 Burkholderiales bacterium
CACCAGCTACTTCATGTACTTCGCGGTGCTGGCCTCGATGATCCACGGCCTGACGATCCCCGGCGCGATGGAAGTCGCGCAGCGCCAGAAGGGCTTCACCAAGGGCCTGTTCGAGTGGCTGCGCAAGGCGCCGTGGGGGAATCCGACGTTCTCGGGCGTGTTCATCTCGATCATCGGCTTCGGTTTTCTCGGTGGCATCTCGGGCGTGATGATGGGCACCGAGCAGTTGAACATGATCATCCACAACACGATCTACGTGCCGGGGCACTTCCACGCCACGGTGGTGGTGGGCACGACGCTGACCTTCATGGCGCTGACCTACAACCTGATCCCGGTGCTGTTCCGCCGAGAGATCATCCTGCCCAAGCTGGCGCAGTGGCAGCCGTACCTGTTCGGCTTCTCGATGTATTTCTTCTGCCTGGTGATGATGGGGGCGGGCACGCTCGGCGTCTCGCGCCGGCACTGGGACATGGCCTTCAGCGGCCACGCCCTGGCCTACGAATGGCCCGGCGCGGCCTACCTGATGATGGGCCTGGTGGGCATCGGCGGCATCGCGGCGATTGCCGGTGGCGCGATCTACATCCTGGTCACCGTCGGCTCGCTGCTCGTGGGCAAGAAGCTCGACAGCGGCGTCACCAACCCGACGTTCACGCCGATCCCGCGCACTGCGCCGAGCCTGGCGGTCCAGACCACGGGCTCGATGGGCTTCGCGGCGCCGGGCACCTTCGTGCTGGCGATGGTCTTCCTGCTGGCCTTCATCCTGTACTACTTCATCAACTGGAAGTACCTGTCGACGCTGTGGGGCCTGAGCTGACAACGCATCGAGGAGCAGTGTCATGAACACGACCGTGGTTCAAGCAGCGCGCGCCACGTCAGGCTTGGCGCGCACGGTGCTCAGCATCTTCAAGCTGCGCATCGGCGTGTTGATCATGATCAGCGCACTGGCTGGGCTGGCGATCACGCCGGGGCCGGCGATCGGTGTGCTGCAGGGCCTGGTCCTCGCGCTGTCGGTGCTGGTGGCCTCGGCCAGTGCCGGAGCGTTCAACCAGTACATCGAGGCCGACAGCGACCGGCTGATGGCGCGCACGCGGCGCCGCGCCTTTGCCAGTGGTGCGCTGTCGCCGTCGCCGCTGTGGCTGGCCCTCATCGGCGTGTTGCTGGCGGCCGCAATCGCTGCGGCGTGGCTCATCGTCAATCCGGTCGCCGCGCTGTTCATCTTTCTGGGCGCGTTCTTCTACGGCGTGGTCTACACGCTGTGGCTGAAGCGGCGCACCTGGGCCAACATCGTCATCGGCGGCCTCTCGGGCAGCTTCGCGGTGCTGGCCGGCGCGGCAGCGGTCGACCCCACGCTCGGCGTACTGCCGCTGTTGCTGGCCCTGGTGCTGTTCCTCTGGACACCGCCGCATTTCTGGAGCCTGGCCATCGCCTACCAGGCCGAGTACGCCGCGGCCGGCGTGCCGATGCTGCCGGTGGTGGTGGGCGTGCCGCGTGCCGCGCGCATCGTGCATGCGAATGCGATCGCGTTGGTGGCGGTGTCGCTGCTGCCGGTGTTCTTCGGCGCCGGCCCGGTGGTGCTGGTGGGTGCGTTGCTCGGCGGAGCGTTCTTCCTGCGAAAAACCCATGCCCTGGCGCGCGCGCCGAGCCGCGCCACCGCGATGGCTTCGTTCTTCGCGTCGATGGTCCAGTTGAGCGCCCTGCTCGCGGCGGTGGCGGTCGATGCGGCGCTGCGCTAAAGGGCTGCTGCTCGCCGCCCTCACCTCAGGTACAGCCGCAAGCGCTGCCGACAGTCCAGCGCTCGACGAACAGCAAGCCCTGCGCGCCAGCCAGTCCGTCGTCGGCAGCAGCGTGCCCGAACACACACTGCTCGATCGCGACGGCCGGCCACTGCGCCTGTCGAGCTACCGCGGCAAGCCGTTGCTGGTGAGCTTCATCTACACCGGCTGCTTCCAGGTCTGCCCGACGCAGACGCGTGCGCTGCACGAGGCCGTGAAGGGCCTGGCTGCCACCCTCGGCCCGCGGCAGTTCAACGTCGTGAGCATCGGCTTCAACCAGCCCTTCGATTCGCCCGCCGCGATGCGCGCCTTCGCTGCGCAGCAGCGCATCGACGCGCCGAACTGGGCCTTCCTCAGCCCGCCGCCGGCGACCGTCGAGGCCCTCACGCGCGACTTCGGCTTTCGCTATGCCGCCACGCCGGCCGGCTTCGACCACCTGCTGGGGGTGACCGTGGTCGACGCCGCGGGGCGCATCCACAGCCAGGTTCTTGGCGATCGGCTGACCGCCCAACAACTCGGCGAACCGCTGCGCCAGTTGCTCGGCTCTGCGCCCCTGCCCACGCGACTGCGCATCGACGACCTGATCGAGCGCGTGCGTATCCTGTGCACCGTGTACGACCCCGAAACCGGCCTGTACCGCTACGACACCAAGTTGATCTTCGAGATCGCCGGCGGCCTGACGTTCTTCATCAGCGTCGGCGTGTACCTGCTGCTCGACCGCTTGCGCCGCCGCCGCGAGACCAAGCTCCAGCATGCGGCGCTTCAATGAACTGCGGCCCCAGGCCCTGGCCACTTGGCGTCGCCTGGAACATGGCTTCGACGCTGCCTTCGGCGCACCGGCCAACCCGCTGCGCCAGCTCGGCGCGCTCGGCTTGCTCAGCTTCTGGCTGCTCGCCGCCAGCGGCATCTACCTCTATGCCTTTCTCGACACCTCGGCTTCGGGCGCGTACCGCTCGATCGTCGATCTGTCGCAGCAGCAGCCCTGGCTCGGCGGCCTGCTGCGCAGCCTGCACCGCTACGCGGCAGACGCCTTCGTGATCCTGATGGCCGCGCACTTGTTGCGCGAATGGCTGCACGGGCACTACCGCGGCATTCGGCGCTACTCGTGGCTCACGGGCGTACCGCCGGTGGTGCTGGTGTTCGCCAGCGCGATCGGCGGCTTCTGGTTGCACTGGGACCAGCTCGGCCAGTACTCGGCCATCGCCACGGCCGAGTGGATCGATACCCTGCCGCTGCTGGCCGCGCCGCTGGCGCGCAACTTCCTGGCCGACAACGCAGTGAGCGACCGGCTGTTCTCGCTGTTCGTCTTCGTCCACCTCGGCGTGCCGCTGCTGCTGCTGTTTGCGCTGTGGTTCCACATCCAGCGCCTGACGCACGCCGCGGTCTGGCCGCCGCGGCCGGTGAGCGCCGGGTTGCTGGTC
>JANMSR010000374.1:0-33671 GCA_031389565.1 Burkholderiales bacterium
CAGCGGAATCAACCAGACCCAGTAGCCTTCGCCGACCAGATGGTTGGTCGATAGCCAGCGCGTCGGGGTGTCGCAGCGCGCGCGCCAGGCGGGGTCGTCGGACCAGTCGTCGAGTGTCAGGCGGTCCTGGATGCGGAACCAGACCGCATGCGCGGCGTGCGCGTTGTCCAGCGCCAGGCCGAGCCGGCGTTTGACCAGACCGGCGCGGCCGCTGGCATCGATCAGCCAGCGGGCACGGCGCGTCTGCGCATTGCCGCCGCGCCGGGCCCAGGTCACGCTGTGCTGGCTGCGGCCATCGCTCAGCTCGAAGTCGCGGATCGTGGCGCCATCGACGAAGGACACACCGCGACGCTGCACTTCCTCGGCCAGGAAGTTCTCGAAGATGCCGCGGTCGATCTGGTAGCTCGTCACCGGCAAGGGCCGGCTCGCGCCCAGCTCGGTCACGCGGTCGATGTCGCGCCGGCCGTCGGAGAAAAAGAAACGGAAGCCGAACTTCTTCAATTGCCGCTGTTGCAGGTGTTCCTTCAGGCCCAGCACGTCGGCAAAGTAGTGGGCGCCAATCTCCACCGACGATTCGCCGACCTTGTGGCATGCGGTCGGCACCGGGTGGACCTTGCGCTCGAGCACCAGGACATCGATCTCGCCGAAGCGGCGCCGCAGCTGCAGCGCCAGGGTCAGGCCGGCCAGGCCACCGCCCATGATGATGACGTCATGCGTATCTTTTGTGCCGTTGATGTCGTCGATGTCGTTCATGGCGTGTCGGGCGGTCGGTGTTGGCCTGTCGCTGTGCGGACCATGAGACGCGGCAGCGTCGCCATCATGCGCGCGTTTCGGTGTACCGCGGCGCGGCTCATCGGCCGCGTACCGGACCGGCCGCAGCGGGCAGCAGGCCGCGGTCCAGCCAGGCATGCCAGAGGGCGCGCCATGCCGGCCAGTCGTGCCCGCCGGGCAGCGCCGTCGTCCGCTCGGCCGGCAGCAGGGTCGCCATCAGGCGCTGACCCGCGACCAGGCGATCGTCCTGGCCGTAAGCCAGGTACAGGGCCGGCGCGTCGGCGGGCAAGGCGGCGAGCCACTGCCAGATCTCGTGATCGACATCGCTTGGGTCGCGCGGCAGCGCTTCGTGCCGCCAGACAGCGGGCCCGCCGGCATCGACGATGGCCTTGATCAGCGGGCGCCGGCCGGGATACGGCGCGATCGCGACGATGCCCTCGAGGTTTCGGCCATGCCTGGCGGCGTAGCCGAGACCGACGAAGCCGCCGAGCGAGATGCCGACCAGCCAGATGCGCCGGTAGCCCTGCTTGCGTGCCGGTTCGATCACATCGGCGTGCAGCCGGCGCAGGACGCTGCCGTCGAAGACGTAGCCGAGGTGTGCGCCAGCCAGCCAGATGTCAACCGCCAATGCGCGTGAGCGCACGGCCTCGACGAAGCCTTCGCGCTCGAAGTCCGCGGGCGCGCTGTAGGCGCCCGGCAGCATCACCACCAGCACCGGCGAGACCGTGCTGCAAGGCCCCGCGTGGCGGAGCACTTGCATCGGCACGCAACGCGGGCCACTCGCCGGCGGCTCACAAGGAAACGCGGGGCCGCTCGCGAGTTTCCTTGACCCCCTCGGGGGGCCTGACGCGAAGCGGCAGGTTTGGGGGCGCTCAGTACAAGCCGCCATTGATCGAGATGATCTGGCCGGTGATGTAGCCCGCGTCCGGGCTGGCGAGAAACCCGGCCAGGGCGGCCACGTCCTGCGGCGTGCCGGCACGCTTGGCCGGCACCATGCGCTCGATCGTCGCCTTGTCGAAGGCACTTTCAGCCATCGGCGAGGCGATGATGCCGGGCGCGATCGCGTTGACCGTCACCCCGCGGCTGGCGACTTCGAGCGACAGCGCTCGCGTGGCACTGTTCAGGGCACCCTTGGCCGCGGCGTAGTTGACCTGGCCGCGGTTGCCGGCCAGCGCGGCCACCGACGAGATGTTGATCACTCGGCCCCAGCGCGTGCGCAGCATCGGCAGCAACAGGGGCTGAGTGACGCGGAAAAAACCATGCAGCGACACGTCGATCACGCCGTACCACTGGGCCGGGCGCATGCCCGGGAAGACCGCGTCGTCGTGGATGCCGGCGTTGTTGACGATGACCTGCACGGCACCCTTGCTGAGCATCGCTTCGCAGGCCTGGCGCGTCGCGTCGTCGTCGGTGAGGTCGAACAGGCAGGCCTCGGCGCTGCCACCGGCGGCGGCGATCTCGGCGGCCAGCGCCTGCACCGCGTCCGGACGCGAGTGGCCATGCAGCAGGACGTGGGCCCCGTCGCTCGCCAGGCGGCGGGCGATGGCGGCGCCGAGCGCGCCGCTGGCGCCCGTGACCAGGGCCCGTTTGCCGTCCAGACTCATGACGTCGTGCCGGGTTGAGGAAGTGGCCGGTCGAGCACCACGCTGGCGCGTCCGTCGACCAGGATGCGGCCCGCCGCGTCGCGCAACTCGAAGCGATACAGGGCCCGGTCATGATCGCCCGCAACGAGCACGACGCCGACATCCAGCGGACCGCTGGCGTCGTCCAGTCGCGGCACAAACAGACGCACGCCGCGTGCGCTGGCCAGAACGCCGCGTCGGGGCGCGGTCCGTGGCGGGCCGCTCACAGCCCCATGCAGGGCCATCGCCTGTGAGGCGTACTCGATCGCGCAGACCGACAGCAGGCCGCTGGTGCTGCGCAACGGGTGCGCCAGGTCGGCGTGGTTGACGATGCGGCAGCGCATCTCGCTGGCCGACCAGCCGAGCACGCTGCCCAGCAGGCACATCGCGCCGCTGTGCGGAATGCGCGCGGCGATGCCGGCATGGTCGAGCACCTGTGGAGTCATTTCAGCCGCCGTCCGACACCCTGAGGTGCAGCGACATGCCGGGCACGGACTCGATCCAAAGCTGCGTCTGCCGGCCGCAGGCCAGGGCCTGCAGCAGCGGCAATGCGCGGGCGGCAGGAATCGTGCGTTGCAGCTCGGCGAGTGCCGCAGGGGTGCAGGCGCTCGGCACCGCTTGCGCCACGCCCTCGAGGGTCAGGCGCGGCGCTGAACCCGCCACCGGCGGCGCCAGCACGAGGGCCAGCGCAAACACGTCCGCGACCTTGCGCACGGCATTCAGCGGCTCGGGGTAGGGCAGGTCGCAGGCCACCAGCAGCACCGGCGCGCCCGTGGCCAGGCATTGGGTGGCGGCCTCGAGCAGCCCGGCGGCGAAGCTCGCGTCAAACGCGCACAGGCTGGTTGACGGCTGTTGCGAGCGCGCCACAATGTGCCAGTAGCCCGCGGCCGCGTTGTGGACCGAGTTCGTGAAGCGAGTTGGCGACACCATCCTGGCAGGCAGCGCCAGCGCCTCGCACATGGCGTGGCAGTTTGCCGGGTCACCGGTCGATGACGTGAAGACGGTGGCCAGGCTCGCAGGGTCCAGGCCGGCCATCGCGCAGGCCTCGTCGGCGACGATGATCGACGCCTTGACCCCGGTGCCGGCGCGGCGCCTTTCGGTTGGCGCAAGGCGCACGGGGGGTGGCACGATGGTGGGTGTGGGCTGCCATGACGATGGATCGCGCAGCGAGGCCTGGCCTGCGGTCCAGTCGGGCAGGCCCGGGCCGAGCAGGCCGATGCCGGCCACGCCGACCACCAGCGTTGAGCCCTTGGTCATGCCCGACCGCCGAGCGCCGCGGCGCCGAACAGCAGGCAGGCGTTGCTGCCGCCAAAGCCGAACGAGTTGCTGGCGATCACCGCCACCTCGCGATCCTGCGGTGCGAGCAGGTAGCGCGCCTGCAGGTCCGGGTCGGGTCGATCGACATTGAGGCCGGCCGGCAGCAGGCCATGCTGCAGCGCCAGCATGGCGATGGCCGCCTCGACGCCGCCGGCGGCACCCAGGGTGTGACCGGTGTAGCCCTTGGTCGAACTGCACGGCAGGTCGCGGCCAAAGACGGCACACACGGCGCGGTCTTCGGCGGCGTCGTTGTTCGGCGTGCCGGTGCCATGCAGGTTCAGGTACCCGATCGCATTGGCGGGCAAGCCGGCCTGGGCGAGCGCAGCGCGCATCGCCAGCGCCGCGCCGGCGCCGTCCGGGTGCGGCGTGCTCATGTGATAGCCGTCGCTGCTCTCGCCGGCACCGAGCAGCCACGCGGCCGGCTGGCTGCTGTCGCGTTCGAGCAGGGCGAAAGCGGCGCCTTCGCCGAGCGACAGGCCATTGCGGTTGGCGTCCCACGGCCGGCAGATGTCGGCCGACAACAACTCCAGCGACTGGAAGCCGTAGAGCGTGGTCATGCACAGGCTGTCAACGCCGCCGACGATGGCTGCATCGACGATGCCGAACTCGATCATGCGCGCCGCCGAGGCGAAGGCCTTGGCGCTCGATGAGCAGGCGGTCGAGATCACGAACGCGGGCCCGCTGAGGTTGAGTGCGGCACGCACGTAGCTGGCGACCGAGTAGGTGTTCTGGGTCTGGGCGTAATGCAGGTTGTCCGGCAGGGCGCCGCTGACGGGATCGCGGTGGCGGTAGGCGACTTCGACACTCAGGATGCCCGAGGTGCTGGTGCCGAGGAAGACGCCGATCCGGTGGCCACCCCAGTGCTGTGCCGCGGCGCCCACGCGGGTGGCGAAGCCGTCGCTGCGCAGGGCCCGTTCCGCCAGCCGGTTGTTGCGGCAGTCGTAGGCCGCGAGCGCGGGCGCCAGCGCCAGATCGTCGAGACCCTCGACGACGCCGAGCCAGGTGTCGAGCTGTGCGCTCTCGAACTGCTGCCGGGCCAGCCCAGTGCGCGAGGCGCGCAGCGCAGCCAGCGTTGCCGCGCGCCCAGCGCCGAGCGCGCTGACGAGGGTGTAATCGGTGACCGCGACCGGGTTCATGGCCTCACCTGTGCGACGTCGCAGGTCAGCAGCACGTTGGCGAACGGCGTGCCGTGGCTCATCGGCAAGGACTCGACCGCGAAGCCCAGGCCCTGCAGCAGGGTCCGCCACTCGCCGAGCTGGCGTCCGAAGGTCGGCGCGACGCGGTGGCCGCGCAGGGTCGTGACGGCACGATCGACCCACTGGCTGGCAGCAAAGCCGCGCCGGTTGGCGGCGTCGCCGACGCGCAGCAGCAAGCGGCCGCGCGGTGCCAGGGCGCTGCGTACGCGCTGCAGCAATGCCGTCTGGGCGGCGTGATCGACGTAATGCAAAACATCCAGGATCACGACGGTGTCCACCGCTGGCAAATCGGCGTCGCGCATGTCGGCGCAGATCACCCGCGGCGCCGAGGGCAGCGTGCCGATCGCCGCCGTGGCGCGCGCCACGTCTCGCGGCATCAACTCGATGCCGGTGTAGCGCGCACCGGTCGGCGGCGCTGGCCAGGCTGGCGGCCAGGCGCCGCGGAGTGCAAGTTCCTCGCAGGCGCTGAACAGGCTGGCGAGCAGGCACTGGCCACAGCCGATGTCGAGCACGCGTGCCTGCGCCGCGATGTCGCCGCGCTCGATCAGGGCACGAAAGACCGGGTCGTGGCCGAGCTTGCCGCGCGCAAAGTGCCAGCCCAAGCGCCCCGAGCGGCGATAGGGCTCCGTCGCGATGCGGTGCAGCTCGCGCCACGCGGTGTCGCCGGCAGCGCGGTGGACCAGGCGTTGCGCCTCGCGATCGACGCGGCGATGGGTCATGCGGTTGGCCCGGCGACCCGCTGTGGGACCGCTACCCGCAAGGTCTCGCCGTGCAGACCGGCGGCGCGAAAGCGCTCGACCAGCGGCGGCAACACGTCGAGCAAAACTGGACGGCCGCCAACGGTGCGACGCGCATGACCGTCGTGCAAGAGCAGGATGTCGCCCGCCATCAGACCCCGGGTCAGTCTGGCCAGGACGCGCCGGGGGTCGCCAACGCGGGTGTCGAAGCCGCGCCGCGTCCAGCTCACCAACTGGAGCCCGAGCCGGTGCAGCACCGGGTCGAGGAAGGGGTTGCGCAAGCCGGCCGGCGCACGGAAGCAATGCGCTTGGCGCCCCGTGATGTCGGCCAGGACCTGCTGCGCTTGGCCGATCTCGCGCCGCAAGGCCCGCGGCCCGAGCAGCGAGAAGCAGTGCGAGTGGTACTGGCTGTGGTTCTGCACATCATGGCCGCGCTCGACGATCGAGCGCGTGAGGGCGCCGTGTGCCTGGGCGCGCTCGGCGATGCAGAAGAAGCTGGCGCGCAGTTGCAGGGCGTCGAGCAGGTCCAGCACCGCGGGCGTGACCTCGGGGTCGGGGCCGTCGTCGATAGTCAGCGCGATGGCACCGCGGGCGGCTGCGGCGGCCGGCAAGCGGCGCAGGTTCGGGCCGAGCAGCGCACTGCGGGGCCACAGCCCGGCGGCCGCCAGCGCAACGTGATTCAGGGCCACCGCGCCCAGCGCCCAGGCGACGGCGCTGGGCGCCAGCGCGGCCGCGACCGCAGCGGCCGCGTGCAGGCCGACACTCGCCGTCACGAGCGGCGAGGCGCGCCAGGGTCCGGCGGGAGACGGTGCAGGGCTCATTGGTTCAGGCGGGTCAACCCGCGCAGGGCGCCAGCTCAGTGGCATCGACCGGCGAATTTTCACTCATCGACGCGGGCCTGCGTCTTGGCGCGCTGCGGCCGCGCGTACGCCGCCGCCAGCAGCAGCGCCAGCAACGCGCCGGGCGCGACGACGCGGCCGATCGCCGACAGCGCCGGAATGCCCGACAGGGCGATCAGCCCAAACGACAGCGCCGTCGTCAGGCTGGCCAGCAGCAGCGATGCGCGCATGCCGTCATCCGGCGCGCTGTCCCCACTCGGCAGGTCGAAGAACAATGCGTAGTTCGAGCCCAGGGCCACCACCAGCAGCAGCCCGACCAGGTGCAGGATGCCCAGGGGCACCGCGAGCAGATGCAGGCCGGCCATCGTCAGCACGACCGCCAGCAACAGCGGCTGGCAGACCGCGAGCACGCGCCGCCATGAGCGCAGCCACAGCGCGATCAGGACCACGACGCCGAGTCCGCCGAGCACGGCCTGCACCTGGGCTTCGCGCAGGTAGTGACGGTACAGGCGGCGCAACTCGACCGGGATCTCCAGCACCTGCGCACCCGGCAGGCCCGCCAGTGCGCCGCGGACCACGGCCGTGTCCAGACTGTCGCCCGCCGGCTGCAAGGGCAGCAGCGCGGCCCAGCGACCGTCGGGGCGGTGCAGCAGCAGCGTGTCGATGAGCGGCGCCAGCGCAGTGCCCGCCAGCGCTTGCGGCGCGATCGGCTCGAGCCGGCGAGCGCTCTGCACATCGTCGATGAAGGGCGCCAGGCGCTCGGCCTTCAGCGGGCCACCCGCAGTGGCTTGCGCCAGCGCACCGCGCAGGGTGCTCGCGTCCGGTAGCGCCTGCTGGCGCCTGCGTTGCGTGGCCAGGCTGGGCAGCAGGCGGGCTGCGCTGCGGTAGCCACCGAGCTGGCCCTGGGCGACGAGACGGTCGAGGTGGACGCCGGCCGCCTCGGCGGCCTCCAGCGCAGCCTGTGCATCGGCCGCCTGCAGCACGACCATCGCGCCGGCATCCTGGTTCGACAGCTCGGCGCGCAGGCTTTCATCGAGCGCGAGTGCGGCCTTCGGTACCGGGCTCAGCGAGGCCAGATCGTCGCTCCACAAGCGGTCGTGGCGCCACACCAGCAGCGCGACGGCGGCAAATCCACACACCGTGAGGGCCAGGCGCAGGCGCGGCATCGCCTTCAGCAGCGGTGCCGACCAACGGCCCAGATGCTGCACACCGGCACCGCCGGCGCCGTCGGGGAGCAGCACCGGCAGCACGTAGCGCGTGGTCATCGCCGCGGCGACCAGGCCGGCGATCGAAAACACGCCCAACTGGGCCAGCCCGGGAAATCCCGACAGCGCCAGCGCCGCGAAGCCGCACACCGACGTCAGCAGGCCCATGCGCACGGTGGGCCAGCTCTGGCGCAGCCAGGCCTGGGTCCTGCCGCTGCCGGCTGGCGTGGCGCGGGCCTGGATCAGGTAATAGATCGCATAGTCCACCGCCTCGCCGATCAATGTCGAGCCGAACCCGAGGGTCATGCCATAGACGGTGCCAAAGCCCAGGCTCACGGCCGCGATGCCGGCGACGACGCCGCTGGCCACCGGCAGCATGGCCGCACCGAGGGCCGCCAGCGAACCGAAGCACACCAGCAGCAGCGTGCCGACCAGCAGCGTGCCGGCGATCGCCAGGTTGCGGGCCTCGATTTCGATCTGCGCCCGGCTATCGACGCCGAACTTCGGTGCGCCGCTCAGACGCAAGCTCAATTCGCCGGTGGCCTGCGCGCCAAAGGCGCCTTCGATCCGCTCGATCGCCAGCGCCTGCGCATCGAGGTCGGACCCGGCGGCCTTGACGATGACCAGCAGCAGGGCGCGCGAGCCGTCGCGCGAGACCCAGAACCCGCCCTCCGTGTTGGGTCCGCCGCCCGGCAGGTTGGTCTCGGCGATGCGTTGCAGCTCGCCGGTGGGGTCGCGCGTGAGCAGCGGCTTGATGCGGCTGCCGGCGGGCGTGCCGAGCAGGGACAGCGTCTCGTCGATGGCCTCGCGCAAGCCGTCGGCGCTGAACCGCTTGTCATCGACCCCGGGGCTGAGCAGGTAGCGATGCAGCACCACCCATTCGCCGAGCTCGCGCCAGGTTGCGTCTTCGCCGTTCTGCACCTGCTCGAACAGCGCGCTCTGGCGCAACGCCGCCGCCAGCCTGCGCGACGATTCGACGCGCTGCGCCGCGCTGCCGCCCTCGATCGCCAGCATCAAGGTGCGTGCCGGCACACCGCTGTGCAACTGTTCGATCAGCACGCGCTGCTGCGCATCGGGCGCGGCGGGCAGGAATGCCGTCAGGTCGGCACTGAACTGCGAGCGCGCAATCACGACCAGGCCGGCCGCCAGCGCAGCCAACCAGAGCAGCAGCGTCGCGCTGCGGCGCAAGCGGCTGCCGGCGATCACGGTGTGACGCTGCGCGGCTTGCCGGCGGCCCCGGCGCTCAAGGGCTCGATCGTCATCACCGAGCGGTCGCCGTCACCGAGCACGATCTCGATCAGGCGCACGTCGGCCTGCTCGCCATCGATGCGCAACTGCCTGACGGCCTCGAGCAGTCGGCTTTCCAGCGGCGCCAGCGTGATCGACCAGCGTGCGGCGGTGCCGCTGACGGCGGGGCGAAAATACAGGCGCAATGCAGTCTCGTCGCCGGTCAGCGTGCCGCGCACCGCGGTGACGACGGCGGCCATCTCGGGGATCGCATCGAGCTGGATCCGGCGGACCCGGCCGCCGCGCTCGAGCGTGACCTTCTGGCCTTCGACGAGCATCGATTCGGCGCGCGGCAGCAGGGTCCGGCGTTCGAAGCTGTCCGGCGCGCTGAAGCTCAGCGTTCCACTCGAGTGCAAGGACCGGTCGAGGCCGGAGACGATGCGTTCCTCGCTGAAGCGCGCTTCACCGCTGCGGCGTTGCGCGAGCAAGGCCATCAATTCGGGCAGCTCCAGCGCCAGCGCCGGCCCGGCCAGCGCAAAGAGGGCGGCCGCGAGCGGCAGCGTGTACCGTGCGCAACGCATCTCGCGCGCCGCGCTATGCAGACGGGTCGCTGTGCCAGAAGTCATAGAAGTTGAACCAGTTGTAGGGAGCGTCCCGGCACAGCGACTCCAGCTGCGCGACGTAGGCCTGCAACGCGGCGTGCAGGCTGGCCTCGCGCTGGGCCGCGGTGGCCAAGGGTTGGCGGAAGTCGGCCAGCAATTCGAACGACACATCGTAGCGATTGCCGCCGCGATACAGCCCGACCATGAAGATCACGCGCCGGCGCAACAGCATGGCCAGGCGCAGCGGGCCGTCGGAGAAGCGCGCCGGGGCGCCCAGGAAGTCCAGCGTGACGGTGCCGCTGCGGCCGGGGTCGGCCGGCAGGAAGCGGTCGCCGAGCAGGCCGGCCACGCCGCCCGCATCGAGCCAGTCGCGGATCGCCAGGGTCGAGCCGCTGCGGCCGATCGGAATCACGCCGAGGTGAAAGTCGGGGGCGATGGACTGCAGCACACTGTGGATCATGCGCGCGTTGTCGGGGTACATCACCATCGCCACGCGCTGTTCGGGGCGGCCCTGCCTGGCCGCGTGCAAGACCTCGAAGCTGCCGATGTGGGCGCCCAACAGCAGCGCGCCGCGGCCTTCGGCCAGCGTGGCATCGAGCAGCTCGGTGCCGTGCAGCCGCAGGTCGAACGCGGCGGTCTGGCCGCGCACGAAATAAATCCGGTCGAGGACCGTCGATGCAAAGGCATGCACATGCCGGTAGAGATCGCGCCAGCGGGCCGGTCGCCCGAGCGCGCGGGCGAGGTAGCGCGCCGATTGCCGGCGCGGGCCGGGTGCGAACAGCACGAAATAGAGCGCGATCGGATGCAGCACCCAGCGTGCGACGCGGCGGCCGAGCGTGGTGGCAATCCAGGCCATCAGGCGCAGCACCGCCGTGCTGCTGCGCTCGCGGGCGAGCGACCAGTCGTTGGCCGGTTGCAGGGCGGGGCCCGCCGGCTGGCTCACGCGATGGTTCCCGCCGACAACCGGCCGCGTGCCACCACGGTGGCGTCCTGCCTGATTTCGAAGACCACGCCGCCGCTGTGCGGCGACAGGGCGATGCGCAAGGACGAACCGGGCCACACCGGCGACAGGAACTTCAGCTCGTCGATTTGCGCCACGCCACCCAGCCGCTGCGCCAGCGCCGGTGCCGTGACTAGGGCCTCGAAGACCAGCGCTGCCAGCACCACCCCCGGCAGCACCGGCGCGCCGGGGAAGTGGCCGGCGAACGCCGGGTGGTCGGGTGCAATTTGCACGCCGATCTCCAGCGTCTCGTCGAGCGTGGTCATGAGCCCGTCGCCCTCTGGCTTGGCTGGGCCAAGGTCTGCAACGCAAACAGGCGCAGGGTGGCCGCGCTGAGTTTGCCCGTGGCCTCGCGCGGCAGTGCGGCCACATGGACCACCCGGCGCGGCACGAAGGCCGGCTCGAGCTGCTCGCGCAGGGCACGGACGATCTCACGCGCGCTGCGGTTCGGGGCGACGACGAACGCCACGGGACGCACGACGCCTTCGACCACCTCGTCTGGCAGCCAGAACGCGCCGTCATCGACGCCTTCGATGCGATTGAGCGTGAAGTCCAGGTGCGCCAGTGAACTGCGCTTGCCGGCGACATGGATCAGATCGTTCGCGCGCCCGAGCAGTCGAAAGCGCTGGCTGTCGAGCAAGTCGAGCACGTCGCCGAGCGGCGTCGCTTCGACCACATGCCCACCTTGCACGATGTAGCGCTCGCCGTCGGCGCCCGGCTCGGCGTGCAGGCGCAGGCCACCGAGCGTTGCCCAGACCTCGCCTTGCGTGGTGCGGCGTGCAGCCACTTGACCGGCCTCGGTGCAGCCATAGATTTCGATCAGGCGAGCGCCATACGTCGCCTCGGCTTGCAGCGCGAGTTGCGGCGACAAGGGCGCGGTGGCCGACAGCACCAGTTCCAGCGGCGGCAGCGCGACGCGCGCCAGCAGCAGCGTTTTCAGGTGAAACGGCGTTGTGACCAGCGCCCGCGGGCCCGGCAGCCGGGCCAGTGCGGCGGCAACGTCGGCCGCAAAGAACGGGCGCCCGGCGTCGAACGCCGCGCCGCCGAGCAGCCCCAGCAGCACGCTCGACTCAAAGCCGTAGCTGTGTTGCGCGGGGACCGTGGCGACCAGGTTCAGCCCGCCGATCGAGGCCCAGCCCAGCAGTTCGGCCAGGCGGCCGGCTTGGGCATGGATATTGGCCTGCAACCCGCCCCAGCGCTTGCGATGCGACTGCGGCGCACCCGTCGTGCCGGAGGTCAACAGGCATACGGCATCGAAATCGGTGGCCACGCGCGGCTCCACGCTCGCGGGCGCCAGGCCGTGCAGGCGCGCCACTTGCTGCACGGGCAGGCCGCCGGTGTCGATGGCCGGGTCATCGCAGAGTGCGTAGGTCTGGATGCCGGGCTGGCGCAACTGGCGCAAGGTGTTGGGCAGCGCGTTCGGCGGCATCAGGCTGGTTTGACCGCGCAGCAGCGCGGCCACCGTACCGACCGCGAAGAGGTAGCGGTCCGCGCAAAGGTTCACGGCCTGGCCTTGCGTCGGCAAGCGCTCGGCAAGCGCCGCGGCCTCGGCCAGGAACGCCCCCGCGCTGACGGCCTGGCCGCCGTGCCAGGCCACGGTGCTCGCGAGGTCGCGTCCGCCCAGCAGCGCGACGCTTTGGCTCATCGGCCGGCCCCGCTGGCCGACACCTGCCGGTAAGCGCGCACGGCCTGGGCGATCGACACGCGTTCGAATTCGGGGTGGGTCCAGTAGCGCAGGACATGTTCGCCGACAAAAAAGCCCAGCGCCGCAACCGGCGTCAGCAGGTTGGCGAACAGCGACCACCACGACCACGGCGCCCACGCATACAGCGCCACGCAGGCGATCGACATGGCGACGAAGTAAGCCACCCACAGGCGGGTCAGCCGGCCGGTGTAGGCGCGCAGCGCAGGCGTGAACTCACGATGTATGCGCTGTGCCATTCGAGTGATCAATGGCGTTGAGCCCTGGCGCAGCGTGATGGCAAAGGTCCAGCACAGCGCCAGGTTGATGGCGACGTACTGCAGCACGTACAGGCGTTGCACCGTGCCTTCCCCGCCGAGCGTGGTGACGGCGACCAGGGCCACGACGGCAGCCGCGCACAGCAGCAGCGACGGCAGGTGTCGGCGCTTGCATGCCACGCCTGCGAGCCCGAGCACCAGCGGCGCCATGATCGCGGCTACGGCCCAGGGCTCGGTCGCCGCATACAGCATCAGCCAATGCGACACCGCGCCATACAGCCCGATGCCCAGCGCCGCGGCCAGCAGGGTCCGTGTCGGCATGGCCAGCAGGGCGTTACTGCGAGCGGTGCTTCGCGACGTGCGCCGCGAGGCTGCGCAGCGATTGAAAGATGCGCTCGTTGTTCGCATCGTCGGAGCGCAACTGGAATCCGTAGCGCTGTGAAACTTCGAGTGCCACTTCGAGGATGTCGATCGAATCCAGGCCCAGGCCTTCGCCGTAGATCGGCGCGGTCGGGTCGATCTCCGACGGCGCCACGTCGAGATTCAAGGCCGTGACGAAAAGGTCCGCCAGCTCGCGTTCCAGGGCCTGCAGGTCAGGCGGTGCACCAGCCTCGGGCGCGGACGCAACGTTGAGCGACAAGGAACCCCCTGCGAGTCGAATGAGATGACTCCATCATATCGGACCCAACGTGCCGAGCTTGGCCCGGATGGCTTCGATGCGCGCCCATCCCGGCCTGGATGTCGAGACTGCGGTCCCCGAGCTGGCCGTCGGCGAGGCCCTGGTCAGCTTGCTCGAAAACGAGCTCCGAATGGTCACCGATGGGCTGGACCCTCGACGGGATGCAGGCGGTGCTTCTGGGCGCACCCGACGCGGCAGAGATCGTCCCCAAGGCGTCGCTGCTGTTGGCCTTCGCGGCCTTGTGCCTGCTGCTGAGTTGGCGACAGATCCGGGCATCAGGAGCGCGCCGACTGAGCGAGCAGGCGGGCCGGGATTGCGGCCCTGCTGCGCCGCGAGGGCGCGCAGGGCGCGACGCGACGTCAGTCGTCGCGTCCCCGATAGCCGGGGTAGCTCACCGGGCCGTAACCCCGGCGCTCGCGGTAGCGGTAGCCGTCGTCATCGTCATCGCGATCACGATCGCGCCACCCATCACGCCGATGGCGCGGCTGACTCTTCCAGTGCTTCTCGTGGCGCACCGGCACGTACATCGGCTGATAGATCACCGGGCGTTCCAGGTAAACCGGGCGCGGCGCGGCGTAGTAGTACACCGGTGCCGGGCGCACGTAAACCGGCGGCGCGCTGTAGTACACCGGCGCCGGCTGATATACAGGGTAGGCAGGGGCGTTCGAGATCACAGTGCCGAGCGACACGCCATAGTCCAGGGGCGCGTTGATGCCGATAGACCAGTAGACGTTGCTGCGTGCCATCGCCGCACCGGTGACCAGCGTGCTGGCCAGGGCCAGCGCTGCGAGGATCAGGGGCTTGCTCTTCATCAGGGCACTCCTTCATTTCGGTGAGAGCCGCGGTGGATTCCGCGAACCGTGCCTTCTGAACGCGGCGGTTCGGCCGCCCGTGCACCGCAGTTGTACCAAGAAGCGTGTAATCAAGGGTAAGTTGGGCGAGGGGCCGTCGATAGAATCCCGCGCATGTCCTCAGCCGCCAAAGACGATCCGAGCCCCAAGCCGAGCAATTTCCTGCGCGCCGTGATCGAGCGCGACCTCGAGGCCGGCACCTACGCCGGCCGGCATTTCGCCGGCACACCGGGCGACGCCGCGCACCACGCGGCCGGGCCGATCGATGCGGCACGCATCCGCACCCGCTTCCCGCCCGAGCCCAACGGTTACCTGCACATTGGCCATGCCAAGAGCATCTGCCTGAACTTCGGCCTGGCCCGCGACTACGGCGGCGTGTGCCACCTGCGCTTCGACGACACCAACCCCGAGAAAGAAGAGCAGGAGTACGTCGACGCGATCCTCGACGCGGTGCAATGGCTGGGCTTCGACTGGAACGCCAATGGCACGAGCCACCTCTACTACGCCAGCGACTACTTCGACTTCATGTGGCGCGCGGCCGTTGCGCTGATCGAAGCCGGCCTGGCCTACGTCGACGAGCAAAGCGCCGACGAGATGCGCGCCCACCGCGGCGACTTCAACACCCCTGGCACCGACAGCCCGTTCCGTTCGCGCACGCCCGCCGAGAACCTCGCGCGCTTTCGCGCCATGCGGGGTGGCGAACTGGCCGATGGCGCCGCCGTGCTGCGCGCCAGGATCGACATGGCCAGCCCGAACATCAACCTGCGTGACCCGGCGCTGTACCGCATCAAGCGCGCCACGCACCACAACACCGGCGACACCTGGTGCATCTACCCGATGTACACCTACGCGCACCCGATCGAAGACGCGCTGGAGAACATCACCCACAGCATCTGCACGCTCGAGTTCGAAGACCAGCGGCCGTTCTACGACTGGCTGCTCGACCACTTGTGCACGCTCGGGCTACTGGCGAAGCCGCGACCACACCAGTACGAGTTTGCGCGGCTGAACGTGACCACCATCGTGACCAGCAAACGCAAGCTGCGACTACTGGTCGAAGAAGGCATCGTCAGCGGCTGGGACGACCCGCGCATGCCGACCATCGCCGGCCTGCGCCGGCGCGGCTACACCCCTGCCAGCCTGCGCCTGTTGGCTGAGCGAACCGGCGCCAGCAAGGCCGGCGGCTGGACCGACTACGCCAGCCTGGACATCGCGCTGCGCGACGACCTCGACGGCCAGGCGGCGCGGGCGATGGCGGTGGTCGAACCCTTGAAGCTCGAACTCATCAACTGGAGCGACGTCTTCAGCGGCGTGGTGACCGTGCCGTGCAGCGCGCCAGCGCACCCGCAGCACCCTGAACTGGGAGTGCGCTCGTTCAGCCTCGGCCCGGCGCTGTGGATCGAGCGCGACGATTTCGCCGAAGTGCCGGCCAAAGGCTTCTTCCGCCTGTTCCCCGGCAACAAGGTGCGCCTGAAGTACGGGGTCATCGTCGAGTGCACCGGTTGCAACAAGGACGCCGAAGGCCGCGTCACCGCAGTCCAGGCCCGCGTGCTGCCCGACACGCGCAGCGGCACGCCGGGCGCCGACGCGGTAAAAGTCAAGGGCACCATCACCTGGGTCGGCGTGCACGATGCCGTGCCCGCCGAATTGCGCCTATACGACCGGCTGTTCAGCGAAGAACAGCCCGAGGCCGGCGGCCGCGATTTCAAGTCGGTGCTGAACCCGTTCAGCGTGCGCGTGGTGCAGGGCTTCGTCGAGCCGTCGCTGGCCAGCGTGGCGGCTGAGACGCGGATTCAGTTTGAACGCCACGGCTACTTTGTGGCTGACCGGGTGGCGCACCGCGCGGGGCGGCCGGTGTTCAACCGCATCACCGGGCTGAAGGACGGCTGGGGCAAGTAAGCCGGGCGGCGCTATACGTCTTGTCTCGCGGCTGACGGGATGGTGTGCTATGTTGGCTCAGCGTGCTGCCGGCTGCAGGCGGCGCCCCACCCGAACTACCCCGGAGGTTTCCATGAGCGACTACAGCGCCGATGTGGCCAAGTTCACCGCCAACGTCAACGAGGCCGCCGTTGCGGCGATCGTCAAGTACTGCGGCATCGCGCTACGCAACGCCGACTCGGCCCTGGTTTCGGGCAGCGACCCGAAGGAGCTGGCCACCGTGCGCGACGGCTTCGCGGCCAAGAAGCTCGGCCTGGACGCCGGCGCCGCCGATGTCGGCATCAAGGCCGTGGCCGAGAAGATGCAGGGCGCCAGCCGCAAGAGCCGCGTGACGTTCTACTACCTGCTTGCCGAAACCACTGGCACACTCGGCAAGCTGGTCTGATGCGACGCGACGCCCTGGCTGCCCTGATCGTCGTGCTTGTGGCGTCCACCGTGTCCGCCATCGCCGCCGGTCCGACCGCGCCGGTCGTCACTGCCAGCGGCGTGAGCTACCTCGAACTGGTGGCTGGCAAAGGCGCTTCGCCGGCGGCGAGCGACACCGTGCGCGTGCACTACCGCGGCAGCTTCCCCGACGGCCGCGAGTTCGACAGCTCAATCGCCCGCGGCGAGCCGGCCGAGTTCCCGCTCAACCGGGTCATCAAGTGCTGGACCGAAGGCGTGCAGAAGATGAAGGTCGGTGGCAAGGCGCGACTGGTGTGCCCGCCGGCGTTGGCCTATGGCGAGCGCGGCACGCCCGGCGGGCCGATCCCGCCGAATGCGACGCTGCATTTCGACGTCGAGCTGCTGGGTATCGTCAAGCGTTGATCGACAGGCCCAGGAAAAACGCCCGCTGACGCGGGCGTTTTCAATCGTCGGCAGGGGCCTTACTTCTTCGCTGCCGAGGCGGCGGCGTCGGGCTTGGCCGGCTTGCTGTCCTTCGCGACGACGGGCTTGGCTGCCTTGGCTTCCTTCGCGGCGGCAGCCTTCTCGGCCTTGGCGGCGGCGGCCTTCTCGGCCTTGGCGGCGGCGGCCTTCTCGGCCTTGGCCTTCCTTTCGTCGGCAGCCGATTTCTTGTCGTCCTTGGCCATCGGCTTGGCGTCAGCCTTGGCATCGGCCTTCATCGCCGAGGCTGCGGCCATCGGCGCCACGGCCTTGGTGGAAGGCTTGTCATCCTTCTTCGCGGCGGTGGCCGCGGGGGCGCCAGCCTTGAAAGCCGCGCCGCCGACCGTCAGGCCCTCGGCCGAGAACTTGGCGGCATTGCCTTCGCCCACGCCCTTGACGCGATCGACGAAGTCGTTCCAGTCCCTGAAGCTGCCCTTCTTGCGCTCGTCGAGGATCTTGACCGCGATGCCCGGGCCGATGCCTTTGACTGCCTCGAGTTCGGCCTGCGTGGCCTTGTTGATGTCGACCGCGGCGAACGCGGCCACGGCGAAGAGTGCGACCAGTGCAGCCAGGATTTGTTTGAACATCAGTTGTCTCCGTGTGAGTGGGGATGCGGGCCAATCGGTTTCATGGCCGCGCGACTGTAACGGCGGCCAGCGCCACGGGTTGACGCTAGCCGGCGGCAATTGCACGCCGGCCACGCAAACGGGTCGCCAGCGCCACCAGCGCGAGCGCCAGGGCGCCGGCCGCGAGGCCCACCAGCGCATCGGCAGCCATCGACGCCACGCTGTGCGCCGCAGCGCCAAAAACATCGATCGCCCCGTCGATCGCGCGCTGCAGGAACGGCAGACCGTGGGTCAGGATGCCACCGCCGACGAGAAACATCGCCACCGTGCCGGCGACGGACAGGGCCTTCATCAGCCAAGGTGCCGCGCGCAGAATCGCCCGGCCGAGAGCGGCAGAAAAACCTGCCCGGCGCGACAGCCAGAGGCCCAAGTCATCGAGCTTGACGATGCCGGCCACGATGCCGTACACGCCCACGGTCATGAGCACGGCGATGCCGCACAGCACCAGCACCTGGGTCATGAACCCGGCCTGCGCCACCGCGCCCAGCGTGATGGCGATGATCTCGGCCGAGAGCACGAAGTCGGTTCGGACCGCACCCTTGATCTTGTCGCGCTCCAGCGCCGCCAGATCGACACTCGGATCGGAGAGCGCGTGCCTCAGTGCCGACTGGTGAGCCGTGACTTGCTCGCGCGGCGTCAGGAACCGATGCGCCAGCTTCTCGAAACCCTCGTAGCACAGGAACAGCCCACCGATCATCAACAGCGGCGTCACCGCCCACGGTGCCAGGGCGCTCACGGCCAGCGCGGCCGGCACCAGGATCGCCTTGTTGACCAGCGAGCCCTTGGCCACCGCCCACACCACCGGCAACTCGCGCTCGGCGCGCACGCCCGCCACCTGCTGGGCGTTCAGCGCCAGGTCGTCGCCAAGCACGCCGGCGGTCTTGCGGGTGGCGACCTTGGTCAACACGGCCACGTCGTCGAGCACGCTGGCGATGTCGTCGATCAGGGCGAGCAGGTTGCTAACGGCCATCGGTGAAGCAGGCAACGGAACTGGGCGTCGGGACCTTAGCAGCCGGCACCGCAGCCCACGCGGCAACACCTGCTTACGGCGTGGCGGCCCGCGGCGTGCGCAAGATTGGGCATTTCGCACTGCGCTGTGCAAGCCCGGGCTTGACCCTCCCTCCCGCCCGGCACTAGCCTCGCCGAAAAGCGATCAACAGCCTTCACCCGCCACCTGTCACCAGGCGCACGCATGCCATGAACCTGCTCGATCCGACCGCCGCTGCCCTGTACGGGGCCATTGCCTTGCTGATGACTGCGCTGTGGCGTCGCCGCCGAAGTGCCGCGCCGCGCACCGCACCGGGCGACGACGCGTTGGATACGGTGCAGGCCTGGCCGCCACAAGCCGTGCGGGTGATGACGCTAGGCGAGCGTCAGGCCTACGAAATCCTGCGCCGCGCCCTGCCCGGCCATGTCGTGCTGGCCCAGGTGCCGCTGTCGCGCTTCATCAGCGTGCCCACACGCTTCCCCTATGCGCAATGGTTGCAGCGTGCGGGCCGGCTCGGGGTCGATCTGCTGGTGTGCGACTTCAGCTCGCGCGCGGTGGCCGCCGTCGAGGTCCGCACTACAGACGAGTCGGCGCGCGGCGCCAAGCGCCACCAGCGCCTGGTCGAAGTGCTGCGTGCGGCCGGCGTGCCGGTGCACGAATGGAATGAAGATGACCTGCCCAGCATAGTGCAGGCGCGCGAGTTGTTCATATCCAAGGCCACCACCGCCATCGGCGAGGAAGTCGCGGTTTCGCCGGGCGGCCGCACGATGCTCCCCATCGCCGAAATCCAGGAACTGCTCGCCGACGGCGACGCCACCGACTACGGCCAGCTCGAGCCCGTGCCGTCGGGCTTCTTCGAGGATCAAGACCCGCGCCTGGCCCGCCAGGCCGCCTGAGCTTTCTCGACGCGGCTGGGGAACTGGCCGCCACCTGGAGTGATCCATCGCGGGACTCGCGCGCGCCGCACGCCAAGCTGTAAGGTGCCTGCCTGCGCAGCGACAGACGCGCATCGGCGAACCACGCCATCTCCAAGGAACGCAACATGACCCGTCGTCAATGGCTCGGCCTGCTCTCCAGCCTCTGTTTGTCGGGCGCCGCCGGCCGCAGCGCCCAGGCGGCTCCGTCCGACGCCAAGGCCGCGCTGCCGCGCATCCAGCCGCTCCTGCTCAGCGATGCCCAATGGCGCCAGCGCCTCACGCCCGCGCAGTACAACGTACTGCGCGAGGAAGGCACCGAGCGCGCCGGCAGCAGCCCGCTGAACGCCGAGAAGCGCAAAGGCAGCTTCCTTTGCGCCGGCTGCGATCTGGCGCTGTTCTCGAGCAGCATGAAGTACGAAAGCGGCACCGGTTGGCCGAGCTTTTTCGACACCCTGCCCGGCGCAGTGCAGACCAAGCGCGACTTTCACCTGGTCCTGCCACGCACCGAGTACCACTGCGCGCGCTGCGGCGGCCACCATGGCCATGTCTTCAACGACGGGCCCAAGCCGACCGGGCTGCGCTACTGCAACAACGGCGTGGCGCTGAAGTTCGTGCCGGAGGCCGCATGAAAATCATCCGTGGCTGGACGATGGGCGCATTGGTCGCCGTCGCGGTGGGCATCGTGACGGCCGTCGCTGTGGGCGGCCCGCGTGCACAAGGGACCACGGCCACCGGCCCCGCGCCGGCGGGCTTGGCCAAGGCGACCTTTGCGGGCGGCTGCTTCTGGTGTGTCGAGTCCGATTTCGACAAGGTGCCCGGCGTCGTCAGCACCACCTCGGGCTACATCGGCGGCAAGCTCGCCAATCCGAGCTACGAGCAGGTGTCGGCCAAGACCACCGGCCATGCCGAAGCGGTGGAGATCGTCTACGACCCCAAGCGCGTGAGCTATGAGCAACTGCTGGAGTACTTCTGGCGCACGATCGATCCGACCACCAAGGACCGCCAGTTCTGCGACTCGGGCTCGCCCTACCGCTCGGCCGTCTTTGCTCTGGATGCCCAGCAACTGGCGGCAGCCAAGGCCTCGCGGGCGAGCCTGGAAGGGAGCAAGCCGTTCAAGGAGCCGATCGTCACCGAGATCGCGCTCGCCGGCCCGTTCTATGCCGCCGAGGACTACCACCAGGACTATTACAAGAAGAATCCGATCCGCTACAAGTACTACCGTACCTCGTGCGGCCGCGACGCGCGCATCGCCCAGTTGTGGGGCACGTCGCCGGTGCTGCCCACCCCCTCCAAGTAAGGCGCAGCGCGCTCGGCGCCGCCGGCCTACACTGGGTGCCATGTTCAGACCGCTCGTTGCACTCGTCGTCTTTGCATCGGTTGCGAAGGTGGCCTTGGCTGCCGCTGCATCAGCACCTGCGGCAACGCCTGTCGTTTCGCAGCGTGGCGTTGCAGCAGCGGCCTGTGAGCGTGCTGTCCAGTCCACACTGCGTGAAACGCGCGGCGCTTCAGCCGCAGCGAGTTTCAGCGGCGCGCTGAGCGTCGTGCCCGGCGCCACCGACGCTGCCGAGGTCACGCTGCGTGGCGCGGGTCAGGTGCGGACGGGGGCCGGTGCACGGCCGTTCAGCTTCAGCTGCACCTATGACATTGCCGCAGGGACGGTGTCCGGCGTGGTCGTGCGCGACGTAGTCGCCGCCGTGCCAGGCCCGGTGGCGCGCGCCGTGGAGCCGGACCTGAGTTACCTTTCGCCCACGGCCTGCGAGTCGGCTGCCGCAGCGGCACTGAAGCGACGCTGGCCCGGCGTGGCGCAAGTCAACTTCAATGCCAACACGCGCCAGCTCAGCGAGGACGCCGGCGGCGTCGCCAACCTGCGCGGCCAGGGGATCGCGACACCGACCGTACGCGACCCGGGCGTGCACTTCAGCTACGACTGTGCCATCGACGCGCGTAACGGGCGCGTCATGAAGGTCGTGCTCGGCAACTGAGCCGACAGCGCGCTGCCACAGCGCGACTGACCGCAACGCGGCAGGCGCGCTGCCGACTTATTCACGTGCGGTCACAAGGTCGATGCACCACACGGACTGCATGCCTTGCGTGGGACGGGCGCGACATCGCATGCCGGGTCAGAAACGGCGCTGTGCTGGCTTGGCACAAGGCGTGTGCGCCGAAGGCCGACGACAAAGTGCGCGTGCGCGTCGACCAGGCCCGGCAGGACATCATCTCGATGTGAACCACGATCACCCTGTATTGGAAGGACGCGCGCGACTGTCCAAGCAGCCTGGCAGTGGTCGGGTTTGGCAGCCGGCTCGACCCGTGGGGCAGGCCGTACCGGTACTTGAATCTGCAAGGCGGGCACGGCGTCGGGCAGGCTCGAGAGGACCATGCGCCGGTGCCGATCAAGACCGACTTCGACCTGTACTGCATGGGCCCCGATGGCAGAACGGCGCCGGGACATCGAGCTGGAGGTCACGGAGGGCCTTTTCGTAAACCACGGCGGGGACGCGACCACCACGCTTCAGCGCCTGCGCGACGTTGGCATGCGAATCGCCATCGACGATTTCGGCACCGGCTATTCGTCGCTGTCGTACCTGCATCGACTGCCATTCGACGTGCTCAAGATCGACCGCAGCTTCGTCAACGAACTCGGTGTTACTGCTGACGCAGAGAGCGTCACGCGCGCCATCGTGGCGCTGGCGCGCACACTGAAAAAACGCGTCGTCGCCGAGGGCGTCGAGGGCGTCGAGACGGAACAACAGGCATGCCACCTGCGGGCCATCGGATGCGACGAGTTCCAGGGCTACTTCTATTCACGCCCGCTGGAGCCGCATGCGCTTGCCGCGTGGGTGGCCGCTCAACATGCCGAACAGACGCTCGAATGCGAGAGTGCGGGCTGACCGCGCGCACACTCGCAGTCAGAGCTTTACCGCGACCTCGATCGTTCCCTTCATCGAGGGGTGCAGGCCGCAGATGTAGGCGATATTGCCGGCGGCGTCGAAGCTCAACGTCGCGCTCTGGCCCTTGAGCATCACGTCGCTGCGCTGGCTGCTGCCGGTGATGCTGATCTGGTGCGGCGTGTCGTCGTTGTTGGTCCAGGTAATGGCCTGGCCAGCAGTCACCTTGATGGCACTCGGGCCGAACGCGAAGCCCGCCACCGTGACGTCGGTCGGGCCGCTCTTCATCACCGCCGCGGCCTGGCTCGGAAACTTGCCTTGCAGCTTGGCCAGGTTGGTCAGGTAATCGTCTTTCGACAAGGGCAGATGGCATTGGTAGCAGGCGCTCAGGTTGGCCTTGTCGTTGACCTTGCCGTCGGGCGTGAAGGATTGATAGACCCAGTCGCCGTTTCGCACTGCGGCCGGGATGTCTTCGCCCCAGCCCTTCTTTTTCTGCTGCACGTTGACTGCCGCGAGGTTGCCCTTCATGAAGCGGCCGTTGGCATCCTTGAGCGGCACGCCATTGGCGTCGACTTGGGCCATGTAGGCGGCCAGCGTGATCACCGCGCCGTCGGGGACCGGCTTGCCCGAGCGGACGGCCTCGAGCACGTCGGGCGTGGTGTAGAAACAATGCGCCGCATGGATGCAGGCGGCGCGAGGTTTTCTGCCTCAGTTGGCAGCGAAACAATAGAACAGCCCGGCGCCGCCGGACTTCGGCAGATCTTCCTTGCTGCAACTCACGGTCAAGTGCGACGAGTTCCACGACTCCGCCCAGGGGTCCGTGATCGGCGTGTTCTGGAGCCGATCATGGTGGCCGACCACGGCAAACGCATTGGCTTCGCGGGTCCACTCGCCGCAGGTCATGTTGGGCTGGCCCGGGAACCCCGGATAGGCCGTGCCATCGGGCCGGGACCCGGTCAGGATGTCGTGCTGGTTCGGCGTGTCGCCGCGACCGTTCACCACGGTGCCCATCTCGGTCAGGGCGGTCAGCTTGCTCAGGTTGTTGGCGCCATGCAGTTGGGCCAGATCGTTCGCGATGAGGACGCCCTTGGCGTTGAACCACGGCCCTTTGCCGATGCGGTCGCGGGCGTGGATGGCGGACGTGGCGTTGGGCGGTACGTAGCTGGTGCTGAGATAGGCGCGCCAGGTGCGGTTGCCCGCACCGGCTGCGACCGCCAGCTTCTGGCAATGCGCGTCGGCACCCGCGAGGCCGCCGAGATTGCCGCCATTGCCGGGGTTGGCGCTGGTAACGAAGAAGCCCATCGGACCCGTCGGCGGTGTCGTGGCGCACGAAGCTACCAAGGCGGCGGCAGCCGCAGCGGTCAGGGCGGTGGCGAGGATGCGGGCGGTGCGTTGCATGGGCGGTACTCCTGGTTGGGGTACCCAGCGTACGTGGCAATCGACCGTCTGCTTCCTCAGGATTTTCCCGGACGTGTGCGCCTTGACTTGGCGGCAGGCGCCGCGCCCGTGACGCGCGGTGGCAGGCCGGTGTGCTGGGTCAGCAGGCGGCCTGCGACGAGCGTCGAATTCTTGCGCCGGGCGCTCTGGTAGCTGCCGTCGGTGGCTGGCTGGAACGTCGGAATGAGCTGATGCTTGCCGTTGCCGATCAGGTCGGCCCGGCCCAGGTTCTTCAGCGCCTCGCGCAGCAGCGGCCAGTTGTTGGCGTCGTGGTAGCGCAGGAAGGCCTTGTGCAGGCGACGGCGCTTCTCGCCGCGCACGGTATCGACCTTCTCAGCCTTGCCCGGGATGCGGCTGATGCCCTTCAAGGGATTGAGGTCGGTGTGGTACATCGCCGTGGCCGTGGCCATCGGGCTCGGGTAGAAGGTCTGCACCTGGTCGGCCTTGAAGCCGTTCTTCTTCAACCAGAGCGCCAGGTTCATCATGTCCTCGTCGGTGGTGCCCGGGTGCGCGGCAATGAAGTACGGGATCAGGTACTGCTTCTTGCCGGCCTCGGCGCTGTACTGGTCGAACAAAGCCTTGAAGCGGTCGTAGCTGCCGATGCCGGGCTTCATCATCTTGCTCAGCGGCCCGCCCTCGGTGTGCTCGGGTGCGATCTTCAGGTAGCCGCCGACATGGTGCGTGACCAGCTCCTTGACGTACTCGGGGCTCTGGATCGCCAGGTCGTAGCGCAGCCCGGAGCTGATCAGCACCTTCTTCACCCCGGGCAAGGAGCGCGCACGACGGTAGAGCTTGACCAGCGGGCCGTGGTCGGTGTTCAGGTTCGGGCAGATGCCGGGATACACGCAACTCGGCTTGCGGCAGGCGGCCTCGATGGCCGTGCTCTTGCAGCCGATGCGCCACATGTTGGCGGTCGGCCCACCGAGGTCGCTGATCACGCCGGTGAAGCCTTTGACCTTGTCGCGGATGTCCTCGATCTCGCGAACGATCGAGTCTTCGCTGCGGCTCTGGATGATGCGGCCTTCGTGCTCGGTGATCGAGCAGAAGCTGCAGCCGCCGAAGCAGCCGCGCATGATGTTGACCGAGAAGCGGATCATTTCCCAGGCCGGGATTTCGGTCGGCCCGTCGTGGCTGCCGTGTTCGTCGGCGTAGCGCGGGTGCGGGCTGCGCGCGTAGGGCAGATCGAACACCTGGTCCATCTCGGCCGTGGTCAGCGGGATCGGCGGCGGGTTGATCCAGACATCGCGCGCAGTTGCGTCGGTCCCATGGCGCTGCACCAGCGCGCGGGCGTTGCCGGGGTTGGTCTCGAGGTGCAAGACGCGATTGGCATGGGCGTAGAGCACGTTGTCGCTCTTGACCTGCTCGTAGGCCGGCAAGCGGATGACGGTCTTTTCGCGCGGCGGCATCTGCACTGCGCCGGTCTTGCGGCTGACGGGCATGGCGATCACGCTCGCGGCGGGTGTGGCGCTCCCCTCCTCTTTGGCGCAGGTCTGGCCCTGCGAAGCCGCGGCCTGGCTGGTGGTCAGGTACGGGCTGATGTGGTCGTCGATGCGCCCGGGGCGATCGACCTCGGTCGAGTCGATCTCGAAGAAGCCTTCCGGCGCCGCGCGCACCATGAATGCCGTGCCGCGCACATCGGTGATCCGGGCCACCGGTTCGCGCCTGGCCAAACGATGGGCAATCTCGATGATCGCGCGCTCGGCGTTGCCGTAGAGCAGCAAATCGGCCTTGGCGTCGACCAGGATCGAGCGCCGCACCTTGTCCTGCCAGTAGTCGTAGTGTGCGATACGCCGCAGACTGGCCTCGATGCCGCCGATCACGATCGGCACCTCGCTGTAGGCCTCCTTGCAGCGCTGCGCATAGACCAGGGACGCGCGGTCGGGCCGCTGGCCGCCGAGATCGCCGGGGGTGTAGGCATCGTCGCTGCGGATCTTGCGATCGGCGGTGTAGCGGTTGATCATCGAATCCATGTTGCCGGCGGTGACGCCGAAGAACAGGTTCGGTTTGCCGAGCGCACGGAATCCCTCGGCCGATTGCCAATCGGGTTGCGCGATGATGCCGACGCGAAAACCCTGCGCTTCCAGCGTGCGCCCGATCACCGCCATGCCGAAGCTCGGGTGGTCGACGTAGGCGTCGCCGGTGACGATGATCACGTCGCACGAATCCCAGCCCAGCACTTCCATTTCGGCGCGGCTCATCGGCAGGAACGGCGCCGGGCCGAAGCGCTTGGCCCAGTAAGGGCGGTAGGCATTCAGCGGCCTGGCGGCCTCGGGGCGGGTGGGCGTGGCTGTGGTCACGGGGCCGATTGTCCCAGCAGCGAGGGCGATCCCGCATGCGCCCTGTGGCCAGGCCTCTAAACTGGCCGGCCTTTGCAAACCCTGTGCCCGTCATGCCCGACACCGACAAAACCAGCGCGCCCGACGCCGAGGCGAAGAAAAACCGCGAACGCGAGCAGGTCGAGAAACGCCTGGCGCAATCGCCGACCTTGTCGAGCGGCAAGGTCACGCTGGCCGATGGCCGCAACCTGGACTACCAGGCGGTCTGCGAATTCCTGCCGGTGCGCCAAGACGGCATCGGCGCCGAGCGCGGCGACCTCCAGGCCGCCGTCTTCACGACGGCCTACCAGGTGTCGGGCCTGGACGGTGGCTCGCGACCCGTGTGCTTTGCCTTCAACGGCGGGCCGGGTTCGTCGTCGGTGTGGCTGCACCTGGGTGCGCTCGGCCCCAAGCGCGTGATCGTGCCCGACGACGGCACGATGCCCGCGCCGCCGTACGCAGTGAGCGACAACCCGCTGACCTGGCTGGCGCACTTCGACCTCGTTTTCATCGACCCGCCGCACACCGGCTGGTCGATCGCCGCGGGCGACGACGCGCGCAAGAAGCTGTTCTCGGTCGACGGCGACGTGGCCGCGCTCGCCGAAGTGATGCGCGGCTGGCTCACGCGCCACAAACGCTGGGGCTCGAAGGTTTACCTGGCCGGCGAGAGCTACGGCACCACGCGCGGCGCCGCGTTGGCCGATGCGCTGCAGAACGCCAATGTCGCGCTCGCCGGCCTGGTGCTGGTGTCGTGCGCGATGGATCTGCAGAGCGTCGTCTTTGCTCCGCGCAACGACCTGCCCTATGCCCTGTTCCTGCCGGCCTTCGCCGGCGCGGCCCAGTTCCACGGCAAGCTGAAAGGCCCGCACGCCGCATCGCCGCAGGCCGCACGCCAGGCGGCCGAGGCTTTTGTCGCCGACGATTACCTGCGCGCGCTCGCCGCCGGCGCACGGCTGTCGGCCAGCCAGCGCCGGCACATCGCTCAGCGGGTGGCCGAGCTGACCGGCCTGTCCGCGGCCCTGGTCGAAGAGAAGAACCTGCGTATCAGCGACCAGACCTTCTTCTTCGAGCTGCTGCGCGACAGCGGCCGCATGGTCGGCCGCCTCGATGCACGCGCCACCGGCCCGATGGCCGCCAGCCGCACCCGCGACTGGGAGTTCGACCCCGGCATCGAGGCCATCGCCGCGCCCTACGGCATGGCCGCGCTGGCCTACTTCGGCGAACAGCTCGGCTTGGGCCATGAAGAGCGCTACGAGTTGCTGGCCATGGACGTCAACAAGGGCTGGAACTGGAACCGCGGCGAAGCCAAAGGCAATTCGTTCGCCTCGACCAGCGACGACCTGGCGCGCGCCCTGCGCCGCAATCCGCACCTGCGCGTGCTGGTCGCCAGCGGCCGCTACGACCTGGGCACGCCGTACAGCGCCAGCGACTGGTCGCTGGCCCAGCTCGACGCGCCGGCCGAAGTGCTGGCGCGCGTCGAGCACCACTACTACGACGCCGGCCACATGATGTACACGCGCGAACACGACCTGGTGAAACTCGAACGCGACCTCGCGGCCTGGCTGGCCGCTGCATGAGCACGCCGGGCCGTCCCAAGGGCGAATACCGAAGCGCGCAGCGCGCAGGTTGCCCGATGAGCCTGCCGGACCGTCCCAAGGGCGAATACCGCAGCGCGAAGCGCGGAGGTTGCCTGATGAGCCTGCCCGGCCGCCCGAAAGGCGAATACCGGAGCGCGCAGCGCGCAGGTTGCCTGATGACCGCGCAAGGGAATCCCGCCTGCCTGCCGAGTGGCTTGTGCCGATGCCGCGGCGCAGGCGCCGGGTCCAAGTGACGTCATTTGCATGATCGATGCCTTCTGGTCGCTGATCACCACGCCCTGGGCGTTGCAGCCCGACACGCTGTTGGGCGCGGCCTTGCTCGCGTTGTTGGCCGCCTTGCTCGGCGAAGTGGTGTGGCGCACGCTGCGCTGGCCGCGGGTGCTCGGTTACGCGATCGTCGGCACCTTGCTGGCACTCGCCGGCCGCAGCGCCAGTGGCCATGAACCCGCCTTGCGCCTGGCGATCGACGGCGCGCTGGCCCTGCTGCTGTTCGAGGCCGGGGCAAGGCTGAACTTGCGCTGGCTGGTCCGCAACCCGTGGTTGCTGGCCACCAGCGTCGCCGAAGCCGCGCTGGCCGGCATGGCGGTATGGATGGTGCTGCGCTCGTTCACGATCGCGCCCGATGTCGCCGCGCCACTGGCGATCATCGCGGCCAGCGTTTCGCCCGCGGTGCTGCAGCGCGTGGTCGGCGAGCTGCACGCGGCCGGCCAGGTGACCGAACGGCTGCTGGCGCTGGCCGCGCTGAACACCCTGTACGCGGTGTTGGCGATGAAGCTGTTCAGCGCCGGCTTGCTGTTGTCTGACCCGGGCACCTGGCTCGAGGCCTTGTCGCCGGTGCTGTTCTCCTTCTGTGGCTCGATCCTGGTCGGTGCCGCGCTCGGCGAAGGGCTGGCCCTGATCGCGCGTCGGCTCGACTTGCGCGACGAGAGTGCGATGGTCTTGCTGCTGGCCGCCGTGCTGCTGGCGTTGGTGATCGCCAAGACGCTGCAACTGTCGGCCCTGCTGGTGCCGCTGTTGGCCGGCATCTGGTTGCGCAACCGCAGCGAGCGGCCCTGGGTCTGGCCGCGCCACTTCGGCAGTGCCGGCGGCGTGCTGGTGCTGGTGATGTTCGTCGCGGTGGCATCGGCCTGGCGGCTCGAAGCCCTGGCCGGTGCGCTCGGCATCGCCGCCGCGGTGGTGCTGGCCCGCTCGGTGGCCAAGGCGCTGGCGGTGCTCATGCTGGCGCGACCGAGCGGGCTGGGCATCGGCCAGTCGCTGTGCCTGGGCGCTGCGCTGCTGCCGATGTCGGGCACCGCCTGGGTGCTCGGGCTCGAGTTCGCCGCCCACCACCCTGCGGCCGGCGCGAAGTTGATGCCCCTGCTGCTGGCCGCGCTGGCCTTGCTCGAACTGGCCGCGCCCCTGGTGGTGATGGCCTGCCTGCGGCTGGCCGGCGAGATCGATGTCCAACGCCGAGGCAAAGACAAGTGAGCCTGCAGGATTTCGCGGCCTCCAAGGCCTTCACGCTCGGCGTCGAGCTCGAGCTGCAAATCGTCGGCCGCCACGACTACGACCTCGCGCCCGGCGCGGTCGACCTGCTGCGCCTGACCTCACGGCGCAAGCTCGCCGCCGACGTCAAACCCGAGATCACCAGCTCGATGATCGAGCTGTCGACCGGCGTCTGCGAGCGCCACCACGACGTCATCACCCAACTGCTCGAGGTGCGCGACGCGCTGGTGCACGACGCCGCCAAGCTCAACCTGCGCCTGTGCGGCGGCGGCACCCACGCCTTCCAGGTCTGGAGCCGCCGCCGCATCTTCGACACGCCGCGCTTTCGCCAGGTGTCCGAGCTGTACGGCTACCTGTCCAAGCAGTTCACCGTCTTCGGTCAACACGTACACATCGGCTGCACCGGCCCCGACCAGGCGCTGTGGCTGCTGCACGCGATGAGCCGTTTCGTGCCGCACGTGATCGCGCTCTCAGCGTCGTCGCCGTTTGTGCAGGGGACGGACACCGGCTTCCAGTCGGCGCGGCTGAACTCGGTGTACGCCTTCCCGCTCTCGGGCCGTGCGCCGTTTGCGCTGACCTGGAAAGAGTTCGGCGTCTACTTCGACAAGATGCGCCGCACCGGCGTGGTCGAGTCGATGAAGGATTTTTACTGGGACATCCGCCCCAAGCCCGAGTTCGGCACGATCGAGGTGCGGGTGATGGACACGCCCCTGACGGTCGAGCGCGCCGCCGCGATCGCTGCCTACCTGCAATGCGTGGCGCGCTGGCTGGTACTGGAGAAGCCCTTCGAGCCGGTTGAGGACGACTACCTGGCCTACACCTACAACCGCTTCCAGGCCTGCCGCTTCGGCCTCGACGGCGAAGTCGTGGACCCGCTTACCGCCGAACACCACCCGCTGCGTGAGCTGATCGCGCAGACGATCAAGGACGTCGAGTTGCACGCGATCGAATTGCGCGCCGAGCGTGGACTGACCCTGCTGCGCGACGCCCTCACCAACGACGATGGCAGCGACGCCGCTTGGCTGCGCGCTGCGCAGGCGCGTGAGCAATACCTGCCCGAGGTGGTACGCCAGCAGTGCTTGCGCTTCGAGGGCGGGTGAGCGCGTTCGCGCCGGCAAGGTGTCTGAAGATCAACCGTGGGGCGCCGGGCCTACGTCGGCTCGACTGTCGACAGCCACCAGCCCGTTCCGATGCACCACGCCGATGAATCCGGCGGCGTGTCTCGTCGCAATGACCGCACGTTGCGCAGCGACTGTGTTTCGAGGGCAGCGACCAGGGATGCTGACGCTGCGTCGTCGCGAGCACCGATACACGCAATGAAGGCCACCCGCATGATAGCCGATGCCGCGTAGCTCGCCGGACCTTGGCGGGTGATCAGCAGCATGCAGCCGAGCCCTTCGTTGGGCGTGAGCGGGAAGATCAGGCGACCGCCCACTTGCAGCGCGTCGAGCCAGGTTGCCAGCGGGTGCGTGGCGCCAGCACTGACGTAGATGACATCGGCTCTGGGCAGCGGCGTGCTGCTCGCCGAAGCGTTGACGACCTGGACGTTGGGCAGATGCGCTAGATTTTCGCGCGCCCGGTCTGCGAGATCGGTTTCGATCTCATAGGCCTGCACGCTGCCGGTCGTGCCGACCAGTGCGGCGAGGATGGCGGTGTAGTAGCCCGTGCCGGCACCGACATGGACCGCCGATTCACCGGCCGCTGGCGCGCAAGCGGCCAGGCACCTGGCATGCAGGCTCGGTTGACCGTTGTTGATGCCTCGATCGGTGGCCAGACCCACCAGAACATCCTGGTACAGCAGCCTCGGATCGTCGCAGACGCTCGCCAGGTAGCCTGAGCCGACGAAGATCGGCCAGGGTCCCGGACCCACGTAGTGCTCGCGTTCGACGCACGCAAATGCAGCGATCAGCCGCGCGTCCGACGCACCGCCGCTCTTGACGACGAACTGGGCGTAGAACTCGCGGTGATCACGGATCGATTTCATCGCAGCCTGCCGTTGCAGTGGCGCCCCTTGATGCAGCCGTGCGCGTGCTCAGGCGTCGCGCACATCGGCCACCGGCTGCGCCCCGAAATCAGGCCTGCGCAGGTAAGCCAACACCTTGCCCGCAGCCACCGCCGGACTGTCCAGGCGACCACCGGTCTTCATCTGCACGAAGGCCTCGTGGTCCGGAAACCCCGCCGGGTCGGCGGCGCGCAACTGCACCTGCATGTCGCTGTCGATGATGCCGGGGGCGAGCGACACGACCTTGGCGCCGTGATCGAACAGGGCTTCTTCGAGCGCCTGCGCGCGGGCCAAGTGGTCAAGCCCGGCCTTGACCGCGCAGTAGGGGCCCTGCGAGGCCATCGCGCGGCGGCCGAGGCCCGACGAGATGTGCAGCACGCGCTTGTCGGCAGTCCACGCGCGGGTGGCGCGCAGAAAGGCGGCGGTGAGTAGCAGTGGCGCTTCGAGGCCGACGCGCACCGAAGCCGACAGCGACGCTGCATCGGCATCACGCAGCGGTCGGGGCTCGGCCAGCAGCGCGGCGTTGTTGATCAGTGCGGCGCTGGCAAAGCGCGTGCCGTCCAGGGAATCGAGCCAGGCCTGCAAGCGCGCGGCCACGGGCAGCGGATCGGCCAGGTCGCAGGTCCATTGCTCAAGACCCGGCGGGGCGCGTGGGGCCTGGCGCGAAATGCCGAGCACGACATGGCCCGGTTGCAGCAATTGCTCGGCGATGGCTCGACCGAGGCCGCGCGATGCGCCGGTGACGATGAACAGGCGTTGGGTGGTGGCGCTCATGGCGCGCAAGCTTGAATGCGAGCCACCAGGTCAAGCCATCACGACGATGGCAAAACGCGCCTGCAAGCCATCGCTGCCAGGCGCAAACGCCACCGTCAATGCCGCGCGCTCTTCGTCGCTGCGCAGGCGTTGCCAGAGGAAATCACGCGCATTGCCGGCATCGCCCTGCACGTACAACTGGGTGGTCAGCAGCTCGCGCGCGGCCAGCTTGACCTTGACGTGGATGTGCGGCGCGCGCCCGCCGTAGGCCACCGGGCGGATCGTGCGGAACCGGTAGCGCCCTTCGCCGTCGACCGCCACGCGGCCGAAGCCCTGGAACGCACGGTCGGCGCGGTCGCCGTCGCCCGGGTGGTGGTAATGGCCCTGATGGTCGCACTGCCAGATCTCGACCCGCGCGCCGCGCACCGGCCGGCCGTCGAGGTCGGTGACCGTGCCGTCGACCCACGCCGGCTGGCCCTGGGCGTAGCGCAGAGCGCCGTTGGCCAGCAGGTCGGCATCGCTGTCGGCGGGCAGGGCAACCGGGTAGAACGGGCCTTCGGTCTGTGGCGGTGTCGGTCGCCGCGCCGTGGCTTGGGCCCAGGCGCGCAGATGAAGCGCCGGGCCAGAGATCAATGCGGCACCCGCCGCGAGCAACAGGCCGCGGCGGCGTTTCGGGTGGGACGACAGGAGCGGCATGCTGGACCTCCGAGGCGCGTCAGAACGGCGCGGCGCTGGAGAAGTCCATCGGCCGACCGTCGTGCGGGTGGGCTAGTGTCAACCCGATGGCATGCAGCATCAAGCGTGGCGCGGCCGGTGTGAATGGCGCATACAGCGCGTCGCCCACGATCGCGTGGCCGATGGCCAGCAGGTGCACGCGCAACTGGTGCGAGCGGCCGCTCAGGGGTTCGAGCTCGACGCGCGTGGTGTCCGCCGCCAGGTCGCGCGAAAGCACGCGCCAGTGCGTCAGCGACGGCTTACCGCGCTGCACATCCACTTGTTGGCGCGGCCGGTTCGGCCAGTCGGCGGCCAACGGCAGGTCGATGCTGCCGGCGTCATCGGCCATCACGCCCCCGACCACCGCCACGTAGCGCTTGGCCACGCGCCGCTGCTCGAACGCGCGGCTGAGCGCGCGCTGGGCCGCAGCGCCGCGCGCAAAGATCATCAACCCGGAAGTCGCCTGGTCGAGCCGGTGCACCACCAGTGCGTCGGCAAAGCAGGCCCGCAGTCGCGTGGCAACGCAGTCTTGCAGATGCTCGCCGCGGCCGGGCACGGCCAGCAGGCCGGCCGGCTTGTCGACGACCACCAGCGTGTCGTCGCTGAACCACACCGGTACGCCGTCCGGCATCGTGGCGGCCGGCGTCAGGTCGCGGGCTCGGGGGACCCGGGTTGCACGCCACTGGGGGGGGTGCCGTCTGCGGGCTGCGGCGGCCCGGGCTCGCCGTCCGGGCGCTGGTGCAGTTTTTTGTTGCGCTTGTCTTCCTGCTTGCGCTTCTTGGCCAACTCGCGTTGGCGCTTTTCGTAAGAGTAATTGGGTGCGGCCACGACGCTCCTTCTGCGGCTATCAGCAGTTGATGGGCGCAGCATACCCGTACCCAAGGGGCTCGGCGTTTGCCGGTGGTTAAGAGCGCTGCCCGACAATCGTTGCCCATGTCATCGAAACAACTGTTGCGGCTGGCCTTGCGCGCCGTGCTGGCCGCCGCTGCGGCGCCGCTGTACGCCCAGACCGTCGAGCCCGCCGAGCCCGCAGCGTCGGCACCGGCCACCCAGCGAGTCGAAGTCACCGCCGACCGCCCGGGCGAAACCGAACAGCGGCGCCAGGCCACCGCGGCCAAGATCGTGATCGGTCGCGACGAGA
>JANMSR010000381.1:0-8304 GCA_031389565.1 Burkholderiales bacterium
TGACCTCGCCGAAGCCCGAAAAGCGCCACATGCCTTGCGGCACCCGAAGCGCGGCAAACGCGGTGAGGTAGGCCGCGATCACGCCGAGCATCACCCACACGTCATAGCCCGGACGGGCTTCGATCCAGCGCTCGAAACCGAGCCGGAACAGGTAGGTGACATTCCAGCATGCGGCGATGACCAGGCCGTCGATGGCCAGCGACAGCGGCTCGCGGTGCGGCCGCAGCCGCGCCAGAAAGCGGTCGAGGTGGTGCCAGACCGTGGTCATGGGAGCGTCATCGGATGATCTCAGCGCCATGCGCCGCCGGCGCCTCAAGCGAGCAGCTTCTCGAGCAGTACATGCGGTCGGTGGGCAAACGGGTTGACGACGGTCACGCCGCTCCAGCTGAAGCCCTCCTGCATGTCCTCGCTGAGCAGAACGCGGCAACGATGCTCGGCGGCCACGCAAATGATCAGGCTGTCCCAAATCGCAAGTTGGTGCGCCTGTGCCAGGTCGAGCGCGGACCGCAGTGCCGCCCAGCTCGATTCACGTACTTGGAAGGTGTCGGACCAGCGCAGCAGTGCCTCCTTGGCCAGTTCGGCATTGATTCGATACTTTCCAACCAAGACCCGGTACAGCTCACCCAAGACTTGCACCGGCAATACCGTGTTGTCCTCGGCAAGCCGCACCAGTAAGTCCCGAGCCATACGCTTTCGGCGCTCGTCGCCGGCTCCCTCTGCATAGGCCAGCACGTCCGTGTCAATGGCCGCGAACATCGGCCTACTCTTCGTAGAGTTCGTCACGCGTCCAGTTGCGCTCGCCCTGGATCGGCATTGCATCCAGGTGCTCGAGAAGGCGACGCTTTGCGGCACTCATCGCCGAGCGCGAGCGTTGCCGCACGGGCTCGATGGTGGCCACAGGTTTGCCGCGCGAGGTGACGAGTACGCGATGCCCGTCGGCCACGTCGCGCAACACGGCGGAGAACTGGCGGTTCGCCTCGGATGCGGTTACGGTTTTCATGATCAAAATCTCAATGTAGTGATGTAGGCGATTATAGTTTCAGCATCGAACGAGCAGGCGCAGCGTGCGGCCGATGACTACCAGGTCGGTCCACAGCGTGGCGCGTTCGGCATAGGCCGCCGCCGCGTGCAGCTTCTTCGGCAGCAGGACGTCGACGTACTCGCGCTCGGGATCGGCGGCGCGGCCGAGCATTTCGCTCTCGTCGGCCAGCTCAAGCGAGACCGGGTCGGTGATGCCGGGGCGCACCGCGAGCACCCGGTCGCGCAGCTCGGCGGGGTAATGCGCCACGTAGGCCGGCAGCTCGGGCCGCGGGCCGACGAGGCTCATGTGACCGGCCAGCACGTCCAGGAGCTGCGGCAACTCGTCGAACTTGCTGCGCCGCAGGAAGGCGCCCGCACGGGTGATGCGCGCATCGTCGCCGACCGTGAGTTGCGGCCCCTGCCGCGGCGCATCGGCCACCATGGTGCGGAACTTGTGGATCTCAAACAGGCGGCCGTGGCGGCCGACGCGCTGTTGCCGGAACATCACCGGGCCCGGCGAGTCGAGCTTGATCCACAGCGCGATGGCGGCGAACAAGGGCAGCAGCAACGCCAGTGCGATCGCGGCCCCCAGCAGGTCGAACACACGCTTGCCCATCGGCCACTCAGCCCTTCAGCGCGGCGCGCACGGCCGCCACCACCCGCTGCGCATCGGCATCGCTCATGCGCGTGTACAGCGGCAGGCTCAGCATGCGTTCGTAGGCGTGTTGGCTGTGCGGGAACATCGCCGCATCGAGCGCGTAGCGGTCGCGCCAGTAGGGGTGCAGGTGCAGCGGGATGTAGTGCACGCTGGCGCCGATGCCGGCGGCGAACAGGCGCTCGATGAACGTGTCGCGATCGACCCCGGCGCCATCGGCCAGTCGCAGCACATACAGGTGCCAGGCATGCGTATCGCCGGCCTGCGAAGGCGGCGGCGTGATCACCGGCAGGCCCGCGAGCGCCGCGTCGTACAGCGCCGCGATCTCGGCGCGGCGCCGTTGGAAGGCGTGCGCCTTCTTCAACTGGTGCAGGCCGATCGCGGCCGCGATGTCGGTCAGGTTGTACTTGAAGCCCGGGGCCACGATCTCGTAATACCAGCTCGGCACCGTGGCTGTGAAGCGGTCGAAGGCGTCGCGGCTCATGCCGTGCAGGCGCATGACTTTCGCTCGCGCGGCCAGGGCAGCATCGCGGGTCACCAGCATGCCGCCCTCGCCGGTGGTGATGGTTTTGTTGGCGTAAAAGCTGAAGACCGTGGCGGCGCTGGCCAGCGTGCCGATCAAGCGGCCGCCACAGGTGGTCGGCAGCGCATGGGCCGCGTCTTCGACCACCTTCAGCCCGTGCCGCTTGGCGATCGCCAGGATCGCCGGCATGTCGGCCGCCAGCCCGGCGTAGTGCACCGGCAGGATGGCCTTCGTGCGCGGGCCTATCGCCGCCTCGATAGCGTACGGGTCGATGTTCAGGGTGGCCGGGTCGATGTCGACCAGCTTCACGTCCGCACCGAGATAGCGCACCACCTCGGCGGTGGCCGTGAAGGTGTGCGTGGTCGTGATGACCTCGTCGCCCGGGCCGATCCCGATGGCTTCCAGTCCCAGGTGCAGGCCGGCGGTGGCCGAATTGACGGCGATGCAATGCAGCCCCTCGTCGCCGAGGAAGGCCGCGAAGTCGGCCTCGAAGCGCCGGGCCTTCGGGCCGGTGGTGACCCAGCCGGACTTCAGCGTATCGACGACTTCGGCGATCTCGTCGTCGCCGATCTCGGGCAGCGCGAAGGGCAGGAAGGGAAGTGAACTCATTGCGGTTTCTCGATCCAGGCCAGCACGTGCGTGCGCAGCAGCGGCACGGCGTTGAACAGAAGATAAAGCCGCGGGTGGGTGCGGCAAACCGCCCGTGCCAGTGGTGGCGCGAGTGTGACCCGCCGCGCGCTGATGCGCGCCTGTGGAAACAGTGCGGCGATCTCGGCCCGCGGCACGCCTCGCACATCGGGGTTGCGCGGGTTGTCGACGGTGAAGTCGTACCACAGCACCGCGCCGCCGGGGGCCAGCCAGCGCCACATCGCGGCGGCCATCGCCGTGCGCGTCACGTCGTCGAGCAGCGAGCTGAACACGGTGGATTGAAGCACCAGGTGTTGACTGTCGGGTGCGATCGGCGCTTCGGTGGCATCGCCTTCGATCAGCCGCAGCGCTGCCGGCAGCACCTGCCGCGCATGGGCCGCACGCCCGGGCAACAGCTCGATGCCCGTCAGCCGATCGGGCATGAAACCCAAGCGCAACAGTTCGAGCAGGTTGCCGCCGGCACCGCAACCGACCTCGACGGCCTGCTTGTCGGCCAGCGTGGTCCAGCCGGCGCGAGCGAAGCAACCGAGCATCGCGCGTTGGCGCTCCTGCACCGACTGCCACACATCGGGCTGCAGGAAGCTGTAGCGTTCGGGCGCGTCGCGGCGGGCGTAGCGCGCGGCCATCGCGCTGCGGTCGTCGTCGCGGTCCGTCATGGGCGGCGCGCGGCGATCACCGCGTCGAGGAATCGCCCGGCCAAGACCGAGTACGTGTGGTGCGCCAGCACGTAGGCACGGCCGCGCTCGCCCATCGCACGGCGCTCGGCGCTCGGCAGCGTGGCCAACTGGGTCAGGCCGTCGGCGACGGCTGCCGCGTCGCCGGGCGGCACCGACAGCCCGCAGCCGGCATCGGCCACCGGATCGTTGCCCGCATCCACCGAATGCAGCACCGCGCAGCCGGCCATCATGTAGTCCATCAGCTTGTTCGGCGCGATGCCGAAGCGGTAGATCGGCACGCGCTGCCAGCCGATGGTGGCGATGTCGATTTGCGCCAGCAGCGAGGGCACCTGGGACTTCGGCACGGGGGGCAGCAGCGACACTCGGGCGAGGCCTTCGGCCGCGATGCGCGACGCGAGGTGTTCGCGCAGGTGGCCGTCGCCGACGAGCACAAAGTGCAACGGCTGGTCGCGCAGCCGGGCCGCGGCGTCGAGCAGCGTGTCGAGCGCGTTGGGCTGACCCATCGAGCCGGTGTAGCCGACGACGACGCAAGCTGCCGCGCGCGCGCCGTCGATGGCTTGCTGCACGTCATCACGCAACGCTTGCGGCGCGGCCTGCCAGTCATCGGGCGAAACTCCGTTCGGCACGATCACGAGCCTGGACAGGTCGAGCCCATGCGCGGCCATGTGCTCGTGCACTTTGGGCAGCATCGACACCACCAGGTCGGCGTGGCGGTAGGCGCTGTTCTCGGCGGCCTGGCACAGCAGCGCGAAGGGGTGCCACTGCGACATGCCCGACAACTCGATCGGCGACAGCGGCCACAGGTCATGCACCTCGTGCACCAGCATGGCGCCGGCCCGCCGCGCGATGCGCCGCGCTACCCAGCAGTCCATCGGGTAGGTGCTCGACGCGATCACCACGTCGGGCCTCGGCGACGTGGCCAGCTTCGGGGCCAGGTCCCACGCCTGGCGCAGAAACGACGCGATATTGCGCAGCCGACCGACGCCATTGCCGCGGTAGCGCGGCGTGGGCAACCAGCGGTAGGCAATGCCGTCGATGACCTCGTCGCCGGCGGCAGGTTGGTGTGTGCGCACGTGCGAAAAATTGGCGGCCAGCACCTGCACCCGATGCCCGGCGCGCACCCATTCGCGCGCCAGGTAGTACGGCCGGTACTCCATGCCCAGCGCGGGGCTGCCAGCGTAGTGGTTGAGGTAGAGGATGTTCACGGCGCGAGCTGCTTCAGGCGCGCGAGCAAGCCGCGCACCGAGGGCGCGAACAGCGCATGCCCCGCCACCCACGCGCGATTGTCCTCGGCGATGGCACCCGCGCGCTGCAGCAGATGATCGAGCACGGCTGCGTCGGCCGGTGCACCGTCGGTCAACACCAGGCCGTTGCGCCCACTGTCGACCAGTTCGCGGTTGGCCGGCAGATCCGACAGGATCGGGATGCAGCCGTGCGCCATCGCTTCGAGCACCGAGACCGACACCGAATCGCTGGTCGGCAGGCTCAGGTACCACTGCGCTCGGTCGTACCACTGCGCCTGCACGGCGGCATCCAGCCGGCCGGTGAATTGCACCGCTTCGGCCACGCCGAGCGCGCGGGCCTGGCGCTCGATCAGCGCGCGCAGGGCACCGTCGTTGGCGACCGCCAGTTGTGCGTCCGGCCACCGCGCGCGGACGCCGGCAAACACCGCCAGCACGCGCTCGGGGGCGTAGAGCGCTTCGAGGCCGCGATTGGCGAAAAATTGGCGCGCGTTCTTGACGCCCGAGCGGACCGGCAGCGCCTCCAGCCCGAAGGCAAACGTCATCACCTCGCGCGCACCGAGCACCGTCATGCGCTCGGCCATGTGGCGCGAATCGCTGGTGGTGAGTGCGCAGGCCGCAAGCACGCGGCGCAGCAACGCGCGCTGCAACACGCTGCGTTCGGGCGTGTGCAGGATGTCCGATCCCCAGGCCGAGCCGACGATCGGCGCGCGCACCCCGAACAGACGCTGCGCCAGCCAGGCCAGCGTGCCGTGCGAGCTGAGGTAGTGGGCATGGACCCAGGCCGGCCGCACCTGCTTGACCCAACGCGCGAAGCGCGGCAGCTCGCGCAGCAACGCTGCGTTGCCACCCTCGAAGGCCGGCTTCGTGGCCAGAGCCAAGCGCCGAGCCGGTGGCACCGCGTCGTCGAAGCCGGGCAGGAATCCGCGGCTCGAGGCCGCCCACAACTCGAACCCTGCACCGAATACCCCAGCGCCTTCGGCCGCCAGGGCACGCGCCCATTTCAGCAAGTGCGGGCTGTCGCCGTCGCCCCACAAGACGTACCTCATGTTGCCCCCTTGGCGCTGCGCGCCGTCCCCCCGAGGGGGAGCAATCGCCTTGGGAGCGGCCCGGCGGCGATCACGGCGATGGCTTCACCCAGGCGTCGTAGTGCGCTCGCAACTCGGGGTGGCGGGCGAGCAGCTTCTCGTCGGCACGCCGTGAATCGCCAACCACCCGCGCCGGGCGACCTTCGAGAACCACGAAGTCGGGGTACTCACCGCGCACGTGGCTGCCGGCGCAAACGATGGTCCCGCGGCCGAGCCTGGTGTTGGCTTCGATCAGCGAATGCGGGCCGATGAAGCTCCACGCGCCGATGTGCACCGGGCCGGCAATCCAGCCCGGGCGCTCGCCCTGCCAGTCGACGTACTTTGCGCCGAGCAAGCGCATCGCACGGTGTGAGCTGTGGCTGACGATGCTGACATGGCTGGTGACCTGCACGCCCTCTTCCAGCGTGACGCCGCCGCGGGCCTCGATGAAGTTGAACGGGCCGATGAAGACGTGGTCGCCGAGCGTGAGCATGTCTTCATGCTCGATGCAGGCGGCCGGCGAGATGCGCGTGTTCGCCAGCATGCGGCCCTGCGAACGCTCGCCGAAGACGATGCGGTAGAGCAGCGCGCGCATGACGCGGCGGCGCAGGCGGTTGAACCACGCGCGCATCAGGCTGCGGCCCCATCGGCCACCGGCCAGGTCGCCAAGCGCCAGAAGTAGCCACCGAAGTACAGCGCCATCGCCAGCGATACGGCCCAGCCCGCGCCTTGCAGGCCGCCCCACCACAGCCCCAACGCCAGCGCGGCGAGAAACAGGGCCTGCCCGGCGAGGGCCAGTTTCAGGGCCCAGGCCTGTGCATTCCAGGCCATCGTCACCACCGCCAGCGGCGAGGCGATGAAGTGCACACCGATGTACAGCGCCAGCGCGCGCGCCAACTCGCCGGCGTCGCGCCACGCGGCGCCGAACGCGTGCTCGAAAGCCCAGGGCGCGAAGGCCCACAGCAACAGCACGATCGGGGCGGCAACCGAGGCCAGTGCGGCCATCACGCGGCGCACATCGCGCCGGCCCGCGGCAAGGCCCTGTGCAGCCAGCCGCGGGTACAGCGACTGCGACACCGCGCTGCCGACCAGGGTCGCGGGAGCCTTCAGGTAGCGCATCACCAGGCCCCAGAACCCGGCCGCCGCGACGCCTTGCGACGAGGCCACAAGGGCCAGCGTCAGCGCATCGAGCAGCGCGCCGGCAAAGGCGTGCGGCGTGTTGAGCAGCGGGAAATCGCGGTGCTTGCGGGCCACTGCCGCGAGCCGCTCGCGCGGCACGCGCCACCAACCAGCCACGCGCAGGCGCAACAACGCGGCCGCCCCCAGCACGGCCAGCAGTGGCGCGGCGATGAGCCCGGCCACCCCCGCCTGCGCCACCCCCGCCACGCCTTGCGCCAATGCGCCGCCGCCGTGCTGCAGGACGCGCGCCGCCGCCAGCGATCGAAAGCGCTCGGCGCGCGTGGCGGCCAGGGTGGCCAGCGACAGCGCGCCGAGCGCCGCCACGGCCAGCGGCAACCACAGCGGCCATGTCGCGCCGATGATCGCGGCCCACACCGCACCGACCAGCGCCGCAACCAGGGTGCTGCCCGCGAGCAGCCACAGCGCCAGCGCGCGCAAGGCATCGGCCTGGGCTTCGTCGGCTGCCAACGGCAGCGCGAACTCGTAGCGCGCACAGGCCACCACGGCGAGCATCGCCACCACGGCGGCAAACAGGTGGTAAATGCCGAACTCGGCGGGCGTGTACAGCCGCGTCAGCCAGGGCCCGAGCGCCAGCGGCAGCGCCTGGGCCAGGGCGCCGCCGGCCAGCAGCGTCAGCGTCGCACGCAGCAGGCCCGTCCGCGGCTCACGCCGCGCGGCGGCACCCGTCATCGCTGCAACGCCGACGCGAGCGCGGCCACCACGCGGTCCTGGTCCGCTTCGGCGAGGTCGGCGCTCATCGGCAGGCTCAGCACCTGCTGCGATGCCACCACGCTCACCGGGCAGCAGTCGGGGCAGCAAAACGCGGCGTAGGCCGGCTGGTGGTGCAGGGGCAGCGGGTAATGCACGGCGGCGGGGATGCCGCCGTCCACGAGCCTTGCCTGCACCGCGTCGCGGTCGCGCGGTCGTTGGCCCTCAATGAACACCGTGTACTGGCCCCAGACGCAGTCGCGATCGGGCCGCACCGCCAGCGTGCGCAGGCCGGCCAGGCCTTGCAGCAGCCGCGTGTAGCGTGCGCCGAGCACGTGCCGGCGCTCGAGCTCCCACGCGAAGCGCGGCAGCTTGGCCAGCAGCACTGCGGCTTGCAGCGTGTCCAAGCGGCCACCGACGCCGACACGCGTGTGGCGATAGCGCGCGCTCTGGCCGTGGACGCGGATCTCGCGCGCGGCCTGGGCCAGCGCATCGCTGTCGGTGAACAGCGCGCCGCCGTCGCCGTAGCAGCCCAGCGGCTTGCTCGGGAAGAAACTGGTGGCGCCGAAGGTCGACAGCGCCGTGC
>JANMSR010000449.1:0-11018 GCA_031389565.1 Burkholderiales bacterium
GCGCCCCCGCCCCCGCCCCCGCCCCCGCCCCCGCCCCGGCCGGTCGTGGCGCCGGTGAGCGAGAAGGTGACGTTTGCTGCCGACGCGTTCTTCGACTTCGACAAGTCGGTGCTCAAGCCAGAGGCCCGGTCCAAGTTGGACGACTTGGTGAGCAAGATGGCTGGCATCAACCTCGAAGTCATCATCGCGGTCGGCCACACCGACGCGGTGGGCACCGATGGCTACAACCAGAAGCTGTCGATCCGCCGCTCCGACGCGATCAAGGATTACTTGGTGAGCAAGGGTGTCGAGAAGACCCGCATCTACACCGAGGGCAAGGGCGAGAAGCAGCCGGTTGCCGACAACAAGACCACCGAAGGCCGGGCGAAGAATCGCCGTGTCGAGATCGAGGTCGCCGGAAAACGCTGAGCGCCGGCGCGAGGGCCGAGCCGCTGGGGCCGCATGCCAGCTTCGGCTTCGCGCCAGCCGGCCAGCGCCGGCCGCGATCGCTCATCGGCGCGGACCTCGGTCGCGCCGTCAGCGGACGCGGGCGGAAGTGATTGCGCGGGGCGGCAGTTACTTGCCGGCTTTCTTCGGCCGCGTCCAGCCCGCCATCGACACCTGCTTGGCCCGCGTCAGCGTGAGTTGCCCCGTCGGCGCGTCCTTGGTGATCGTCGAGCCGCCGCCGATCGTGGCGCCGTCGCCGATCGTGATCGGCGCCACCAGCACGCAGTTGCTGCCCACGTGCACGTCGGCGCCGATCACGGTGCGGTGCTTGTTGGCGCCGTCGTAGTTGGCGGTGATGCTGCCGGCGCCGAAATTGACGCGCTCGCCGACCGTCGAATCGCCGAGGTAAGCCAGGTGGTTGGCTTTCGCGCCCTTGGCCAACGTGCTGTTCTTGACCTCGACGAAGTTGCCGACGTGCACTTCGGGCCCGAGATCGGCGCCCGGGCGCAACCGCGAGAAGGGGCCCACCAAGGCACCGGCGCCGACGCGTGCGCCATCGATCAGGGTGAAGGGGTGAATCACCGCGCCGGCGTCGATCTGCGCGTCGCGGATCACGCAGTGCGCGCCGATCTTCACGTTGTCGGCGAGGGTCACCGCACCTTCGAAGACACAGCCGACGTCGATCTCGACGTCGTTGCCGCAGGCGAGCGTGCCGCGCACATCGAAGCGGGCCGGGTCGGCAAAGCGCACGCCGCTGCCGTGCATCAAGGCTTCGGCGCGGGCGCGCTGGTAGCGGCGTTCGAGGTCAGCCAGTTGCACGGGGCTGTTGACGCCGAGGACTTCGGTGTCGCTGGCGGGCTGCGTGGCCACCACCGGCACGCCGTCGGTCACGGCCATGGCCACGATGTCGGTCAGGTAGTACTCGCGCTGGGCGTTTTGGTCGGTCAGGGCCATCACCGCGCGTTTGAGCCACGCCGTCGGCGCGGCCAGCATGCCGGTGTAAACCTCGCGGATCGCGCGCTGGGCCTGGCTCGCGTCCCGGTGTTCGACGATGGCCTTCACCGCATGGCCATCGCGCACGATGCGGCCGTAGCCGGTGGCGTCCGCGAGCTCGATGGTCAACAGCGCCAGCTTCGTACCGCCGCAAGCCGCGGCCAGCGCGGCGGCAGTCGCAGCTTGGATCAGCGGCACGTCACCGTTCAGGATCAGCGTGGTGCCCTCATCGTCCAGGTGCGGCACCACCTGCTGCACCGCGTGGCCGGTGCCGAGTTGCGGCGCCTGGCGCACGAAGGTCAAACCCGGTGCACGCGATTCGCGCTCGACCGTTTCGGCCCCATACCCGGTGATGACGAGTGTCCTGGCCGGGGCCAGGCCGGCGACGGCGTCCAGAACATGCTGCAATAGGCTCTTGCCGCCCAGGCGGTGCAGCACTTTGGGCCGCGCCGATTTCATGCGGGTGCCTTGGCCCGCGGCCATGATCACGATGTCGAGCGATGCCATGCTGTTGTCCTTGTTGCCAGTCGCTTGGTTCAAGCTGCGCCGGATTATCGGGCTGGCTCTGCTGGCGTTCACGCTCGCGGGCTGCAGCATGGTGCGGCTGGCCTATGACCAGGCGCCCACACTGCTGTACTGGTGGGTCGACGGGTACATCGACGTGAGCGGCGAGCAGACGCCCAAGCTGCGCGACGCCATCGACCGCTGGTTCGTCTGGCACCGCCGCAGCCAACTGCCCGGATACGCCACCCTGCTGGCACGCGCGCAGCGCGAAGTGCTGGAGCCGACCACGCCGGCAGCCATCTGCGCCTGGCTGGCGTTGGGCGAGCGGCGCCTCGACGCGGCGCTCGAAGAGGCGGTGCCGGCGGCGGCCGAGCTGATGCTGACGCTGACGCCCGAGCAACTGCTGCACGTCGAGCGCCGCATGGCCAAGGGCAACGCCGAGATGCGGACCGACTTCCTGCAGCCCGACCCGGCCGAGCGCAAGGCCAAGTCGCTCGAGCGCGCGGTCGAGCGCTTCGAGACGCTGTACGGCCGGCTCGATGCAGCACAGCGCGAGCGGCTGGCCGCCCTGCTGGCCAGGTCGAGCTTCGACCCCGAACGCTGGCTGGCCGAGCGCCGCGCACGCCAGCGCGAGCTGCTGCAAACGATGGCCCTGGTCAGCACCGCAGGGCGCAGTGGCATCGATCGCAGCACCGTGCTGCAGCAGGCGCAAGCGGCCGTGCGCGTGATCGCCGAGCGCACGACACGCTCGCCGCGGGCCGACTACCGCGGCTACCAGCAGCGCTTGATGCAAGACAACTGCCTGCTTGCCGCGACCATGCACAACGCGATGACGCCCACGCAAAAGCAGGCGGCACGGACCAAGTTGAAGGGCTGGGAAGACGATCTGCGTGCGCTGATTGCGGCTCCTTCGGCCGGCCGAAATCGTCACGGCGATGCTGCCGCGAGCCGCCGAGGCTGAATTTCCCGCCCCCGAAGGGCGAGGGCTCATCGCTTCACGGTGCGCGCTGCACGCTGACCTGCCGCGGGTTGGTTGCCCCGGTGGCCGGGAAGTCCTTCAACGCCGCCTCGAACATCGCCGCCAGCAGCGCACTGTCGCCGCGGGTGCTGCCATCGGTCTGCGCGTGCGCTTCATACAGCGGCGAGCCGCTGGCGCGATCGCGCAGCAGCAGGGCGATGTTGCGTTCGTAGCGTGCGTACCAGCCGGCCGACAGGTTGGCGTGAAACATCGCACGCGAACCCGGGCGCCAGCCCGGGCTGCGCCAGTAGCCCCCGCCCCAGCGCCACCACAACGGGTCGTCCCACGGCGAGAGATCGCTGCGGCTGATGCGCGCACCGATCTGCACGACGACGTCGGCCTGCGCCGTACTCGGCGCGGCAGTGAATCCGGCGGCATCGAGCGCGCGCGCCGCCGCCGACTCGAGTTCGGCCTGGCGTGGGGCATTGGCCTGCTGCGACGGTAAACGCTCAAAAGCGTAGCGGCCGGGTTGGCGGCCCGCCGGCCAGTCGCCATAGGTGGCGATCTCGCTGGTCACGGTGTTGAGCGCGGCGCAGCCGCCCAGGGCGGTGGCTGCGACCAGCGCAGCGGCAGCGAAAACAGATCGGCCTTGCATGGTGCAGTCCTCCAGGGCGAACCGGTTCAATCGAGCCGCGGCGCCAGCCTCACCACTGCCGGGCTGCCGCAGGCGTCAGCCTCGTCCTCGTCGAACGCCATGTCGCCCGCGGGGTCGGCCACGCCAGTGGTTTGGAGCGTCGTGAACGGGTACAGGTTCCGGTCCATCAGGTGCGAGGGCATGATCCGCCCCATGGCATTGAACATGTTGTCGATGCGGCCCGGGTACCGGCGCTCCCAGTCGTGGATCATGGTCTTGATCTGCGCGCGCTGCAGGCCGTCCTGGCTGCCGCACAGCGTGCACGGGATGATCGGGAACTCGCGCTGCACGGCCCAGCGTTCGAGGTCGGTCTCGGCCACGTAGGCCAGCGGGCGGATGACGATGTGCTTGCCGTCGTCGCTGACGAGCTTGGGCGGCATGCCCTTGAGCCGCCCGCCGAAGAACATGTTCATCATCAGCGTGACGACCATGTCGTCGCGGTGGTGGCCGAGCGCGATCTTGGTCGCGCCCAACTCGCTGGCCACGCGGTACAGGATGCCGCGGCGCAGCCGCGAGCACAGGCTGCACATGGTCTGGCCCTCGGGCACCAGGCGCTTGACGACACTGTAGGTGTCCCGGTTCTCGATGTGAAAGGGCACGCCCACGCGCGCCAGGTACGCGGGCAGGACATGCGTGGGGAAACCGGGCTGCTTCTGGTCGAGATTCACGGCCACCAGCTCGAACGGCACTTCGGCGCGCTGCTGCCGGCCGATCAGGATGTCGAGCAGGGCGTAGCTGTCCTTGCCGCCCGACACGCAGACCATCACCTTGTCGCCGGGCTCGATCATGGCGAAGTCGGCAATCGCCTGGCCGACCTGGCGGTGCAGGCGCTTGCTCAGCTTGTTGGCTTCGAAGGCCGCCTTCTTCACGGCAGCGATATCTTGCGGGGCGTTCATGGGCGGCTCACTCGTTCTTCAGACCAAAGACTTCAACGCCGACAGCGTCGCAGTCGGGGTACACGTCGGGCTTTTCGGTCGACACGCACGCGGCCCTCACGCGCGGGTGCGCGAGCATCAGGCGCAGCACGTCGTCGACCAGGGTTTCCTGCAAATGAATGTGGCCCTGCTGCACGCGCAGCGCGATCGAGCGACGGATGAAGTCGTAGTCGACCACCTCGTCCAGATCGTCGGCCTTGGGCGTGGACTGCGCCAGCGGCACGTACAGGTCGACGTTGATCAGCACGCGTTGTTCGCCGCGCTTTTCGAAGTCGTGCACGCCGATGTTGAGCCAGACCTCATAGTCGCGCAGGAACAGGCGCCGGCAATCCATCAGGGCAGGGTGGGCGAGTGAGCTGTGCATGGCGTCACGCCTTGCCGGTGAGGAAGGTCACGTCGCGCGGCTGCGCAGCAAGGTGCTGGCCGCCATCGACCACGATGGTCGTGCCGGTGATGGCGGGGGACTCGATGATGAAGCGCACCGTGCGTGCCACGTCGTCGGGGGTGGAACTGCGGCCCAGCGGCGTCTTCGCGTGCGCCGCAGCGAAGCCGTCATTGCTCATCTTCGGGCCCGACACCAGGGTCACACCGGGCGCCACGCCGGCCACGCGCACCTGCGGCGCCAGCGCCTGCGCCAGCAACGTGGTTGCGGCTTCGAGCGCGGCTTTGGACAGCGTGTACGACAGGTAGTCGGGGTTCGGGTTCCACAACTTCTGGTCGAGCAGGTTGACCACGCAGCCGGTTTCACTGCAGCCCGCGAGGTGCGCGGCCAGCGCCTGCGCCAGCACGACGGCCGGGCCGGTGTTGGCGCGCCAGTGCGCTTCCATCGCCGCGTAGGAAAAACTCTCGGCGTTGTCGTAGGCGAAGTGCGCCGCGCTGTTGACGACCGCGTCGATGCGCCCCATGCGCGCCGCCACGGCGGGCAGCAGTGCACGGCAGGCGGGCTCAATGGCCAGGTCGGCCTGGAAACACTCGGCGCGCACGCCGAGTGCGCGCGCATAGGCGGCGCTGGCCTCGGCGTCAGCGGCCGAGTGGCGAAAGTGCAGCGCCACGTCGTAGCCACCGCGCGCCAGCTCGATCGCGATGGCGCGGCCGAGCCGGCGTGCGGCGCCGGTGACGAGCACCAATCGACGTGGGGAGGGGCGGGGGTTCGAAGAGGGCATTCCTACAATGCGCCGATGACGCAGCACAACGAGGGCGCGAATCAGGCCGACAGTGTATCGGCGGGGGCTGCACCCCACTCACCCCTTAGCCGCCTGATCCACAACGCCATCGGCACGGCCGGTGGCTGGCTGCCGTTCGACCGTTTCATGGCGCTGGCGCTGTACGCGCCGGGGCTGGGCTATTACGCCCACAGCAGCCGCCAGTTCGGCACGATGCCGGCCTCGGGCAGCGACTTCGTCACCGCGCCGGAACTGAGCCCCTTGTTCGGCGCTGTGCTGGCGCGGCAGGTCGGGCAGGCGCTCGACGCCACGGCCGGCGACGAAATCTGGGAGTTCGGCGCCGGCTCGGGCGCGCTCGCCGCGCAGTTGCTGCAGGCGCTCGGCGAGCGCGTGCAGCGCTACACCATCGTCGACCTCTCGGGCAGCCTGCGCGCGCGCCAACGCGAGCGGCTGGCGCCCTTCGGCGAGCGTGTGCGTTGGCTCGATGTGCTGCCCGACACGATGCGCGGCGTGGTCGTCGGCAACGAGGTGCTCGATGCGATGCCGGTGCAACTGCTGCACTGGGACGGCTCGCGGTGGTTCGAACGCGGCGTGGTGGTCGCCGGCGAAGCCTTCGCGTTGGCCGACCGCGCCACGCCCCTGTGCCCACCGGTGGCGGCGGCCTTCGTGCCCGGCACCACGACCGAAATCCACCTCCAGGCCGAAGCCTTCATCCGCACGCTCGCCGACCGGCTCGAGCGCGGCGCGGCGTTCTTCATCGACTACGGCTTCCCCGACGCCGAGTACTACCTGCCCGAGCGCACGGGTGGCACGCTGATGTGCCACCGGGCGCACCGATCCGACACCGACCCGCTGACCGACATTGGCGACAAGGACATCACCGCGCATGTGAACTTCAGCGCCATCGCGCTGGCCGCGCAGGACGCCGGCTTCGAGGTGCTGGGCTACACCTCGCAGGCGCGTTTCCTGCTCAACGGTGGCTTCGCGGCGCTGATGGCCGATGCGCAGCAGCACAGCGATTGGCCGGCGCTGGCCGCGGCGCAGAAGCTGATCGCCGAGCACGAGATGGGCGAGCTGTTCAAGGTCATCGGACTGGTGCGTGGCGTGCCGGCGTTCGACGCCATCGGCTTCACGAACGGCGACCGCAGCCATCGGCTGTAGCCAACCCCGTCAGATGCGCTGGCTGATCGTCTTCCTGCTCGCCTTCGTGCTCTTCAACGGCCTGGCCGTCTGGCTGCGCAAGATCGGCCTGGGCCGCCTGCCCGGCGATTTCAGCTTCCGCTTTCGGGGCCGCGAATACTTCGTGCCGCTGGCCAGCAGCGTGCTGCTGAGCCTGCTGGCGATGGCGATCAGTGCGCTGGCCTGACGCCCCAGGGCCTGCGCCGGGCCGCCCCCAACGGCCTGGGCTTCCAAGGGCCACGAAGGGGCCAGTTCCGGCCCCTGGGGGCGACGCCGCAGGCGCCTCGGGGCGGTCACTTCGTCAGTCGTTGATGGTCCATCGGTGCTGGCACTTGGTGCAGCACACCTGCACCGAGCTGTCGCGCGCGTTCTCGCTTTCGAGCTTGAAGCGGCCGTAGGCTTTGCACTGCGGGCAGTCGGCCTGGTGGGCGGTGACTTCGGCGTGCATCAGCAGGCGCAGGTAGCGGCGCAGCGCCCAGATGCCGAGCGCGGCGCAAATCAGGATCGCCACGATGTCGGTCAACTGGTCGCTCAGCGAGCGAAAACGGCCGAGCGCCTCGAAGGCCGCGAACAGGCCGATCGCGCACAGGAAGGTCAGGACCAGGTGGGCATGGCTTTGCAGCAGCTCGCGCTCGTACCACTTGCGAAAACCGTGCTTGCGGATGCCCTCAGCGAGTTTCATGTTTCGCCAACTTCATGCTGTGCGGGCCTCGATTGCCGGTGGCAATGTTGGCACAAACCGCGGCGCGTCACAGCGCGGCGGACAGTGCTTGCTCGCGCGCGCGCCGCACCGCGTCGCCGATCGCCGGCCCGGTGGCGCCGCGTTCCACGGCCCGGGCAGCCGCCGCGGTGGAGTCGACCGCCAGCACGCAGCGCAGCGCGACTGCCAGGCGTTCGCGCTGCGGGTAGGGCGTGTCGTCGCGGCCGAGTCGCCCGCGCGCGTCGCACTCGCAGGCCAGCAGCGCCTGCTCGAAGCGGTCGGGGCGGCGCACCGCGTCGCAGCGCTCGAGCAGGCGCAGTGTGGCCGCGGCACCGAGCGCCTGGCTGCCGTGGATGTGGCCGTGCTCGCGTGCCACCACGGCGCCCAGTTCGCGGCACTCGCCGGGCACGCGCAGACGTTCGGCCAGCGCGTCGGCGAGCTTGGCACTGCGCCCCTCATGCGCGATGTGGCGCGGCCACTCACCCGGGGGCGTGCTGCCTTTGCCCAGGTCATGCACCAGGCAGGCCCAGCGCACCGGCAGCGGCGCGACCAGCCGCGCGGCGGTGTCGAGCACCAGCATCAGGTGCGCACCGGTGTCGACTTCGGGATGGTGCTCGGCCGGCTGCGGCACACCCCACAGCCGATCGACTTCGGGCAGCAAGCGGGCCAGCGCGCCGCAGGTGCGCAGCACCTCGAACATGCGGCTCGGCCGGGCTTCCATCAGGCCGCGCGACAGTTCCTGCCAGACACGCTCGGCCACCAGGGCATGGGCCTGCCCATCGGCCACCATCCGGGCGCACAGCGCGGCGGTTTCGGGCGCAACCTGAAAGTGCGGCCAGCGCGCGGCAAAGCGTGCCAGGCGCAGGATGCGCACCGGGTCTTCGGCAAACGCGCCGGACACATGCCGCAGTACGCCGGCTCGCAGGTCGCGCTGGCCGTTGAAGGGGTCGATCAGCGTTCCGTCTTCGGCCTCGGCGATCGCGTTGAGGGTCAGGTCGCGCCGCGCCAGATCCTCTTCCAGCGTCACCGACGGGTCGGCGTGCACCGTGAAGCCGCGGTAGCCCGGCGCCGACTTGCGCTCGGTGCGTGCCAGGGCGTATTCGTCCTTGGTCTGCGGGTGCAGGAAGACCGGGAAGTCGAGCCCGACCGGGGTGTAGCCCTGGGCCAGCATCTGCTCAGTGCTGGCACCGACGACGACCCAGTCGTGGTCGTTGACCGTGAGGCCGAGCAGGCGGTCGCGTACCGCGCCGCCGACGCGGTAGACCTTCACGGTGATGCGGCGCAGCCGCAAGTCTCGGGGCTCATCTCAGTGGTCCATGGCGCTGTGCACCGCCCGCGACCCATGAATCGAGCATGCGTGCCAAGCGGCCGCCGCGGATCCGGCTTTGCCGCTTCGGGGGTGGCCCACGTCACCCTCGGCGCGCGGCTGCGCGCAAGGCGTCGAGGTGGGTGCGGCCGTCGTGGTGGCCGAGGTAGCCGGGTGCGATCTGCGCCGCCGAGGCTGGCACGATGCCCAGCGTGTCCAGGCCGGCCAGCGAGCCGCTGGCGATGTTGGGCGCCTTCATCGAGTCGAGGTTGTCACGCGACATCAGCGGCGTCCCGGGCAGCCACTCCATCAGCAACGCCTGCACGCGGCCCAGCGCCATCGGCAGCGGCAACACCAGCCGCTCATGCCCTGACCAGCGGCCAGCCAGGCGCACCAGCTCGGCCAGGGTGTAGACCTCGGGGCCGGTGCACTCGATCGTTTGGCCGATTGTGGCCGGCGTGTCGAGGCAGCGCACGATGGCCTCGGCGACGTCTTCGACCCACACCGGCTGGAAGCGCGCGCCGCTGCCGGCCAGCGGCATCACCGGCGCGACCGCTTGCAGCTTGGCAAACAGGTTGAGGAAGCGGTCCTCGGCGCCGAACATCACCGACGGCCGCAGCACGGTGAGCTCGAGCGCTGCAGCGCGCAGCGCGGCTTCGCCGGCGGCCTTGCTGCGCAGGTAGTTCGAGGGCGCGTTGTCGGCCACGCCAAGCGCGCTGACATGCACCACGCGCCGGATGCCGGCCGCGGTGCAGGCCGCGGCCAGGCGTCGGGGCAAGGCCGCATGCACCCGCTCGAACGCGGCGGCGCTGCCATGCAGGATGGCGACGAGATTGATCACCGCATCGCAGCCGGCCAGCACGCTGGCCAGGGCCGCGTCGTCGTGCACGTCGGCCACGCGCACATCCACCGTGGGCAGAGCGCGCACGGCGTCGGCGTGCATCGCGCGCCGTGTCGGCACCACGATGACCGCACTGGCGCTGCGCCTCGTGAGGCGCTCGCAGACCGCGCGACCGACGAAGCCGGTGCCTCCCAGCACGGCGATGCGCCGTGCTCGTGAGGTCTCGGCAATGCGCTGTGCTCGTGAGGTCTCGGCAATGCGCCGTGCTCGCGATGTTTCGGCGCTACGTGTGGTGTTCAAGGCAACTCCTGGTTCGGCGGCGGGGCCGAGCTGGCCCGGGGGCCGATCAGCGCACCGAGTCGTGCTTTCAATGACGGCAGGAAGGCGTGCACGACCGGCGGCGCCGCCATCACGGCCGCCGGTGCCGGGGCCGACGCAGGCAGTGAATCAGGCAGTGAAGCTGCCGATGCCGCTGCGGCTGTGGCCTGCGCCTCCGACGCCGCCGGCAGCGGCGGCGGCAAGGCCAGGCGCGGCGGCACGGCCACCTGCACGCGCCCGGCCAGCATCGCGGCGTAGACGGTGGCGTTGGACAGCACCTTCTTGACGTAGTCGCGCGTTTCGTTGAACGGGATGTTCTCGGCCCAGATCGCCGGCTCGAGCAGCGCGCCTTCGCGCCAGCGCCGCGGCCGGCTCGGGCCGGCGTTGTAGGCCGCAGCGGCCATCAACTGCGAGCCGTCGAAGTCGTCGAGCACCAGCTTGAGGTAGCCGGTGCCGATCTTCAGGTTGGTGTCGCGGTCGGTGATCATGTCGGCGCTGAAGGGCAGGCCGATTTTCTTGGCCGTCCAGCGCGCGGTGGCCGGCATCACCTGCATCAGGCCCGAGGCGCCGACAGGCGAGCGCGCATCCGTGATGAAACGCGACTCCTGCCGGATCAGGCCGTACACATACGCCGGGTCGAGGCCGATCTCGCCGGCCTTGGCCATGACTTCGCCGCGGTAGGGCATCGGGAAGCGTTGCGCCAGGTCGACTTCGTTCCTGGTGCGGTCGCTGGTGTTGATGCAGCGGTCCCAGACTTCGCGCTCGCAGGCGCGTTCGGCGGCGGCAAGCAGGGCGCGGTCGTTCATGCCGCGCAGGCTGAAATTCCACTCTCGCACGCCCTCGTTGCGCAGGCCCAGCGCGATCAGGTGCAGCGCGCGGGCCAGGCCCGGGTGGGCGTTGGCTGCGGCGCGCTCGTCGGCCGAGAGCGGCGCGGGCAGGGGCGGCAGCGGCATCGGCTGGCCTAGATCTTCGCTGGCCAGCTTGCCGTAGAAGTGCAGTTC
>JANMSR010000499.1:0-3593 GCA_031389565.1 Burkholderiales bacterium
GGCGCCGCCGAGGAGCGGAGGTCTTCTGGCCGCGCGCGCATTTGGCGCGCTTCGTCATCTGACTCGTCGCATCTGTTCGAGCGCAGTGAGCGCAGCGAACGCAGCGAGTTATGCGACGGGCCAGAAGGCCGAGCACCGCAGGGCACCCGTAGCGTAGCGAAGGGCAAGACGTCTGAGCCCCGCCCAGGCCCCACCCGGCGCCTTGCTCGCGCCGACACCCGTATGACCAAGCGGACTCGTGCGACCGACCGCAACGGGCCGCAAGCAGACTGCCAGCGCGTCGCTGCCGCGATCTGCCTGCGGCTCACGTACCGACCCAGCGTACGAAGGCAGTTCATTGCAGCGCCTCCTTCGGCCGCAGATCGCGCACGCGTACCGCCTTGCCCTGCGAGCGCGGGATCGTGCCCGCTGCCTTGACGAAGACGTCGGTGCTGATGCCGATCATCGACTTGATGTGGTGCGACACATCGCGTGCGATGGCTTCGAACCGGTCCGCCGGCACGCCCGGCAGGACTTCGACCTCGACGCTCACCTGGTCGAGCTTGCCCTGGCGCTGGACGACGATCTGGTAGTGCGGCGCGATGCCCGGGCGACCCACCAGCACGGCTTCGATCTGCGACGGGTAGACGTTGACGCCGCGGATGATCAGCATGTCGTCGTTGCGCCCGGTGATGCGCAGGATGCGAAGGTGCGTGCGGCCGCAGTCGCAGGGCGCCGTGGTGAGCCGGGTGATGTCGCGGGTGCGGTAGCGCAGCATCGGCAACGCCTGCTTGGTCAGCGTGGTGATCACCAGCTCGCCGGCTTCGCCCTCGGGCAGCACGCGGCCGGTCTCGGGGTTGATGACCTCGAACAGGAAATGATCTTCCCAGCCATGCAGCCCGGCGCGGCATTCGCATTCGCAGGCCACGCCCGGGCCCATGATCTCCGACAGACCATAGATGTCGAACGCCTTCAGCCCCAGCCGGGCTTCGATCTCGCTGCGCATGGCCTGGCTCCACGGCTCGGCGCCGAACAGGCCGACCTCGAGCGCGCTCTGGCGCAGATCGACGCCTTGGGTTTCGGCCACTTCGGCAATGGCCAATGCGTACGACGGCGTGGCGCACAGCACGCGGGCGCCAAAGTCCATGATCAATGCGACCTGGCGCTCGGTCGAGCCGCCCGACATCGGCACCACCGTGGCGCCCAGGCGCTCGGCGCCGTAATGCGCGCCCAGGCCGCCGGTGAACAGGCCGTAGCCGTAGGCGTTGTGGACCGCGTCGCCCGGCCGCGCACCGGCGGCGGCGAACGAACGCGCCATCAGGTCGGACCAGGTGACGATGTCCTGGCGCGTGTAGCCGACGACGGTCGGCTTGCCGGTGGTGCCCGAGGACGCGTGCAAGCGCGCCAGTTCGGCGCGGGGCCGCGCGAACATGCCGAATGGATAGTGGTCGCGCAGGTCGGTCTTGACCGTGAACGGCAGTTGCTGGACGTCGGCCAGGCTGCGGATGTCGTCCAGGCCGATGCCCGCCGCACTGAGCCGCGCGCGCTGCATCGGTACGTTCTGGTAGGCATTGCGCACGGTGCCGCGCAGCCCCGCGAGTTGCAAGGCCGCGAGCTGCTCGCGTGGCATGGTTTCCAGCGCGGGGTGGAGGTAGCGGCCTTCGCGGTTGGCCACGCCGATGCCGACTTCATCTGTTGTGATCGCGCTCATGAGACCTCCTGTCGATGGGCGGGTCGGCGGTGCACACCGCGCACCGGCAGGTGCGCGAGCGCGAAGCCCTGGTTGAAGCCGGCACGCATGATCAAGTTGAACTTGAACGCGGCGCCGGTGGCGGCCAGCAGCAGGCCGGCGCCGGCGACCAGCGGCGTGGCCAGTGCTGTGCTGGCCGCCAGCGCGAGCACCAGCAGCAGCAGCGCGGCGGCATCGGCAAGCTGCATCCAGCGGCCGGCGCCGTCGAGCGCGACCAAGGCCTGCGGCGTCAGGCCACGCCGATAGGCGCGCCAGACCCCCAGGCGCGCGAGCGCAAGCGTTGCCACCACGATCAGCCACCGCGGCGCGTCCGCCGCCTGCGCCAGCAGCGCGAGCCCGCCGCCTTCAGCCAGACCGGTCACCACGATCAGCGGCACGACCAGCGGGTTCCGCCAGGCCGGGATGCCCGTGGCCGCGCGCAGGATGCGGGCCTGGCAATAGATGAAGGCCAGGGCCAGCAGGGCCGCCAGCCCATCCAGGCCGGGCAGCCCGGCAGCAGCGCCCAGCGCCGCAGGCACGAGCAGCGCCGCAACGAAGGCCTCGCGCGTCAGCCATGACGTGCGCGGGTTGAAGAACACATGCACGGCCCGCAACGGCCGGCCGATCTCGAGCCAGACGCACAGCAGGCCGGTGCAGACGAGCAGCACGCCGCCAAGCAGCAGCAGCGGCAGTGGCCCTGACAGCGCGGCGAAGACGATCAAGCCACCGCCGGCGCCGCCGCAGATGAAGTTCGCCGCAGCGCGCCAGTCCCATTGCGTTTGCTGCCAGGGGTTCGGGCCGTAACTCATGGCTGCGCTTCCTTGTCCCACAGGTAGTAAAAGCCCGGCCCGGTGCCGAGCTCTTCGTGCATGCGGAAATGTTGGTTCTCGGCCAGCAGGGTCGAGACATTGCTCTGCGGGTCGTCGATGTCGCCGAACACCAGGGCCTCGGCGATGCAGGCGTTGACGCAGGCCGGCGTGGCCTCGGGGTCGACGCCGGGCTGCTGGCCGCGTGCCAGACCGGCGTCGATGCGCTCGACGCAGAAGGTGCATTTGGTGGCCACCGCCAGCCGCGCGCTGTCGTGGCGTTGCGTTTCGCTCGCGGTCGGCTGGCCGTAGGCGAAGCTGGCGCGGTCGGTCTTGTAGCGCGCCTGGTAGGGGCAGGCCACGGCGCAGTACGAGCAGCCGATGCACAGGTCGTAGTCGATGGTGACGATGCCGTCGGCGCGCTTCTTCGTCGCCTTGCTCGGGCACACGGTCATGCACGGTGGTTCGTCGCAGTGCTGGCAGCCGACCGGCACGAAGGCGCGCTGCACGTCGGGGTATTCGCCGAACTCCATGTCGAGCACGCGGCGCCATTGCACGCCGGGCGGCGTGGCGTTGGCGTGCTTGCACGCGGCGGTGCAGGTCTGGCAGCCGACGCAGCGCCGCAGGTCCGCGACCATCGCCCATCTGGTCATGGCCGTGCCTTGTGAATTGCGACGCGCACGATGTCGGCGCCCGACCCCGTCGCGTCGGTCTGCGCCAGCGACATCGTCGCCAGCGAATTCATGCTCGGCACGCCGAAGTCCTTGGCCAGCGGCGTGGCCCAGTGGTCGAACTGACCGATCAGGAGCAGGGTGTCGGGGCGGATGCCCTGGCGCAGCACCGCACGGCCGCGCACGCTGCGCTGGGGCGTGGCGATTTCGATCGGATCGCCGTCGCCGATGCCGAGGCGTTGCGCGGCACGCGGGTTGATGATCACGCCGCGGTGGCCGGCCACGTTGTCGGCCACTTCCTTGATCATCTGCATGCCGACGTTGCCGCCCCAGGCGTACTGCATGCTGCGCGACGTCAGCAGCCAGAACGGGTAGTCCTCGGCGCGGCCGCCGGTCTGGCCGATGATC
>JANMSR010000544.1:0-3564 GCA_031389565.1 Burkholderiales bacterium
TGCGCCGCAGCGCGGCAACGAACGCCCGATCCGCTTTTTCCATCGCGGTGCCGTGGTCGAGGTGCAAGGCGCCGCCACCACCCACACCGTGCTCGACTGGCTGCGCGAGGACGCGCACTGCACGGGTACCAAGGAAGGCTGTGCCGAGGGCGATTGTGGCGCCTGCACGGTGATCGTGGCCGAACTGGCGGGCAAGGCCGAGGCGGTCGGCACGCCGTCGGCGCGCGCGACCACGGTTGGGGCCTTGAGCCTGCGCAGCGTCAACGCCTGCATCCAGTTCCTGCCCACGCTCGACGGCAAGGCGCTGCTGACGGTGGAAGACCTGAAACCGGTGGCCCGGGCGGCCGGCGCGCGGCTGCACCCGGCGCAGCAGGCGATGGTCGAGTGCCACGGCTCGCAATGCGGCTTCTGCACCCCCGGCTTCGTGATGTCGCTGGCCAGTTGCTACGAGCGCCACGGCGAGTCCGGCACCCGACCGACGCGGCAGCAACTGGCCGACGAGTTGTCGGGCAACCTCTGCCGCTGCACCGGATACCGGCCGATCCTCGACGCCGGCGAGCGCATGTTCGAGCTGCCGGCCGCGCGGCTCGATACCGCGCCGATCGCTGCGGCCTTGCGTGTTTTGGCGGCCGATTCGCCGCTGGCCTACACCGACGCGCAGGGCGCGCGCTTCACCGCGCCGCGCAGCATCGACGCACTGGCGGCGCTGCGCGTGGCGCGGCCGGAGGCGCGTCTCTTGGCCGGTTCGACCGACATCGGGCTGTGGGTGACGAAACAGTTCAAGACCTTGCTTGACGTGGTCTACGTCGGCGAAGCGGCCGGTCTGGCGCGCATCGAAGTGCGCGCCGACGGCGTGCTCGCCATCGGTGCGGCCGCGCCGCTCGAAGACGCCTGGCGCGCGCTCGCGGTGCGCCACCCCGGGCTGCGCGAGATGGGGCTGCGCTTCGCCTCGCTGCCGGTGCGCAACGCCGGCACGATGGGCGGCAACGTCGCCAACGGCTCGCCGATCGGCGACAGCGCGCCCGTGCTGATCGCGCTCGGCGCCGTGCTGCTGCTGCGCCGCGGCGCGGTGCAGCGGCGCGTGCTGCTCGAAGCCTTCTACCTCGACTACATGAGCAACGCGCTGCAAGCCGGCGAGTTCGTCGAGGCCATCGAGGTGCCGCCGTCGGCCCACACCGTGCTGCGCGCCTACAAGCTGTCCAAACGTTTCGATTGCGACATATCGGCCCTGGCCGCCGGCCTGGCCATCACGCTCGATGGCGACACCGTGCGCGAGGCGCGTTTTGCCTTCGGCGGCATGGCCGCGATCGTCAAGCGCGCCGCGAAGGCCGAAGCGGCGGTGCGTGGCCAGGCCTGGACCGAGGCCACGGCCGAAGCTGCGGCGGCTGCGCTGGCACAGGACTTCACGCCGCTGACTGACCTGCGCGCCAGCGCCGCCTACCGCCAGCGCGTGGCCGGCAACCTGCTGCGCCGCTTCTGGCTCGAGACGCGCGCCGAGGCGCCGCTGTCGGCGGCGCAATCGACCGTCTGGTCGCGCGAGGCGGCGACGCCATGAACCAGCCAGCCGAATCCGTCGTCATCGCCGCCGCGCTCGAGGCCGAGGCCCACGCGGCCGGCGAGCCGGACTCACAGGCGCGCACCGCTGGCGCGCGCGTCGGCGCCGGCCTCCCGCACGAATCGGCGCACCTGCACGTGGCCGGCGAGGCGACGTACATCGACGACATCACCGAACTCGCCGGCACCCTGCATGCCGCGCTCGGCCTCTCGCCGGTGGCGCATGGCAAGCTGCTCGCGATCGACCTCGCGCGCCTGCGTGCCGAGCCGGGCGTCGAAGCGGTGTTCACCGCCGCCGACCTGCCGGGCGTCAACGACTGCGCACCGATCGTCAAGGGCGACGACCCGATCTTTGCCCCCGTCGCCGGGTCCGGCGACGGTCCACAGGTCTGCGAAGTGCACTATCTCGGCCAGCCGATCTTCGCCGTGATCGCGCGCGACCGCCGCGTGGCGCGACGCATCGCCGCCCGGGCCAAGGAGTTCGTGACCATCGAGCCGCTGCCCGCCTTGCTGACCGCGCGCGACGCGCATGCCGCGAAGTCCTACGTGGTGCCACCGATGCACCTGGCGCGCGGCGACGCCGCCGCCGCGCTGGCCTCGGCGCCGCACCGCTTCAAGGACAGCCTTTCCGTCGGCGGCCAGGAACAGTTCTACCTCGAAGGCCAGATCAGCTACGCCATCCCGCTCGAAGACGACGGCCTGCTGGTGCACTGCTCGACGCAACACCCGAGCGAGATGCAGCACCTGGTGGCGCATGCGCTGGAGCTGAGCGCAAACCAGGTGCAGGTGCAGTGCCGGCGCATGGGCGGCGGCTTCGGCGGCAAGGAATCGCAGTCGGCGCTGCCGGCCTGCGTGGCCGCGCTGGCCGCGAAGAAACTGAACCGCCCGGTCAAGCTGCGCCTGGACCGCGACGACGACTTCATGGTCACCGGCCGCCGCCACGGCTTCGAGTTCGATTTCGAGGTCGGCTATGACGATGCCGGCCGCGTGCTCGGTGTCGAGATCGATCTGATCGCGAATGCCGGCTTCAGCGCCGACCTGAGCCCGCCGGTGATGACGCGCGCGATCTGCCACTTCGACAACGCCTACTGGCTGCCGAATGTCGCGATGCACGGTTATTGCGCGCGCACCAACACGCAGAGCAACACGGCCTTCCGCGGCTTCGGCGGGCCGCAGGGCGCGATCGCCGTGGAGTTCATCCTCGACAGCATCGCGCGGCGCCTGGGCAAGGATCCGCTCGACGTGCGCCGCGCCAACTACTACGGCGTGGGCATGAACGACGTCACGCCCTACCTCCAGCGCGTGGAAGACAACATCCTCGAGCCACTGACCGAACAGTTGCTGAAGACCAGCCGCTACCGCGAGCGCCGCGCCGAGATCGCGGTCTTCAACACCACGAGCCCGGTGCTCAAGCGCGGCATCGCCTTCACCCCCGTCAAGTTCGGCGTCTCGTTCAACGTCAACCACCTCAACCAGGCCGGCGCGCTGGTGCACGTGTACACCGACGGCTCGGTGCTGGTGAACCACGGCGGCACCGAGATGGGCCAGGGCGTCAACACCAAGGTGGCCCAGGTGGTGGCGCACGAGCTGCGCATCCCGCTCGAAGCCGTGCGCTGCACCGCCACCGACACGCAGAAGGTGGCCAACACCTCGGCCACCGCGGCATCCACCGGCGCGGACCTGAATGGCAAGGCCGCGCAGGACGCGGCGCGCAAGATCCGCGCGCGCCTCGACGCGCTCGCCGACGACCACTTCGGCGGGCGCCGCGACACACCATTCAACGAACTGGTGCAGGCCGCCTACGTGGCGAAAGTGCAGCTGTGGAGCGACGGCTTCTACGCCACGCCCGGCCTCTCCTGGGACCGCGCGACGATGACCGGCAAGCCCTTCTTCTACTTCGCCTACGGCGCGGCGGTGAGCGAGGTCATCGTCGACACCCTCACCGGCGAGCACCGGCTGCTCGCGGTGGACGTGCTGCACGACGTCGGCACCAGCCTCAACCCGGCCATC
>JANMSR010000562.1:0-3477 GCA_031389565.1 Burkholderiales bacterium
ATGCCGTCGGCGGCGCCTGCGACTTTGGGACGTTCACGCTGGGCCATCGGCGCGACGCGCTGCCACAGCTCGGCGGTGATGAACGGCGTCAAGGGGTGCAGCAGGCGCAGCACGGTCTCCAGCACACGAATCAGGGTGCGCCGCGCCGCACGTTGCTGCGCCGCGTCGCCCGCGGCAATCTGCACCTTGGCGATCTCGAGGTACCAGTCGCAGTACTCGTCCCAGACGAAGGCGTAGATCGCGTTGGCGACGTTGTCGAGCCGGTAGTCGGCAAAGCCCTGCGCCACGACCGCCTCGACGCGTTGCAGCTCACCGACGATCCAGCGGTCGGCCGGCGAGAAGTCGAGGTAGCCGCCCTCAGCGGCGGTTTGTCCGCCGCCCGCCTGATTCACGCACTCCTCGGCACCGTGCGGCGCGAAGCCGCAGTCCTGGCCTTCGCAGTTCATCAGCACGAAGCGCGTGGCGTTCCAGAGCTTGTTGCAGAAGTTGCGGTAGCCCTCGCAGCGCTGGGTGTCGAAATTGATGTTGCGGCCCAGGCTGGCGTAGCTGGCCATCGTGAAGCGCAACGCGTCGGCGCCATAGGCCGGCATGCCGTTCGGGAACTCCTTCTTCACCCGCGCGGCCACCTTCGGCGCGGTCTCGGGCTTGCGCAGCCCGGTGGTCGATTTCTTGATCAGGGTGTCGAGATCGACGCCCTGGATCAGGTCCACCGGGTCGAGCACATTGCCTTCGCTTTTGCTCATCTTCTGGCCGTGCGCGTCGTGCACCAGGCCGTGGATGTAGACATCGCGAAAAGGGACTTTGCCCGTGAAATGCAGGGTCATCATGATCATCCGGGCGACCCAGAAGAAGATGATGTCGTAGCCGGTGATCAGCACCGTCGAGGGCAGGAAGAGATCCTGCTCGACGGTCTTGGCCGGCCAGCCGAGCGTGGAGAAGGGAAACTGCGAGGCCGAGTACCAGGTGTCGAGCACGTCTTCGTCGCGCTTCAACTCCCCCGCGTAGCCGGCGGCAGTGGCCTGGGCTCGCGCCTCCTCTTCGCTGCGGGCCACGAACAGCTCGCCACCGCTGCCGTACCACGCCGGGATCTGATGCCCCCACCAGAGCTGGCGCGAGATGCACCAGTCCTGGATGTTCTTCATCCACTGGTTCCAGGTGTTGACCCATTGCGGCGGCACGAAGCGCACGTCGCCGCGCTCGACGGCGGCCATCGCGCGGCCGGCGATCGACTCGCCATCGCGGCCGGCTTGGGTCATCGCCATGAACCACTGGTCGGTCAGCATCGGCTCGACGATTTGGCCGGTGCGCGCACAGCGCGGCACGGTGAGCCTGTGCCTTTTGGTCTCGACCAGCAGGCCCTGGGCTTCGAGGTCCGCGACCACCTTCTTGCGCGCGACGAAGCGGTCCAGGCCGCGGTAAGGCAGTGGCGCGTTGTCGTTGACGGTGGCGTCGAGCGCGAGCACGCCGATCACGGCCAAGCCGTGGCGCTGGCCCACCGCGTAGTCGTTGGCATCGTGGGCCGGTGTCACCTTGACCACGCCGGTGCCGAACTCTCGGTCGACATAGGCGTCGGCGATGACGGGAATGCTGCGATCGCACAGCGGCAGCGTGACCTGTTTGCCGATGAAAGCGGTGTAGCGCTCGTCGTCGGGATGGACCATCACCGCGGTGTCGCCGAGCATGGTTTCCGGCCGCGTCGTCGCCACCACCAACGAGCCGCTGCCGTCAGCGAGCGGATAGCGGATGTGCCACAGGAGTCCGTCCTCTTCTTCGCTTTCGACCTCGAGGTCAGACACCGCCGAGCGCAGCACCGGATCCCAGCTCACCAGCCGCTTGCCGCGGTAGATCAGGCCCTCTTCATACAGACGCACGAAGGTATCGTTGACCACCGCCGACTGCGTGGCGTCCATCGTGAAGTACTCGCGCGTCCAATCCACCGTGTCGCCGATGCGCCGCATCTGGCCGGTGATGGTGCTGCCGCTTTCCTGCTTCCACTCCCAGACCCGGGCGACGAAGTTCTTGCGCCCGATGTCGTGCCGACTCTGGCCTTCGTCCTGCAATTGCCGCTCGACGACGATCTGGGTGGCGATGCCGGCATGGTCTGTCCCCGGCAGCCACAGCGTGTTGAAGCCGCGCATGCGGTGGTAGCGCGTCAGCGCATCCATGATCGTGTGGTTGAAGCCGTGGCCCATGTGCAGCGTGCCGGTCACGTTGGGGGGCGGCAACTGGATGCTGAAAGACGGCTTGGCGGCGTCGAGCGTCGGCGCAAACAGGCCAGGCTCAGCCCATAGCGATGCCCACTTCGCTTCGATGGCGGCGGGCTCGAAAGACTTGGCGAGTTCGGTCATGGCGGCAAAAAAAAGGCAACACACGCCGACACAATCCATGTCAACGCGCGCGGGGTCTCAGGGGTTAGCGGATTCTAGGTCGTGCTACCTTGGCCGCCGTTGCGCCGAGCCCAGCCCAACCCAACCGAGGAGACCCATGATGCCCGTGACACCCCGCCGATCTTTGCGCGCCTGGGCCTGTGCCCTGCCTGTGTTGCTGGCCGCCTGCGGCGGTGGTGGCAATGACGCGGGCACCACCCCGCCGCCGATCGACTGCAGCGTTGCCGGTCAGCAAGATTGGCTGCGTGGCTACTTCAAGGGCACCGCCACTTCCGAGCCCAACTATTTCTGGTACGGCTTGAGCCCGAACCCATCGCCGGCCGGCTTCACTTCGGTCGCTGCCTATTTCGACGCTCTGATCTATGGCGGCGGGGACCTGATCCCCAATGGCGGTGGTGCGCGCTGGCCGTCCGATAGTTACAGCGGTTTCCAGACCACCGAAAGCTTCAACCGCTTCTTCGGCGCCGGCCGTACGCTTGGCTATGGTGTCGCGGTGGCTGGCCTCGAAGTCACCGAGCCGACGCCGCAGCCAACGCAGCCCCTGTACGTGCGCTACGTCGAACCGCTGTCGCCGGCGGCGGATGCGGGGGTGGTGCGCGGCGACCGCGTGATGTCGATCAATGGGAGAGCGACCGCTGACGTGATCGCCGACCCGTCTCCTGACCGCTTCAGCGCGCTCACTCCCAGCCTGGCCGGCGATCAACTGACGCTGGTGCTGCGCAACGCGCTCGGCGCTGAGCGTACGGTGACCCTGAGGGCGGCCGAGTTCACCCTGACCCCTGTGCAGGACGCGAAGATCGTCCTCAGCCCCAATGGTCGCTCGATCGGCTACGTGCAGGTCAAGGACATGATTGACCAAGTCAACACGCCGCTGGCCACGGCCTTCAATACTTTCCGCGCGAACAATGTTCAGGAACTGGTGCTCGACCTGCGCTACAACGGCGGTGGCCTGGTGGAAGTGGGCGGCACGGTGGCATCGTATGCCGCCGGTGCGCGTGCCGGCGGCGCGGTGTTCGCGCGCTTGCTCTACAACGACCGGCGCAGCAACGACAACCGCGATTACGTCTTCAGCGATCCGGCGCAGTGGGCC
>JANMSR010000025.1:0-4465 GCA_031389565.1 Burkholderiales bacterium
GCAGGCGCAGGTGCAGGCGCAGTTGCAGGTGCGGGCGCAGGGATCGCGGCCGGCGCTGCGGCCACCACGGGCCCAGGCTTGGCAGGCGCTGCTGCGGCGGCAGCCGCTGGCGCCGCCGGCGCCGCACCGGGCGTGGGCGCGGCCGAGCCGGCGCCGTCCTTGAGCTTCTTCAGGTCTTCGACGTTGCGCGACAACTCGGCCACGCGCGCGGTCTGGTCCTTCTTCTCGGTGTCCTTGGACACCTTGGCATCGGTACCGGCCCTGACACCGCCTTGCGACAGGGCTAGCCGGTCGGGGCTGGCGGCCGCGGCCGACTTCCTGTCCTCGACCTGGGCCTGCACCTTGCCGGCTGCCTGGCGCGCGGGCTCGCTGGTTTTCACGGCCGGTACGCCGCTGGCCAAGCGTTGCCGGTAGGCGCCGAAATCGGCGCTTTGGGCCTGGATCACTTGCTTGGCTTCGGTAGCGGCAATCTCTTTCGCCGTCGCCGCCGACGGCATCGTCAATACCGAACCCGCCTTCAGCCGGTTCATGTTGTTGTCGACGAAAGCCTGCGCATTGCTGCGCCACAGCGCAACCAACATCTGGTCGAGCGACGCGCCGTCGCGTTGCGTGCGTGAGGCGATCCGGGTCAGCGTGTCGCCGGTGCGCACACGGTAGTCGTCGCCGGAAGGGGCAGTGGCCGCAGTCGCGGCCGGCCGCGGTGCCGGTGCAGGGCTGGCCGATGGCGCCCGTGCGGCGGCGCGTGGCGTGGGCGTGGGCGCCGGCGCGTCGGACGGTGGCGCAACTCGCGGCACCGGCGCCGGCGGCGGCGCGGCCGAGATCACCGGTGAGACCGGCGCAGGGGCCGGCGTGGGTGCTGCAGCCGCACGCGCCGTCGGCGGGTCGAGCAGCATCGTGTACTCGCGCACCAGGCGTCCACTGGCCCAGGTCAATTCGAGGATCACGTCGACGAACGGCTCTTGCACGACGCGGTCGCTGGCCACCCGCAGGTAGGGGCGGCCATCGGCGCGGCGCGCCAGCGTGACCTGGGTGCCTGTCAGCACGGTGCCGTAGTCGACGCCGGCGGCGCGGTAGGCCTCGGGCGGGGCCACGCGCACCCGCAGCGAAGAGGCTTCTTCGGGCGTGATGCAGGTGATGTCGATTTCTGCGCGCAGGCTCTCGCCCAATGCCGACTGCACCGCCATGCGGCCCAGACCGAGCGCCCAACTGCCGGAGGTGGCCACGGCCAGTGCGGCGACAGCGACTGCGCGCAGGGCCAAGCCCGCGCGAGGCACAGGGTGAGTCGAAGGCTTCTTGTTCAAGGCGTCTCCCAATGACCTGCGGCGGACAGAAAAGATTGTCCGCCGCGGAAGTGTCGTTGCATGCCGGGCTCGAGTCCGGTTTTCAGGCCAGCCGTGAGCCGAGGAAATGAGTCGAAATCACAATAGCGTCAAGCATATAGGGTGACAAGCTCATGCAAAGTGTGACCTCGCCTGAAACCCTGCGTGACGGCGTGTAGTCGTGAACTTGTTGTCATGGGGCAACGTGATGTGGCGCGATTCAGCTATCGAGCAGGATGCGCAGCATGCGCCGCAGTGGCTCGGCCGCGCCCCACAGGAGCTGGTCGCCGACGGTGAAGGCGCCGAGGTATTGCGGGCCCATGGCCAGCTTGCGCAGGCGCCCGACGGGGATCGACATCGTGCCCGTCACCGCCACCGGCGTGAGCTCGCGCACGGTCGCTTCGCGCGTGTTCGGCACCACGGTGACCCAGTCGTTGCCGCTGCCAATCAGCGCTTCGATGTCGGCCAGCGGCACGTCGCGCTTCAACTTGAAGGTCAGCGCCTGGCTGTGGCAGCGCATGGCCCCGACGCGCACGCAAAAGCCGTCGACCGGGATCGGCGTGGCGTTGCCGAGGATCTTGTTGGTCTCGGCCATGCCCTTCCATTCTTCCCTGGACATGCCGTTGCCCAGATCCTTGTCGATCCAGGGGATCAGCGAGCCCGCCAGCGGGACTCCGACGTTCGCCGTCTCGGCGGCCGACAACGAACGTTGCCTGGCGATCACGTGGCGATCGATCTCGAGGATCGCGCTTTTCGGGTCGTCGAGCAAGGCCCGCACCGATGCGTTGAGCGTGCCGTACTGCGTCAGCAGCTCGCGCATGTGCTGCGCGCCGCCGCCCGAGGCTGCCTGATAGGTCTGCGCGCTCATCCACTCGACCAGCCCCGCCTTGTACAACGCACCGACGCCCATCAGCATGCAGCTCACCGTGCAGTTGCCACCGATCCAGTTGCGGCCGCCTTTGACCAGGGCCTGCTTGATCACCGGCAGGTTGACCGGGTCGAGGATGATGACCGCATCGTCGGCCATGCGCAGCGTCGACGCGGCGTCGATCCAGTGGCCGGCCCAGCCTGCCGCGCGCAACTTCGGGAACACCGCCGTTGTGTAGTCGCCGCCCTGCGCGGTGATGATGATGTCGCAGCGCTCGAGGGCTGCGATGTCGAATGCATCGAACAGCCGGGTCTCGTTCCTGGCCATCGAAGGCGCGGCGCCACCCGCGTTCGAGGTCGAGAAGAACATCGGCTCGATCAATGCAAAGTCGCCTTCGGCCTGCATGCGCTCCATCAACACGGAGCCGACCATGCCGCGCCAGCCGACCAATCCTACGAGTGCCATTTCCAGTCTTGCCTTTTCAGTCAATCCGGACCCCGGTTTGCCTCGGCGCGCATCGCCGGGGTCCAGGGTTGGGGGCGAGACGATCCGAGAGCGCGCTAGCTCTGGGTGGTGTTTGTTTTGCCGAGGAAGTTGCCGACGACAGCGGCGACCACCGCGTCGCCCATTTCGCGCGTGCCGACTTTCTTCGTGCCTTCGCTCCAGATGTCGCCCGTGCGCAAGCCGGCCGATAGCACAGCCTTCACCGCCGACTCGATGCGGGCGGCGGCGGCGGGTTGGGCGAGCGAGTAGCGGAGCATCATGGCGGCGGACAGGATTGTAGCCAGCGGGTTGGCCAGACCCAAGCCCGCGATGTCGGGCGCGCTGCCGTGGCTGGGCTCGTACAAGCCCTTGTTGTGTTTGTCGAGCGACGCCGACGGCAACATGCCGATCGAGCCGGTGAGCATCGCCGCTTCGTCCGACAGGATGTCGCCGAACATGTTGCCCGTGACCACCACGTCGAAGGCCTTCGGTGCCTTGACGAGTTGCATCGCGGCGTTGTCGACATACATGTGGTCCAGGGCCACGTCGGGGTATTGCGCGTGGACCTCGGTGACCAGGTCACGCCAGAACTGAGAGGTCTCGAGCACGTTGGATTTGTCGACGCTGGTGAGCTTCTTGCTGCGCTTGCGAGCGGCCTGGAACGCCACATGCGCGATGCGCTCGATCTCGGGCTTGCTGTAGCGCATCGTGTCGAAGGCTTCTTCGGCACCGGGGAAGTGGCCATCGACGGCCACGCGCCGCCCGCGCGGCTGGCCGAAATAGATGTCGCCGGTCAGCTCGCGGATGATCAGGATGTCCAGCCCCGCCACCAGCTCGGGCTTCAGGCTCGAGGCGTGCGTCAGCTGCTCGTAGCAAATCGCGGGGCGGAAATTGGCGAACAGGCCGAGCTGTTTGCGCAGGCCGAGGATCGCCTGCTCGGGCCGCAGTGCACGCTCGAGCGTGTCGTACTTCCAGTCGCCGACCGCGCCGAACAGCACCGCGTCGGCGGCCTGGGCCAACGCCAGCGTTGCGTCGGGCAGCGGATGGCCGTGGGCCTCATAGGCGGCGCCGCCGACCAGCGCGGTCTCCATCTCGAGCGGCAGCTCAAGCGCCCGCAGCACTTTCACGGCCTCGGCCACGATCTCGGTCCCGATGCCATCGCCCGGCAGCACAGCAATCTTCATTCGATGTCTTTCTCGGGTTGCGCCAGCCAGTACACCAGGCGGTGCTCGCAGGCCTTGAACAATACGTAGGCGGCCATGCTCAGATAGGCCGTGACCAGCAACTCGACCAACTGCTGCGCCGCGCCGTCACCCAAGGCCATCCAGCCATGCTCGAAGACGAGATCGCTGTTGGCCTTGAGCACAAAGAACAGGTTGAAGGTGCCAGCGCCGAAGGCCAAGAAGGCCAGGCCCATCACGGTGAACGTCAGCCAGCGGCGGCTGAAGACCAGGCGGTGGACCAGCCGCGGCAACACGCGCTAACCCGGCCGATGGTCCAGCCATGGCATGCGCGCCAGGCGCTCGGCCTCGAAGGCGCGAATCTTGTCGGCATGGCGCAGTGTCAGGCCGATGTCGTCCCAGCCGTTGAGCAGGCACTGCTTGCGAAAGGCCTGCACCTCGAACGCCAGCTCGGCGCCGTCGGGCTTGACCACCGCCTGGCGCGGCAGGTCGATCGTCAGCGCGTAGCCGGGGAAGGCCGCGATCTCGTCGAACAGCCGCGCCACCTCGTGCTCGGGCAGCACGATCGGCAGCAGGCCGTTCTTGAAGCAGTTGTTGAAAAAGATGTCGGCAAA
>JANMSR010000026.1:0-1655 GCA_031389565.1 Burkholderiales bacterium
CCGGATGTCGCGCCGGCGACATGCTGGCATTCTCGTGCTTGAGCATCTTCTGCAAAAGCGGGATCGTGAAGGCCGCCGTCTTGCCGGTGCCGGTTTGCGCCGCGCCCATCACATCGCGGCCGTCGAGCACGATCGGGATCGCCTTGGCCTGGATCGGCGTCATCGCGATATAGCCGGAATCGGCCACCGCGCGCAGCAGTTTGGGGTCGAGCGGAAGGGTGTCGAAGCGGGCGGGCGCGGGGGCTTCGGCGGCGAGGGAGTCGTTGGGGGTGTCGGTAATCACCCGCGGATTATCCCTTGTCAGGGCTTGCGCTGTCGCAATGCCAGCCAGCGCGGTGCCTTGAAGCGAACGATGCGCCAGTACAGGAAGACGTAGCTGGCGCCGAACAACACGATGAAGACGCCTTGAATGGCGCTGCTGTCGAACCACAGCACGGCCGGCACGACGGACATCGAGCACAGCATCCACAGGTAGGGCGCAGTCATCGAATTGCGGCGCGTCAGTTCGCGCGCGCTGCGTTCGCCCGCGGCCCAGCGCAGGAAGCGGCGGTAGATGAGGCTGTGCAGGTGGGCGCCGTCGGGCATGCCCACGGGCGCCCCGCGCAGCCATTTGCGGCGATAAATCGAGAACAGGGTCTCGAAGACGGGGTACAGGCACAGCAAGAGCGGGAACATCGGCGACACGCTAGGGTTGCGGTGCAAGAGCAGGATCGCCAATTCGGCCAAGTAGAAACCGAGGAAATAGGCCCCGCCGTCGCCCAGGAACACCAGACCCGCAGGGTAGTTCCAGACAAAGAAGCCGAGCACGGCACCGACGCCGGCGAGCGCCAAGAGTGCGATCAAGCGATCATCGACGGCGAAGGCGACATAGGCCAGGCCGACCAGCATGATCACCACGCACATCGAGGCCAAGCCATTAAAGCCGTCGATGATGTTGACGGCATTGGCCACGCCGGCGACCACGAAGACCGTAACCAACAGCGCGCCGAGCGGGAAGGCGACGATCCAGTCGAGGCCGGGAATGTCGGTGCGGCGGATCACCGCCTGCACCAGCCACACCGCCAAAGCGGCGGATACAGCCGTGAAGAACAACCGCCGCCGCGGGCTCTGCATCTTGGTCAGGTCTTCGGCAATGCCGGCCGCGAAGGCCGGCAGCGCGCAGCCCAGAAACACAGCCGACCACGCTGCCGTGGCCGGCTCGCTCCAAGCCAGCACGGCCGCGCCGGCCGCCACGCCGAGCACGATGCCCAGTCCGCCAATGCGCGGCACCGCGTGGAAATGAAACTTCTGCGGCCCCGACAAGTCATGGTCGCCGACCATGCGCTCCAACCGCTTGGCGCTGCGCACGATCACGAGCGTGACCAGAAACGAGACCGCGAAGGCCGACACGAGCAGCAACATTGGGCTCAGTTTAGCCGGGCGCATGCGGGCGGTGCGGCGACGCGTGCGGGCTAGAATCGCGCGCCGTTGCCGCAGGGCCGCCCACACGGCGGCCCGGCTTCGCGTGGCCCGCCACGCGAACGCATTCATTGCCGCAACAACTAGCTCATGAGCGACTCACACACCGATTGCATCCATCTGGCGCCCCTGCACAGCGCACTGCGGGCCGGCCGCTTGTTGGCAGCCTGCTGGCTGCTGGCTGCGGCGCCGAGCTG
>JANMSR010000043.1:0-1748 GCA_031389565.1 Burkholderiales bacterium
TCCAAGACCGACAACCTCACCGCAGCCAAACTAAAGGAGATTCGCCGTGCCCTCGAAGAGTAAACCCCTCACCAAAGCTGAGCTGGCCGCCTACGAAGCCAAACGCGATCTCGCGGCTGAGCTGTTGCAGTCCGTGCGCGAAATGAAGGCCGGTCATGTCCGCGTGGTGTCGTCCCCAGTCATCGAGGCGCGAAACAAGACGGGCCTTTCCCAGTCGCAGTTCGCAGCGCTCCTGGGCGTCTCGGTTCGAACGCTGCAAGGGTGGGAGCAAGGTCGCAAACAGCCGAGCGGCGCAGCTCGCACACTCCTTGCCATTGCGAGTACCAATCCAAAGGCGGTGCTGGCCGTCGCATCAAGGTAGCGATCGGCAAAGCCGCCTGCGGCTTTGCTCGCGCTGCACGTCGACAAGCTCAATACGAATTGACGCGGCGCGGCGTCCGCCGCACACGCTACTTGTACAGCAGTTGCACCAAGCCCAGGCTCAGCGACGGAAACAGCAGCAGCAGCAGCATGCGCACCAGGTCCCAGGCCAGGAAGGGCATCACGCCCTTGTAGGTCTCGTTCATCGGCACGTCCCTGGCGATGCCGTTGACGACGTAGACGTTCAGGCCCACCGGCGGCGCGATCAGGCCGAAGCTCACCGTCATCAGCACCAGGATGCCGAACCAGAGGGCCTTGCTCTCGGGCGCCAGGCCCATCAGCGGCAGTTGCATGATGGCCGGGAAGATCACGGGGATGGTCAGCAGCATCATCGACAGCTCGTCCATCACGCCGCCCAGGATGATGTAGAGCACCAGCACCGCGCCGACGATCACCAGCGGCGCCACCGGCAGGTGGCCCACCCAGTCGGCCACCGCGGCGGGCATGGCGGTCAGCGCCAGCGCGGCGTTGATCATGTCGGCGCCGAGGAAGATCATGAACACCATCGCGCTCGTCTCGGCGCTGCCGATGAAGCTGCGGCGAACACCTTGCCACGTGAGTTCGCGCTGGCCGAGTGCGGCGATGAAGGTGCCGACGGCGCCGACCGCCGCGCCCTCGGTGGGCGAGAACAGCCCGGTGTAGATGCCGCCGAAGACGATCAAGAAGATGACCACGATCGGCCAGATGCCCAGCAGCGCGCGCCAGCGCTCGGGCCAGGGCACCGGGTCGGAAGGCGGCGCCTGTTCGGGGTGGCGGCGCGCCACGAGGCCGACCACCACCAGGTAGCCGCACATCGCGATCAGCCCCGGAACCATGGCCGCGGCAAACAGCTTGGCGATGTTCTGCTCGGTCAGGATGGCGTAGACCACCAGGGGCACCGACGGCGGGATCAGGATCCCCAGCGTGCCGCTGGCCGCCAGCGTGGCGGTGGAAAAGCGCCCGTGGTAGCCGTGGCGCTTCATCTGCGGGTAGGCGACCTGGGTGATCGTGGCCGAGGTCGCCACCGACGAGCCGCACACCGCGCCAAAGGCGCCGGCCGCCAGCACCGAGGCCATCGCCAGGCCACCGCGGACGTGGCCGACGAAGGCCGCCGCGGCCAGGAACAGCGCGCGCGACAGGCCGCCTTGCGTGGCGAACTGGCCCATCAACAGAAACAACGGAATCACCGACAGGTCGTACACCGTCAGGCGCGCCACCGCGCTGCCCTTCAATTGGTTGAGCAGGGCGAGGTCGTTGCTCATCGCCCAATAGCCCAAGGCGCCGGGGATGAACATCGCGGCGGCGATGGGCACGCGCACGGCCATCAGCGCCAGCATGCCGCCGAACAT
>JANMSR010000057.1:0-1510 GCA_031389565.1 Burkholderiales bacterium
GGCGCCGATCGAGGGCCGGGCGGGCTGTCTGCTTTGCGCGCAGATGTCCGCGCGGCCGACAGCGCGCGTGGTCAGGTCAGCGCGAGCAGGTGCCGGGCCAACGCGTCTGGCGCACTGACCATCGGGCAATGGCCGGTGGCCAGCTCGATCACCTGCCAGCCGGGCAGGGTGCGGATGCGCTGGTGATGGGGCACCACGGTCGCGAGCGCCGGTGCGGTGCAGGCGAGGTAGGTGCGCGGCACGCCGGCCAGCCGCGCGGCGTCGAAATGCAGCGGCTCGCGGTAGGCGCCGAAGGGGTGCGGTACCTGGCGGCGCAGCAGCCAGTCGCGGTCGGCGCCGGCCAGGCCGAAGGCGGCCGGGTCGGGCGGCGGCAGCGCGCCGTCGTTGGCCGCCGCGGCGGCGATGCGCTGCGCCACCACCTCGGGCGGGTGCAGGCTGCTCCAGCTTTCGCCCGGTAGCGGCACCTGGGCGTCGACGCAGACCAGTCGCTTCAACCGACCCGCGCCGCGCGCCAGCAACGCGTCCGCCGCACCGGTGATCACCATGCCGGCATAGCTGTGGCCGACCAGCACGGTGTCGCGCAGCTCTTCGGCGTCGATCAGGCCGAGCACGTCGTCGATGTGCGTGCGCAGCGTGATGCCGGCATGGCGCAGGTGCGTGCGCTCGCCGTCGCCGCTGAGCGTAACGGCGTGCAGCTCGTGGCCGGCGGCGCGCAGCGGCGCCAGCACGCGGCGCCAGATCCAGGCCCCGCCCCAGGCGCCGTGAACGAGAACGATGCAGCTCATCAGGCAACTCCGTGCTTCGCACTGCGGTATTCGCCTTGGGGCGGCCCGGCGGGCTCATGGTGTCGTCACTCCGGCCGGCAATGTAGCGTGGCGCGAGCCGCCACGGCGGGGCCGATTCCGGCCGCGGCCTCGGGGCTGGCCCTAATGCGCACCCCCGGTCATCTGGTTAGGCTGACCCGCCCAACCAGGAGACAGGCCATGCAACGCAGACAGTTCATCGGCACCGTGGCCGCAGGCGCGGCGATCACGGGACCCTTCATCGCGAGTGTTCACACTGCGGCCCAGGCGCAGGCGATCACGCTGCACGGCGCGGTGCAGTTCAACGACGACCACGCCTTCAACAAGGCCCTGCTGAAGTTCGAGGAGCTGGTCAAGAAGTACTACGCCAAGCCGATCAACTTCGTGCTGCATCGCAATAGCGAACTCGGCCTCGAGAAGCAGTACTTCGAGTACATGGCGCAAGGCAAGGCGGTGGACTACGGCATCGTCTCGCCGGCCCACATGTCCACCTTCTCGAAGGCCGCGCCGTTCATCGATGCGCCCTTCCTGTTCCGTGACCTGGCGCACTGGAACAAGGTGCTCGACGCCGACCTGCTGAAACCGATCGCCGACGAGGTGGCCAAGAACGCCGAGGTCATGCTGATCGGCTATGCCGGCGGCGGCACGCGCAATATCTTCGTCAACAAGCCGGTGCGCAACCTGGCCGAGATGAAGGGCCTGAAGGT
>JANMSR010000140.1:0-8192 GCA_031389565.1 Burkholderiales bacterium
GACTCCAGCGCCAGCCGAGGCGGTAGCGCTCGAAGGCGAGGTTGAACGCCAGGCGGTGCGCTTCCTCCGTATCGGCCAGCGTTCCGTCCAGGTCGAATATCAGGGCATCGATGCCTGACACGTTCAGAGCGTGCTGACGAAAAACGCTGGTTCGGGCCGCAAGCGGCCTGGCTTGCTCTTCGTGACCCGGCCCACGTTGACGCAGCACACCGCCTGCTCGCCCTCGCCCAGCGAGAGCAAGGCCCGCAATCGCGGCGACGCCATGGCCTGGCCGCTCGTGAGCCCCGCACCGAAGCCCATGGCGTGAGCGCCCAGCAGCAGGTTCTGTATCGCCGCGCCCATCGACACCATGCGCTCCAGGGGCGGTGTGTCGGGGTCGCGCGACCCCAAGCAGGCGATGGCCACCAGCAGCAGCGGCGCGCGGTGGGCCTTCTCGCGGGCGGACTCGATCTGCTCCAGCGTTGCACCCGGGTCGCGGTCGATGAGCGCCAGCGCAAAGACTTCGGCCAGCAGATGGCGCCTGTCGACGGGCACGATGACGAATCGCCACGGCGTCAGCAGGCCGTGGTCGGGCGCGGCAGCCGCCGCCGCGAGCAGCGCGTGGAGTTGCTCGGCTGTCGGACCGGGTTCGACCAGGCGTTTGGCCGAGACGTTCTGGCGCGACGCAATCAGCGTGAGGGCGAAATCCTCCGCGTCGTCGCTGTCCACTGACCGTGCGACCGCTGACAGAGCGTGCGCACTTTGTGGCATCGGGATATTGTGCATGTGTCGACGCTCCCTTCTCTACGCCACTACTTTGCCCATGATCGCCTCGCGCGCCCAATTCGACAGGTAGCGAGGCTCATCTCGCCGCGTCGGTTTTCGCTGTCATTGCATCGGTGAACTCCGCTGTCTCCCAGACGACGCAAGCAAGTCACGCGCCAGAACGCGAGACGCTCTCAGCGTTGCCTTGAATGAACTGCCGCCGGCAAGACCCGCATTCTGATTGACTTCGGCGGCCCACTCGATGGCGTGGCGGTTGCCGTGCGGTGACATCGCGGCCGCGGCCGCGTTACCGTCCGGTAACGCACTGGACAGGCGCGGAGCGAGGTGAAAGAACCGCTGCGCCGGCAGGCAGCGCAGGCGGCATCGCGCCGACCCGGTGGCACAGGGATTGCAGCTCCAAGTGGAGCCATTGGGAGGCAGAACCATGTCACCACCGTTTGCCGCACTTCACGATCTGTTTGGCCGAACCATCGACTACCTTCGAGTTTCGGTCACCGATCGCTGCGACCTGCGCTGCAGTTACTGCCTGCCCAAGGGATTCAGGGACTTCGAAGAACGCGAGCACTGCCTCGACTTCGACGAGATCGCGCGTGTCGTCGGCGTGTTCGCCGCGCTGGGCGTCGGTCGGATTCGCCTGACGGGGGGCGAACCGCTGCTGCGCCGTGGGCTCGCCCAACTCGCCGGCCAGCTCAAGGCCCTGCCAGGCGTGCATGACCTGTCGCTGAGCACGAACGCCACCCAGTTGGCGACTCACGCTGCCGCGCTCATGGCAGCCGGGGTTTCGCGCCTGAACGTCAGCCTCGATTCCTTGCGCGCCGAGCGGCTGCAGCAGATCACCGGCCGCGACGTGCTGGACCAGGTGCTCGCCGGATTGATGGCCGCCAAGCGGGTCGGGTTCCAGCCGATCAAGCTCAATATGGTGCTGATGCGGGGTGTCAACGACGACGAGATCGACGACATGGCCGCCTTCGCCATCGAGCATGGCTTTGTGCTCAGGCTGATCGAAGCCATGCCCGTCGGAGACAGCGGACGCGCAGCGCCGTTCGCCGACCTGCAACCGATCCGCCAGCGTCTGCAACAGCGCCACGGCCTGCTCGACGCGGTCGTCGCGGGCGGTGGGCCAGCCCGGTACCTGCGGTCCGCCGACGGCCGCTTCAGCGTCGGCTTCATCACGCCGCTGTCGCAGCACTTCTGCGCGACCTGCAACCGGGTTCGCCTGTCGGTCGATGGCACGCTCTACATGTGTCTGGGGCAAGACCACAGCCTGGCGCTGCGCCCGCTGCTGCGCGCCGGCGCGAGCGATGCCGAACTGACCGCCGCAATCCGCGCGGCTATCGACCTGAAGCCCGAGCGCCACGAGTTCCGGGAAGCGCCGGGCAAGGTGATTCGGGTCATGGCCAAGACGGGTGGTTGAGCGCGGCCGCGCGCGGGCACAGCCCGCTCGAGGGCATCAGCCACGAGAAGCCGCATCTTTGCGCGCCGCCGACGACGCCCGCCGCCAACCGTTCAGTCCCCAGCCCAGCGCCAGCGGTGCCGCCAAGGCCACCAGTCCGGCGCCGTATTCGGCCGCGGCATCCAGCGGCCGGGCCGGGCGGATGCGCGCCAATTCCGCGGCGAGGACGCTCTGTTCATCCCAGCTCACCGGGGCGCGGTTGAGATGGCGCATGCGCCCGATGACGAGATGCCAGCCGAATGACGTGTGGCGTTGGTGGAGGTAGTTGTCGGCGGGATGGCAGACCGTGCAGCGCGCCTGCAGCAAGCGTTCAGCGTAGGGGCGTCGGGCCGCTTCGGCTTGCGCGGCGGCATGGCGGCGTGCCTCGTCCTCGGCTTGCCGCTGCGCTTGCTGCGCTTGCCTGTCGATGTCTCTGGCGATCTCGGCCTTGACCCTGTCGCGCGCCACGCCCGACTCGATGACGTCGTTGATCTGGTAGTCTGCGGCGTCCATTTCGGCGCACGCCTGAGCGGCCCACAGCGCCGCCATCAGGTAGCACACCCAGCGCTTCAAGCCGGCCTTCAGCGCAAGCCCGGCGTGCTCTTCTTGCCCAGGCCCATCGCCGTGTCGCGCATCTCGAGCGGTACCGACAAGTGCGCCGTCGACAAGCCGCGCTCCTCGAGCTTGCGTTTGATTATCGCGATGTCTTCTTCGGTGATTTCGCGACCGGCGTATTTGGCCCGCGCCTGCGCGATGGCGTTCTGCTTTTGCGCGGCCTTGGCGTCCACTTCCAGCACCACCGCATCACGCGCCACGGCCTCCTTCAGCATCCGCGCCAGCGGCAGGTAGGGGTTCGCCTCGAGTTCGCGCTCTGCGGTGGCCTGCGCCAGGTCAGCGCAAAACCCGCCCAGCCAGCGCCTGGCAAAGGTTTGCAAGAACTGGCCCGGATCGACCGGCAGCGGTGCCTCGGCACTCTCGCCGCTGAAGCGCCGGGCCTGGGTCGCGTACAAAAGGGCGACGAATTCAAGTTGCACCGACACATGGTCGGACAAGTCGCGAAAGCCCTCGTCGCGCTGGACGCCGCACAGTTGGTAGGCCTCTTCCATTTCCTTGACGCTGCCGCCGTTCATTGCACCATCAAGGTACGTGCCGACATTGATGCGTGCCGGCACCGGTGGCGAAAGGAAAATCCCGCTGTAGATCTGCAGCAGGGCAGTGGCGTCGGGTATGCGCTGCATCTCTGCGCGGTACCGGGCGAGAACGGCCTCCAGGTCGTAGCCCAGTTGTGCCGCGAGTTCGCCGAGATCATCGGCCAGGACGTCGCGCATGGCCTGAAACATCGCATCGTCCCGGGGCGTCATGAAGGCGCGTGCCATGCAAAGGTAGAACTCCGCGCGCGCGGACAACTCCTGGTGATTCCTGGCATCCATGTTCATACCTTCAATGTCGACGTGAAAAGGGCGGACCTGGTGCCCGCCCGGAGAATCCACACGCCAGGCCCCAGGCTCCCCGTGGGCCAGGCGTCTCCGCCCTCAGGCACTATCCGGCATGGCCGAGAGGTTGAACTTGCGTTCACCAACTGCGTAGACGACGAAGGTGATCGACAACGCCAACAGGGTCAGCATCCACTCGCTCAGCGATGGCGCATAGTTGATGAGGCCGGGCACCCAGGAGCCCTTGAACAGCGGCACCAACTGCCCGCCCACCACGAACTCATAACGGCCGATGAACACGGCGACCAGCGTGAGCAGCGCCGCGAGAACCTGCATCTTGCCCTGGGTGCGGGTGCCGGCCCCCACCATCAGGAAGAAAGCCGCCACCAGCGCAATCATCTCGGCCCAGTACCACGGGGTCCTGACGATCATGTCCCACACCTGCAGGCCGTCCGCATTGCTCCACAGTCCGGTGATGGTCCGGTACAGCGTCATCAGGAAGAACAGCGCCACGACAGTCGCGAATACCTTGGGCATCGCGCCCGACATCACGGCGCGCACCTTTTCGGGCATGCCCTCGACGCTGCCGTAGGCGATGTGGGTGATCAGCATGGCGAACGCGGCACCGGACGTGGCGGCCGTGAGCAGGAAGTTCAGCGGAACTTCCGGCCCGTACCAGAACGGGCGCATGGCCATCATGCCGAAGGCTGAGCCCAGCGTCAGGGCGGCGAAGATCTCTGCAGTGAGCGCGGCGATGCCCAGCGTGCGGCTGCCGGAGCTGTCCCAGTCACCGCTGTTTATCTTCAGGAACTTGAGCACGCCGAGGACCAGGAAGAGCGAATAGAACCCACCCATCCACAGCAGCGGCGAGTCGATCTGGAAGTTCAGCGGGATCGCCCAGATCATCCGGAAGGGGTGTCCCAGTTCCAGCGCCAGAGAAACAAAGCCGGCGAGGATCGCCGCCAGCGCCAGCCAGATGCAACGTTTGGCGATCGGATAGAACTCCTTCATCCCGAACACCAGCGCCAGCGAAGCGACCAGCGTCAGGCCGGTGGATGTCAATGCGAAGAACACGTAGTTCACCACCGGCAGGCCCCAGGTCACCCCGTTGCTCGCGCTGTTGAACGCCGCATGCCCATCCGACATCAGGTTCATCATCGCGACGCCCAGACTGATGACCAGTCCAAGCGCCGCGGCCGCCAGAACGCCGTTGACCGGGCCCATGGTTTGCGATTGAGTTGTCATGTCCAGTTACCTCCTCATGACTTGTTGGTGACACGGCTCGACGGCACCGCCGCCGCACCGCCGCCGGCCAAGTAGTACACCTGCGGCTTGTTGCCGGTTTGGTCAAGCAGGCGCACGCCGCCGCGGTTGGAGATCAGCTTGTTGATTTCGCTGCTCGGGTTGTTCAGGTCACCGAAGACGCGCGCGCCCGGTGCGCAGGTCACCACGCAGGCTGGCGTGAACTCGCGCGTGGCCGGGTTGGCCGGGTCCAGGTCGGCAGTTCCGGCCGGCGCCTTGGACACGCGGTGGTTGCAGAACGTGCACTTGGACACCACGCCGCGCGGCTGCACGCCGATGCCCTTGGCCATGTCCTCGCTGGCGTCGGGCATCTTCCAGGGCGGGTTCCACTGCTTGCCGGAATCGCTTGGAAATACGCCCTTGATGTCCGGCGCCACCGCCGCCTTTTCGTCGGTGTAGAAACGCACGCCGTACGGGCAGGCGATCATGCAGTACTTGCAGCCGATGCACTTGTTCCAGTCGATCAGCACGAAGCCGTCGGGATCCTTGTACGTGGCCTTGGTCGGGCACACGTGCACGCACGACGGCTCCTCGCAGTGCATGCAGGGCCGCGGGAACCACTTCAGTTCGGGCGTCGGAAACTTGCCCTCGGTGTAATACAGGACGTCCTGCCAGTTCTCACCCGGCTGGCGCGTGTTTTCCATCTGGCACGCCGTCGTGCAGGCCTGGCAGCCCGTGCACTTCTCGAGGTCGATGACCATTCCCCACTTTGCCATGTCGTTTCACTCCTAATGTTGGTGGGCTCAGGCCCGCTCGACCTTGACTTTGGCCGTGTAGTAGCTGGCCATGCCGGAGATGCGGTCGGATTGGTTGGCGACGATCGAATCGACGAAACTGCCGCGGCCCTTGGCCCAGCGGCCATGCGCCCAGTGGCCATCCTCGAAGGGCAGCACCACGGTGTCGGGGCGGGTCAGCTCGGTCACGCGCACCACCGCATTGATGCTTCCCAGGTCGGTGCTGACCTTGACCTTGTCACCATCCTTGATGTTGCGCGCCTTGGCGGTCTCGGGATGCATCTCCATCAGCGTGTGGCGCTTGCCGCCCACGGTGGGTTGCATCAGCGAGATCGCATGCGGCATGTTGGCGCTGCGCCCTTCGGCGTGCATCGCATTTTTCGGCGTGATGAAGTGCAGGTCGCCGCCGCCGGTGTGCTTGGGCTCGACCCACTGCGGGAAGCCGACCTTGTCAGCCGGCATGCCCAGGTGCTTGCTCACGTACTCGGCGTTCTTTTCGAGGTAGCCCGACTTGAACTCGAACTTGCCCGAAGGCGTCTTGAGCAGTTTGGCCTTCACGTCGTCGGCGCTCATGGCCTTGGCGTAGGCCTTGCCGTCCCACTCGAAGAACTCGCCGCGCACCTGGCGCCAGTGGTAGGGCTTCTTGTACCAGACGCCCTTTTCCTTCCAGCTCTCGAAGCTGTTCACGCCGTTGTCGCCAGGGTCCTTCTCGAAGCCCTTGGCCAGGTGTCGGATGATGTTCTCCGAATTGTCGATCGCCTTGTAGAAGCCGGCCATCGGTGCATTGATGCGCTTGCCGATCTCGATCAGCGTGTCGGCGAAGTACTTGGTGTCGTACATGGGCTTGATCGCCGGCGTGCGCAGTTGGGCCAAGGGGTAGCCTTGGAACGGGTAGGTCGGGGCGTCCTGCAGCCGCTCGAGGTAGGTGTGGTCGGGCAGGATCAGGTCGGAGTAGACCGAGGTCTCGCTCGGGAACGGCGAGGTGTCGATGACGAACACCTCCTTCAGCATCTTTTCCCATTCCGTCGCGTTCGGCGCCGAGAACACCGGGTTGGTCATGTAGAACATGACCGTGTCGAGCTTGTAGGGCTTGCCCGCCAGGTGGTTCTTCGGGATCTCCTGCATCATGTTCTTGGCCAGCGGATAGCCGTCGGCGTGGCCCTTCAGGTCGATGCGCGGCTGGCTGACCTTCTTGGCGATGTCGTCCTTGAAGTCGTCTTCCTTGACCGGCATGCCGCCGTAGGACGGGCCCATCTGGTAGCCCATGCCGCCCTCGGCGTAGAGCGAGCCGACCAGGGCGTTCAGGCTGTGGATAGCCATGCCGTTGTAGACGCCGTTGCTGTGCGTGTGGGCGCCGCGTTCGAAGAGCGCGATCGCCGGCCGCGTGCTGCCGAACTCACGCGCGGTGGCCAGGATGTCCTTCTCGGCCAGCGTGGTAATGCCCGCGGCCCACTTCGGCGTGCGGTCCTTCAGTTCGGCGTTCCACCATTCGACCAGACCGTGCACCCACTTCTGGTTGAAGCTGGCCGCCTCGACCTCTTGCCCGGCCTTGAAGCGATTGACGCCGTCCTTGAAGTCGCCGACGAAGCTGCGCTCCCACAGCCCCTCGGTGAGGATCACGTGGGCGATCGACAAGGCCAGCGCGCCGTCGGTGCCGGGCTTGATCATCAGGCCGCGGTCGGCTGCCGACAGGGTCTGGTTCATGTGCACGTCGACGGCGGTGACGCGCGTCTTCGGCGCCTTCTCGCCGCGAATGTAGCCCCACACCTGCATGTTGTGGTTGTAGGGCCGGAACGCCTCGAGGACGTTGGCGCCGAACATCAGCAGGTAGTTGCTGTGGTTGTAGTCGTACGAGCTGTACGAGGCATTGCCGTCGGTGCACTGCTTGGCCAGCACCGAGCCGTCGGAGCACAGCGACGAGTGGCCGATGCCGACGTTGGGCGAGCCGTAGAGCACGGCGAAGCTGTTGATCGGCACGCCGACCTCGGACGCGCCCCAGCCGCGGCCGAACATCAGCGAGAAGCGATGGGCCTCGCCTTTCTCGCGCAGCGCCGTCAGGCGCGCGGCGACCGTGTTCAGCGCCTCGTCCCAGGAGATGGGCACGAACTTCGGATCCTGGTCGCGACCCTTGTTCGGGTTGGTGCGCTTCATCGGGCCCTTGACGCGATCCGGGTCGTAGAGCACATACAGCCCCAGCGGGCCCTTCGGACACAGCTTGCCATTGGCGATCGGATGATCCGGATTGCCGTAGATGGCGTGCACGCGGCCGTCGGTGGTCGAGACATCGATGCCGCAGCGCGCCGGGCACTGCGCGCAGATGCTCTTGGTGACCACCGTCTTGCCGCCACCCGCGGCCTTCGGCGCAGTCGTCTGCGCCTGCGACAGGGTGCTCAGACCGCTGATCTGGCCGACGCCGACCGCGGCACCCGCTGCACCGCTGGCCTGCATGAAGCGGCGGCGCGATGTGATCGTCTTCAGTATGCTCATCGAAGCTCCTCGTGGAAAAACACCCCGGTCCCCGGAGTC
>JANMSR010000162.1:0-2569 GCA_031389565.1 Burkholderiales bacterium
CTCGGCCACGCGCTGGTAGCTGCCGTCGGCCCGCTGGGCCCAGGCGTCGCAGCGGTCGTGCAGGTAGGGCACCAGGCATTCGTCGATCACGCGCTGGCGCAGCCGCGCATCGCGCACCGGCCAGGCGACTTCGATGCGGCGGAACATGTTGCGGCTCATCCAGTCGGCACTCGACAGGTACAGCGCCTCGTCGGCCTCGGCCGCACCCCAGCGGAAGTACGTCACGCGGGTGTGTTCGAGAAAACGCCCGACCACCGAGCGCACGCGGATGTTGTCGCTGACCCCAGGCACGCCCGGTGGCAGCAGACAGGCGCCGCGCACGATCAGGTCGATCTGCGCGCCGGCGCGGCCCGCGGCCTGCAGCGCGTCGATCAGCCCCGGGTCGGTCAGCGCATTGAGCTTGGCCACGATGCGCGCGGGCCCGCCGCCGTGCGCCGACGTGGCCACACGGCCGACGAGGGCCACCATGCGCCGGTGCAGCACGAAGGGCGCGGTCATCATCTGGCGTGGCGCCCGCGGCTTGATCAGGCTGGCGAGCTGCTGCAGCACCGCATCGGCATCGGCGGTGAGTTCGGCATCGGCCGTGAGGGTGCTGATGTCGGTGTACAGCCGCGCGGTGCGCGGGTTGTAGTTGCCGGTGGACAGGTGCAGGTAGCGGCGAAGGTGGGTGCCCTCGCGCCGTGTCACCAGCAGCAGCTTGGCATGCGTCTTCAGCCCGACGATGCCGTACACCACCTGCGCGCCCACCGCCTCCAGCCGCTCGGCCCAGTTGATGTTGGCCTCTTCGTCGAAGCGTGCCTTCAGCTCGACCACGACCAGGACTTCCTTGCCGCGCCGCGCGGCGTCGATCAGCAGCTCCATCAGCACGCTGTCGCTGCCGGTGCGGTAGATCGTCTGCTTGATGGCCAGCACGTCGGGGTCGTGCACCGCCTCGCGCAGGAAGGCCACCACCGGCTCGAAGCTCTCGTACGGGTGGTGCAGCAGCACGTCGCCCCGCTCGCGCAGGCGCGCGAAGATCGATTCACCGCGCACCAGCCGGCCCTGCGGCCAGACCGGCTCGTAGGGCGCGAAGCGCAGGGCCGGGCCGGCCTGGTCGATCAGTTGCTCGAGCCGCACCAGGTTGACGGGCCCGTTGACGCGGTACAGCGCCGCGTCGGGCAGGCTGAACTGCTCGAGCAGCAACTGCGACAAATCCAGCGGACAGGTGGCGACCACTTCGAGCCGGATCGCCTGGCCGAAGTGACGCGTCGTCAGGCCCGAGCGCAGCGCCTGGCGCAAGTTGGTGACGTCGTCTTCGTCGACCTCGAGCTCGGAGTCGCGGGTGACGCGAAACTGCGAGAACGACTCCACCGTGCGCCCCGGAAACAGCGACTCGAGGTGGGCGCGGATCACGCTCGACAGCAGCACGAATCCTTGCCGGCCCCGCGGGCACAGCGCATCGGGCAGCCGGATCACGCGCGGCAGCACCCGCGGCACCTTGACGATGGCCGTGCGGTTCTCGCGCCCGAAGGCGTCGCGGCCGCCCAGGCGCACGACGAAGTTCAGGCTCTTGTTGGCCACCAGCGGGAACGGATGCGCCGGGTCCAGGCCCACCGGCACCAGCAGCGGCCGCACCTGGGTCTCGAAGAACCGCGCCACCCAGTGGCGTTGCGCCGCGCTGCGCTGGGCGTGGTTGACGACTTCGATGCCGGCCTGCGCCAGCGCCGGCATCACCTGCTCGTTGAACAGCGCGTACTGCGCGTCGATCAGCGCGTGGGTGCTGGCCGCGAGCTCGTCCATGTCGCGCCGCGACGCGGCATCGTCCGAGGCGCGCACGGCTTCGAGGTAATCGGCGAATCGCACCTCGAAGAACTCGTCGAGGTTGGACGACACGATGGTGATGTAGCGCAGGCGTTCGAGCAGCGGCACATCGGCGCGCTCGGCCTGCGCCAGCACGCGCCGGTTGAAGGCCAGGATCGCCTGCTCGCGGTTGAGCAGGCCGGCTCGCACCGATGCACCCGCGCTGACGGGCGCGGCGGCCTCGCTCGCGGCACGCTCTTCGGTCATGTGCCGAGTTTATGAAGCTTTTGCGACAATGGCGTGACAGCCCCGGTGCGCACCAATCCCTGCTCGAACTCGTCGCACACACGTTGCCAGTCGAAGTGCCGCGCGCGCTCGATGGCGTCACTGCGGAGCAGGGCCGAGGCTTGCAGCGCCGCTTCGCGCAGATCGTCATTCAACACGCCACCGTGCGAGCGGCCGACCACGTCGAGCGGCCCGGCCACCGGGTAGGCCGCCACCGGTGTACCGCAGGCCATGGCTTCGAGCATCACCAGGCCGAAGGTCTCGCTGCGACCGGGGAAGACGAAGACATCGGCCGCGCTGTAGATGCGCGGCAACTCGCTGCGCGGCACCACGCCGCGCCAGTGCGCATCGGGGTAGGTGCGCGCCCCAACGTGACAGCGGCGTGTAGATCATGTGACTCTCCCAGCTCGACAGGCTTGTGCGCTCAATGCGCCTGGTCCCAGTTCGCACCGACGCCGACTTCGGCCAGCAGGGGCACGTTGAACTGCGCCACGCCGGCCATGAG